>DATACC010000060.1:0-5739 GCA_036259255.1 Thermoanaerobaculia bacterium | reverse complement strand
CGCCGCCCCCCCCCCCCCCCCCCCCCCGCCCCCCTTCCGCCTCGACCGGGCGCCCCTCGTCCGCTTCCTGCTGGTGCGTCTGGCGCCGGCGGAGCACGCCTTCCTGCTCACCCTGCACCACGCGGTGGCCGACGCCTGGTCCCTCGGCGTGCTGGTGCGCGACCTGGCGGAGCTCTACGCCGCCGACGTCGAAGGGCGTGCGCCGGTGCTGCCGGTGCTGCCGGTGCAGTACGGCGACGTCTCCCGCTGGCAGCGCCGCCGCCTGCGCGGCGCCGCCCTCGACGAGCTCATCGGCTACTGGCGGCGCCGGCTGGCGGGCGCGCCGCCGGTGGTGGCTCTGCCCACCGACCGGCCGCGTCCCCAGGAGCCGGTCCACCGCGGTGCCATGCGGCCGCTGGTGATTCCCGGGGAGCTGGCCACCGCGCTGCGGACCCTGGCCCATGGCGAGGGCGTCACCCTGTTCATGCTGCTGCTGGCGGCCTTCGACGCGCTGCTCCACAGCTACTCCGGGGCCGAAGACGTGGTGGTGGGCTCCAACGTCGCCGGCCGCACTCGCAGCGAGTTGGAGGAGATGGTGGGCTTCTTCGTCAACATGCTCGTGCTGCGGGTGGACCTGTCCGGCGACCCCACCTTCCAGGCCCTGCTGCGGCGCGTGCGCGATGTGACCTTGGGGGCCTACGCGCACCAGGAGTTGCCTTTCGACAAGCTGGTGGACGAGCTGCGGGTGGAGCGCGATCCGCGGGTTCACCCGCTGTTCCAGGCGGTGTTCACCCTGCAGAACACGCCGCTTCCCGACCTGCGCCTGCCGGGGCTCGAGCTGCGGCCCCAGGAGGCGGAGGTGGCGACCACCCATTTCGACCTGATCTTCAACCTGATGGACGGCGGCGAGGCGGCGGCCGGAGGGGAAGGCACCGCCGGTGCGGAGGCCGGGGCGGTGCGTGGCGTTGTGCAGTACGACCGCGAGCTGTTCGACGCGGCCACCATCGACGCCATGGTCCAGCGCTTCGAGACCGTGCTCCGGGTGGTCGCGGTGCGTCCCGAGGCACGCCTGTCGGAGGTGGTGGAGCGGGCGGCGGCGGCCGGGGTGCGGGAGTGGGCCGAGCGCGAGAAGGACTTCGACCGGGTGGTCGACACGACGTTTCGGACCGTACGCCGCAAGGCGGTTTCGGTCTCTCGAGGGGGAGCATGATGGTTTCGACGCCGACCCAGTCCGCCCCGGGCCCGCTCCAGGAGCTCGAGGGCTTCGCCCTATCGCCGCAGCAGGAGCACCTGTGGCGCTTGCACGAGGACGCCGAGCCGGGCGCTTTCCGGGCCCGCTGCACGCTGCGCCTGCGGGGCCCCCTGGACGCCGAGCGGCTGGCCGCGGCGCTGCGCGCGGTGGTGGCGCGGCACGAGATCCTGCGCACCGGGTTTCGCCGGCTGCCCGGCCTGAAGGTGCCGCTGCAGGTGATCGCCGGCAACGTGCCGGTGCGCCTGCGCCGCGCGGCACCCGAGACCGCGTCCGCCGAGGGGGGCGTGGCCGCCGTCGCCGCGGCGCCGCCCCAGGCGGGGGAGGCGGCGGTCGATGCCGTGCTCCTTGCCGGCGACCCGGGCGAGCACCGGCTGGTGCTGACCCTGCCGGCCCTCGCCGCCGACTCCGTGGGAGTCGCCAACCTGGTGCGGGAGCTGGCCGCCGCCTACGCCGGCGAGGTCGGTCCGGCCGGCGCGGAGCCGCTGCAGTACGCCGACGTGGCCGAGGTGTTCCGCGAGCTCGCCACCAGCGACGAGGGGAACGCCTGGTGGCGTCGCGTCGAGGCCGGTGCGCCGGAGGAGACCGCCGCGCTGCCGCTGGCCCGGCCGCGCGCGGGTGGCGGCGCCGGTCCCTTCGTCCCGGCCGCGTTGGAGGTGCCGGCGGATGGTTCGGGTTCGGCTCTCGCGGCCGTCGCGGAGGACTCGCCGGAGGCCTTCCTGCTCGCCGCCTGGCAGGTCCTGCTGCGCCGCCTCACCGGCGTTCCCGGCCTCACCGTGGCGGCGGCCGATCCGGGACGGCGCTACGAGGGGCTCGATGCGTCCCTCGGCCTGTTCGCCCGCAACCTGCCGGTGACCGCCGGCGCCTACCGTGCCGAGCAGCCCTTCGCGGAGCTGGTACGCCACCTGGCCCGCGCCCTGGCCGTGGGGCGGGAGCACGGCGAGGGCTTCTCCTGGTCTGCTCTCGGGGCCGACGCCGTGGAGCCGGCGCGGCGGTTCTGGCCTTACGCCTTCGAGCTGGCGCCGCCGCTGCCGGCGATGCGGGTCGACGGCCTGGAGATCGCCACGATCGAGGCCGGCGCGATCTGGGACCGCCACCTGCTGAAGCTCACCGTGGTCGTCGGCGACGGCGGGCTCCGGCTGCGCTTCGACTACGACGCTGCCCGCCTGCCGGACGACGAGGTAGGGCGCACCGCCGAACGGCTGCGCGCCCTGCTCGCCGCCGCCGTGGCGGCGCCGGCCACGCCTTGCGGCGCCCTGCCGATCCTCGGCGCCGCGGAGCGCCGCTTCCTGCTGCACGAGGTCAACGACACCGCCGCGGCGCCTTGGCCGGAGGTGCGCCTGCACCGCCTGGTGACCGCCCGCGCCGCCGCCACCCCGGAGGCGACGGCGGTGGTCTGCGGCGACCGTCATCTGACCTACGCTGCGCTGACGGGAGGCGCCCGGGCGCTGGCCGACCGCCTGCGCGCCGCCGGCGTGGCGCCGGGCGACCGGGTCGCCCTGTTCGCCGAGCGCTCGGAAGCGCTGCCGGTGGCGGTGCTCGGCGTGCTCGAAGCCGGCGCCGCCTGGGTGCCCCTCGACGCTGGCTACCCGGCCGAGTGGCTGCGCTTCGTGGCCGAGGACGCCGGGGTGGCGGCGTGGGTCGCCGACCGTCCGGCCTCGGCGGCCGGCGCCGCGCCGGTGCTGCGCCTCGACGAGGTGGCTCGGTGGGGTGGGGACACCGCGGGGGGGAGCGGCGAGGCCGACGCCGGTGGCGAGGCGGTCGCCTACGTGCTCTACACCTCCGGCTCCACCGGCCGGCCGAAGGGGGTGGTGGTGCCGCATCGTGCCATCGCCAACCGGCTGCTGTGGATGCAGCGCGACTTCCCCCTGGCCGCTGGCGACCGCGTGCTGCTGAAGACCCCTCACAGCTTCGACGCCTCGGTGTGGGAGCTGTTCTGCCCGCTGCTGGCCGGCGCCACGGTGGTGGTGGCGCCGCCCGGCGCCCACCGCGACACCGCTGCCCTGGCGGGCGCCCTGGCGCGCCACGGGATCACGCGGCTGCAGCTCGTACCATCGATCCTCGGTCCGTTCCTCGACGAGATGGGCGAGGACGAGGCGGGCGATGACGAGCCGGCCCGCGCCGGGGCCGCGGCCCTGGACCACCTGTTCTGCGGCGGCGAGGCGCTGCCGGTGGAGCTCGCCGAGCGCGCCGTGAGGCGCCTGGGCGTGGCGCTGTGCAACCTCTACGGCCCCACCGAGACCGCCATCGACGCCACCTTCTTCCCGTACCCGGCGGTTGGCGGGGCAGCGGGCGAGGCGGCGGGCGGCGGCTCCGGGGTGGTCTCCATCGGCCGCCCCCTCGCCAACCTGCGGGTCCACGTGCTGGCGGACGACGGCTCGCCGGCGCCGGTGGGGGTGGCCGGGCGGCTGTGGGTCGCCGGGCCGAGCCTCGCCCACGGCTACCTCGGCCGACCGGGACTCACAGCCGAGCGCTTCCGCCCCGACCCGTTCGCCGCCGAGGCGGCGCGGCCGGAGTCCGGTGGCCGCCTCTACGACACCGGCGACCTCGCCCGCTGGCTGCCCGGCGGAACCCTCGAGTTCCTCGGCCGCGCCGACGGTCAGGTGAAGCTGCGCGGCTTCCGGGTGGAGCTCGGGGAGGTGGAGGCGGTGCTGGCGCGGCACCCGGAGGTGTCGGAGGCGGCCGCCACGGTGCGCCGCGAGGACAGCGGTGCCCAGCGCCTGCTTGCTTACGCGGTGCCGCGGCGCCGCGCCCGCGCCGGCGGCGTGGCGGTGGAGCTGCCCAACGGCTTGCGCATCTCGGCGGTCAACCGCGGCGAGGCGGAGCTGATCTACGACGAGATCTACCGCGACCCCACCTACCTGCGCGGCGGCGTGCGGCTGCCGGACGACGCGGTGGTCGTCGACGTCGGAGCCAACATCGGCCTGTTCAGCCTCTTCGTCCACCAGCACTGCGAGCGGCCCCGGGTGATCGCCTGCGAGCCGATCCCGCCGATCTTCGACCGCCTGGTCGAGAACGTCGAGCGCTACGGCCTGGGAGTAGAGCTCCACGAGTGCGGCGTCGGCGCCCGGCCGGGCAGCATGGAGTTCACCTTCTACCCCCAGTGGACGGGCATGTCGGGCAGCTACGCCGAGCGCAGCGAGGACGAGGCGGTCACCCGGGCGGTGCTCGCCAACCGCGCCGACGGCCTCGGCGAGCATGCCGACGAGCTACTGGCCGGCCGGTTCGAGAAGGAGACCTTCCGCTGCCGTGTGCGCACCCTCTCCGAGCTGCTGGCCGAGACCGGGGCCGAGCGCGTCGACCTGCTCAAGATCGACGTCGAGAAGGCGGAGCTCGACGTGCTCGACGGCCTCGCCGAGGAGGACTGGCCGCGCATCCGCCAGGTGGTCATGGAGGTGCACGACGTCGCCGACGGCAGCGGCCGGGGCGGGGGCGGCCGGCTGGCCCGGGTGGTGGCGCGCCTCGAGGCCCACGGCTTCCGGGTGACGGTGGAGCAGGACCACCGCCTGGTGGGCACCGACATGTGGAACCTCTACGCGGTGCACGAGAGCCTGCCGGCGCAGGCGCCGCCGCCGCCGGTGGAGCGGCCGCTGGCGGCCCGCGGCGTGCTCGATGCCGAGGCGCTGCGCCGCCACCTTGCCGCGCGCCTGCCGGAGCACATGGTGCCGAGCGCCCTGATGCTGCTCGACGCGCTGCCCCGGCTGCCCAGCGGCAAGCTCGACCGCAACGCCCTGCCGGCGCCGGAGTCGATGGCGGTGCGAGCGCCGCGGGTGGCGCCGCGCACCCCCGCCGAGCGCCTGCTGGCCACGGTGTGGAGCGAGCTGCTCGGGGTCGAGGAGGTCGGCGCCGAGGACAACTTCTTCGAGCTCGGGGGCGACTCGATCCTGTCGATCCAGGTGGTCTCCCGGGCTGCCCGGGCCGGGCTGCGGGTCACGGCCCAGCAGCTCTTCCGCCACCAGACCCTGGAGCGCCTGGCGCGGGTCGCCGAGCCGCTGGGCGGCGCCGCCGTCGCCGTCGTGGGGCCGGAGCCGGCCGAGGTGCCGATCACGCCGCAGCAGCGCTGGTTCTTCGCCCAGAACCTGCCGGCGCTCCACCACTTCAACCAGGCGCTGCTGTTCCGCCTCGCCGTGGAGCCGCCGCCGGGCGCCCTGCGCCGGGCTGTCGAGGCCCTGGCTCGGCGCCACGACGCCCTGCGCCTGCGTTTCACGCCGGCGCCGGACGGCTGGCGCCAGCGGCTGGCGCCGACGGCCCGGGGCGCCGGCCGGGCGGCGGCGGCACGGGTGGATCTCTCCGCCCTGCCGGCTGAGCGCCAGGGGGCGGCCCTGGAGGCGGCGGCCGCCGCGGTCCAGCGCTCCCTCGACCTCGCCGCCGGTCCGCTGCTGCGCGCCGTCCACTTCCCGTTCGGTGCCGGAATCCCGGGGCGCCTGCTGCTGGTGGCGCAGGACGGCGCGAGCGGCTTCCACACCAACTGGACCTTCGTGCCCGCGTACGCCGACGGCAGCCGCCCGTAC
>DATACC010000059.1:0-4139 GCA_036259255.1 Thermoanaerobaculia bacterium | reverse complement strand
GGAGGCGGCGATGGTGGAGCACCCGGAGGTGGCCGAGGCGGCCGCCGTGGTGCGCGACGACGAGGGCGTGGGGCGGCGCCTGGTGGGGTACGCGGTGGCCCAGCCCGGGAGCGCGCTGACGGCGGAGTCGCTGGGCGCCTTCCTGCGCCAGCGCCTGCCGGCCCACCTGGTGCCCGGCGCCCTGGTGCTGCTCCCGGAGCTGCCGCTCACTCCCAACGGCAAGGTGGACCGGCGCGCCCTGCCGGCGCCGGAGGGCCGCCCCGCCGAGCACGAGCTGGTGGCGCCGCGCACCCCGGTGGAGGCCGCGGTGGCCGAGATCTGGGCCGAGCTGCTGCGCAGCGGACCGCTGGGGGTCGACGACGACTTCTTCGAGCTCGGCGGCCATTCCCTCCTCGCCACCCGCGTGGTCTCGCGCCTCAAGGAGCGCTTCGCCGTCGACCTGCCGCTGCGGGCGCTGTTCGAGGCCTCCAACGTGGCCGCCTTCGCCGCCCGGGTGGAGCGGGCCCGGGGCGAGGTCGCCGGCGTCGACGCGCCGCCGGTACGCCCGGTGCCGCCCGGCACGCCTTTGCCGCTCTCCTTCGCACAGCAGCGTTGGTGGTTCCTGCACCGCTTCGACCCGGACAGCTCGGCCTACAACATCCCCGGAGCGGTGCGCCTCGAGGGACCCCTCGATCCCGTAGCGCTGGCCCGTGCCCTGTCGGAGGTGGTGCGCCGGCACGCCGTTCTGCGGACGGTCTACCAGGAGCGCGACGACGCGCCTCGGCAGGTGATCCTCGCCGCGGAGCCGGTCCCCCTGCCGCGGATCGACCTCGCCGCCCTGCCGGCAGCGCGCGCCGAAGCCGAGATGCGCCGGCTCTTCGCCACCGAGGCGGCCCGGCCCTTCGATCTCGCCCGGGGGCCGGTCCTACGGACCACCCTGGTGCGGCTGGCGGCGCGGGACCACGCGCTTCTCACCACCATCCACCACATCGCCAGCGACGGCTGGTCCATGGGGCTTTTCGTGCGCGAGGTCTCGGTGCTATACCCGGTGTTTTCGGCCGGCGAGCCGTCGCCTCTGGCGGAGCTGCCGGTGCAGTACGCCGATTTCGCCGTCTGGCAGCGCACCTGGCTCGAAGGGGAGTTGCTGGCGGGACATCTGGCCTACTGGCGCGAGCACCTGGCCGGCGCGCCGCCGGTGCTCGAGCTGCCCACCGACCGGCCGCGGCCGCCGGTGCAGAGCCTGCGCGGCGGCGCCTTGTCGGTCCGCGTGCCGCCGGCCGTGGCCTCCGGCCTGCGCGAGCTCGGCCGCGCCAGCGGCGCGACGCCGTTCATGACGCTCCTTGCCAGCTTCCAGGCGCTGCTCGGCCGCTGGTCCGGGCAGGAGGATCTGCTCGTCGGCGTCCCGGTGGCCGGCCGCAACCGCATGGAGGTGGAGGATCTCATCGGCTGCTTCATCAACACCTTGGTGTTGCGCACCTCGACCGCCGGCGACCCCGGCTTCGACGAGCTCGTTTCCCGCGCCCGGGAGGAGGCCCTGGCGGCGTGGCAGCACCAGGACCTGCCCCTCGAAAGGCTTATCGAAGAGCTCCAGCCGGAGCGCCACCTGGACCGTTCGCCCCTGTTCCAGGTGATGTTCGCGCTGCAGAACTTCCCCCGGCCTCCCCAGGAGCCGGCGCCGAACCTGCGCCAGAGCACCCTCGGCAACGAGGCCCGTGCCGAGCGGTTCGACCTCTCGCTCACCCTCACCGAGATCGGCGACGAGATCCGCGGTACGTTCCAGTACAGCACGGACCTGTTCGACGAGACCACGGCCCGCCGGCTGACGGGGCACTGGTCGGCGCTGCTGGCCGGCGTCGTGGCCGATCCCCGCTGCCGCCTCTCGGAGCTGCCGCTGCTCACGGCGGCGCAGCGCCAGCAGATCCGGGAGTGGTCCGCGGCGCCTGCTGCGCCCGGCCCGCCGAACCTCCTGCTCCACGAGCCCTTCGAGGCGCGGGCGGCGGAGGCGCCGGAGCGGCTGGCGGTGGTGTGCGGCGGCGAGCGGCTGACCTATGGCGAGCTCGCCCGCGCCTCGCAGCGCCTGGCCCGCCGCCTGGTGCGCCTCGGCGTCGGGCCGGAGTCCCGGGTCGCCCTCTGCGTCGAGCGCTCCGCCGGCCTGGTGGTGGGCCTGCTCGGCATCCTGCGTGCCGGCGGTGTCTACGTTCCCCTCGATCCAACGCTTCCGGCCGACCGGCTGGCCTTCCTGGTGGCCGACTCCCAGGCGGCCGTTCTGGTCACCCAGCCGGGGCTCGCCGGTTCGTGGGCCGACGGCCTGCCGGTCCTGCTGCTCGGCGAGGACGGCGATGCGGACGACCTGCCCACGGTCCTGCCGCGCCCCCGGCCCGAGGCGCTCGCCTACGTCATCTACACCTCCGGCAGCACGGGCCTCCCCAAGGGCGTGGCGGTATCCCACGCGGCGGCGGCGATGCACTGCCGGACCGCCCGCGAGCTGTGGGACGTCGGCCGGGACGATCGGGTGCTGCAGTTCGCCTCCGCGAGCTTCGACATGTCGCTGGAGCAGATCCTGCCCGCGCTGTCGGTGGGTGCCCGGCTGGTCATGCGCGGTCCCGAGCTGCTCACCCCGGTGGCGGTGTCGCGCTGGCTGGCGGCCGAGGGCGTCACCCACATGGATCTGCCGACGGCAATGTGGCACCGCTGGGTCGAGGACGAGGAGGCGGTGGCCGCCGCTCCGCCGACGCTGCGGGTGCTGTCGGCCGGCGGCGAGGCGATGCTGGCCGACGGAGTGCTCGCTGTGGCCCGCTCTCCCCTCGCCGGCATCCGCCTGCTCAACGCCTACGGCCCCACCGAGTCGGTGATCACCACCACTCTGCACGTTCCACGGCCGGAGGACGGCGCGCGGGTGCCCATCGGCCGCCCCATCGCCGAACGGCCGGTCCAGGTGGTGGACCGCCACGGCGGGGTGGTGCCGCCGGGGGCCACCGGCGAGCTGCTGGTGGGCGGCACCCTGGCCCGCGGCTACCTCGACCGCCCGCGGCTCACCGCCGAACGCTTCTTGCCCGACCCCTCGGGCCCGCCGGGGTCGCGGCTCTACCGCACCGGTGACCTGGTGCGCTGGCGGTCCGACGGCAACCTGGAGTTCGTCGGGCGGGCCGATCAACAGGTCAAGATCCGCGGCTTCCGCGTCGAGTTGGGCGAGATCGAGGCCGCCCTGGTGCAGCACCCGGCGGTCTCGGCGGCGGCGGTGGTGGTGCGGCAGGCGGGCGCCGGCGACAAGCGCCTGGCCGCCTACGTGGTGCGCCAGGGCGAGGCGCCGGCGGGCAACGCCGACCTGTTGGACCACCTGCGCGAGCGGTTGCCGGAGTTCATGGTGCCGCCCGGCATCACCACCCTCGAAGCCCTGCCGCTGACGGCTACCGGCAAGGTGGACCACCGGGCCCTGCCGGAGCCCGACGCGGTGGCCGAGCGGCCCGCCGGCGCCGCGCCCCGCACGCCGATCGAGGAAGCCGTCGCCGGCATCTTCGCCGAGCTGCTCGGGGTGGCTCCGGACGTCGACGAGGACTTCTTCCGCCTCGGCGGCCATTCGCTGCTGGCGATGCAGGCGATCTCGCGGCTCAACCAGCGCTTCGAGGTCGACCTTCCGCTGCGAGCGGTGTTCGAGTCTCCGACGGTGGAGGGTTTGGCGCGGCGGTTGGGGGAGCTGGAGCGCACGCAGGAGGTGGGGATCGAGGCGGGCGATGCGGGCCCGTCGCCGCTGTCGTTCGGTCAGCAGCGCCTGTGGTTCCTGGACCGCCTGGAGCCGGGGAGCGCGGCGTACAACCTGCCGCTGGCGGTGCGTCTGACGGGGGGGCTGTCGGCAGCGGCGCTGCGGCGTGCGCTGGGTGAGGTGGTGCGGCGCCACGCGGTGCTGCGCACGCGCTACCGGGTGGTGGACGGGGCTCCGGTGCAGGAGGTGACGGCGGCCGGTCCCCTGGTGCTGCCGCGGGTGGACCTGAGCGGGCTGGAGCCGGCGCGCCGCGAGGCGCTGGCCCGGAGGCTGGTGCGCCAGGAGGGTCGGCGGCCGTTCGATCTCGGGTCGGCGCCGGTGCTGCGCGGGTTGCTGCTGCGGCTGGGCCCGTCGGAGCACGTGCTGGCGGTGACGGTGCACCACATCGCGAGCGACGGGT
>DATACC010000058.1:0-2238 GCA_036259255.1 Thermoanaerobaculia bacterium | reverse complement strand
GCGGCGCCGCCGGCCCTGGCGCGCACCGCTGGACCAGCGTCGCCTGGGACCTGTGGCAGGACGGCGAGGGCACCGCCGGAGCTGCCGGGAGCGGCGGCGAGGCGCTCGATGCCTTCCGCGGTCTCGTCGCCCGCGCCGCCGCGGCGCACCAGGTGCTGGTCTCGGCGCGGCCTCTGGAGCGCGGCTGGAACCGCGTGGCGCCGGCCCGCGGCTCCGCCGAAGAGGCCGTGGTGCCGGCGGGGGAGCGCCATCCGCGGCCGGACCTCGCCGTCGAGTACGTGGCGCCCCACACCGACACCGAGCGGGCCATCGCCGGCGTCTGGCAGGAGCTGCTGGGCATCGAGCGCATCGGCGTCCACGACAGCTTCCTGGACCTCGGCGGCGATTCGCTGCTGGCGAGTCGCCTGGCCACCCGGCTGCGCGGTGTCCTGGAGCTCGATCTGCCGGTGCGCCTGTTCTTCGAGGCCTCCACCATCGAGGAGCTGGCCAAGGCCGTGGAGGCGATCCGCGGCGAGCGGATGGACGAGGAGATGGACGAGCTGTTCGAGGAGCTGTCGGCACTGTCCGACGAAGAGGTCATGAAAGAGCTGGAGCGGCGCGAGCAGGGTGCCGCTCTCGAGGTGCGAGATGAGTGACGAGTCGAGAAGCGAAGCGCCGAAGAGCCCGAAGCGGGACCTGAACCCGGAGCGCCGCCGGCTGCTCGAGCTGATGCTCGAGGAGCGCCGCCGCATCCGTTCGCTGCGTACCCAGGTGACGCCGCGGGCCGAGGACGAGCCGCTCGAGCTCTCCTTCGCCCAGCAGCGCCTGTGGTTCATCCAGCAGCTCCAGCCGGGAGTGGCGGCCTACAACATCCCCTCGGCGGTGCGCCTGGAGGGGCCGCTGGACGTCGCCGTGCTCGACCGCGCGATCCAGGAGATCGTGCGCCGGCACGAGACCCTGCGCACCCGCTTCGGTTTCGAGGACGGCCGCCCGGTGCCGGTGGTCGCCGCCGAGCACCGGGTACCCCTCGACGTCCAGGACCTCACCGCCGGCCGCAGCCGCGAGCAGGCCGAGGCCGAGGCCCAGCGCCTGGTCGATGCGCTCGCCCGCCGGCCCTACGACCTGGCCGCCGACGACCTGCTGCGGGTCCACCTGCTGAAGGTGGGGGAGGCGGACCACGTGCTCCTCGTGGTCCTCCACCACATCGTCTCCGACACCTGGACCACCGGCGTCTTCCTGCGCGAGGTGGCGGCCCTCTACGCCGCCTTCGTCCAGGGGCAGCCCTCGCCGCTCGGCGAGCCGTCGCTGCAGTACACCGACTACGCCGCCTGGCAGCGCCGCCTGATCCGCGAGGAGGGGCTCGACGTCGAGGTGGCCTACTGGAAGCAGCGTCTCTCCGACACGCCGCCGCTGCTCGAGCTGCCCACCGACCGGCCTCGGCCGCCGGTGCAGAGCTTCCGCGGCGGGCGCGAGATGCTGCTGCTGCCGAAGAGCCTCGTCGGCGCCCTCAAGGAGCTCGGCGGCAGCGAGGACGCGAGCCTGTTCATGGTGCTGCTCGCCGGCTACCAGACGCTGCTCCACCGCTACACCGGGCAGACCGACATCCCGGTGGGCTCGCCCATCGCCAACCGCGACCGGGTGGAGCTCGAAGGCATGATCGGCCTGTTCGTCAACACCCTGGTGCTGCGTTCGGACCTCTCCGGCGCGCCCACCTTCCGCGACCTGCTGCGCCAGGTACGGGAGACCTCGCTGGGCGCCTTCGCCCACAAGGAGCTGCCCTTCGAGAAGCTGGTCGAGGAGCTGGACCTCGACCGCGACATGGGGCGCAACCCGCTGTTCCAGGTGCTGTTCGCCTTCCAGAACGTGCCGCTGCCGGCGCTCGAGGCGCAGGGGCTCACCCTCACCCGCTACGAGTTCAACGAGACCACCGCGCGGCTCGATCTCGAGCTCGACCTCCAGGAGATGCCCAACGGCTTCGTCGGCTGGATCGGCTACAACGCGGATCTGTTCGATGGCGCCACCGTCGAGCGCATGGCGGCCCACTTCGTGCGCCTGCTGGAGGCGGTGGCCGTCGATGCGGACCGGCCGCTCGCCGCCCTGCCGCTGATGGACGAGACGGAGCGCCGGCAGGTGGTGGCGGGGTGGAACGCGACGGCGCGGGAGTTCGTGGGGCCGCAGGTGCTGACCGACCGGCTGGCGGCGCAGGCGGCGGCGACGCCGGAGGCGCCGGCCCTGGTGTTCGGCGACGAGCGGCTCACC
>DATACC010000057.1:0-18107 GCA_036259255.1 Thermoanaerobaculia bacterium | reverse complement strand
CAGCGGCGCCAGGGAGGCCCAGGACTTCTCGCTCATCCGGTTGCCCTCGTCGAGCACCAGGGCGCCGCCGCGCAGCATGGCGGTGACCAGCGGCGAGGCGCGGTAGAGGACGCCGCCGTCGGGGCCGAGGACGGGCGCCACGAGCAGATCGTCCGGGCGGGTGTCCATGGTGGCCTGGAGGATGTAGATCTCGAGCCCGAGCCGCCGCGCCGCCGCCGCCGCGAGCGTGGTCTTCCCCACCCCCGGCCGCCCCAACAGCCGCGGATTGAGCGGCAGATCGTCCTCGTCCACCCGCGACCACGCCGCCAGGAGCTGGGCCAGGACGTCCTCGCGCCCCACCCAGCGGGGCGTCTCGGTCACCGGCCGAGCGAGGTGAATCTCGACGCCATCGAGGGTGAGGGTGGTCTGGGAGGTGGGCTTCGAGGTGGGCTGGGCGGTCGTGGGCACGGGGGGATCTTACCGTGCCAGCTCCGGCCTCGACCCCGCCCTGTACGGCCGAGATGGAGCCGGAGGCAAGAGGCCAGCCGCTCGGCCAGTCGGTTCAGCCTCCCGCGTCGAAGCTGAGCTGCGGGTTGTGGCGGGCCTGGCGCAGATAGGTGAGGAGGCGCTGGACCAGCTCGGTGCTGGCGGTGCGCAGCTCGACAGCGCGTCGGAAGTAGCCGAGCGCCGCCAGGGCCTCGCGGTGGATGTCGCGGGAACGGAAGATCGACATCATCTCCGCCGACAGCCGCTCGAGCTTCGCGAAGTCGCCGCGCTGGGCGTGCACCGCCGCCAGGTCCAGCGAGACGAGTGCCGCGTCATAGGCGATCTCCTGCTCCGCGAAGCCGCGCTGCGCCCACGCCAGCAGACGCTCCGCCTCGTCGAGCTGCCCCAGGCCACGCAGGATCTTGCCTTCGACCCAGGCCCGGCGGCGCTGGGTCCAGGGGTCGCGGAAGCGGGAGTAGAGAGGCTGGGATTGGAGGAAGACCCGGCGGGCCTCGGGGTAGCTTCCCGCTTCGCTGAGGTATTCGGCGAGGTTGTGGCGGAGGCAGAGGTGGAGCCGTGTTTCCTCCCTAGGAATCATCTCAAGCGCTCGCTGCAGGACGAGGAGCGCTTCTCCGGAGTTGCCAGCGATGTACTCGACCGAAGCGAGGGTCAACAGCGACCTGCCAGCCCGACGGCTCTCACCAACAGACAGGTAATCCGCGATCGCGGCTTCCAGGAGCTCACGAGCCTCCGCGATCCGTTGCTGGTCCTTCCGCAGCGAAGCTTTGAGGTCCAGCAGGCGAGCCAGTTCGAGGGGATCGCCGGAGCCATGGCCCAAAGCGGCCTCCGCCTCCCTCATTGACAGATCAGCAGCAGCAAGGTCGGATCGCATGCGCAAGGCGTTGCCGAGAAGCGCCAATCCGCGACTGCGAAGGTCCGCCACCAGCCGACTGTCATGGTCCGTCTGATCCAGTTGGTCCACCACATCAAGCCCGAGTCGCACCAGGCTCTCGGCTTGTGCGGGGTCGACGAAGGCCTCTTCGAAGCTGCGCTCCAGCAACAGCTCGGCGAGGGCCCAGGAGAGAAACCGGGTGCTGTTGCGGACCATCAGCCGACGGCGCCGTGAAGGGTGGAGCATCAGCTCCGAGAGGAGCACCGGGGCCTCCACCTGCTCACGGCTGAGTGGAGAGCCGGCCCGCTCGCTTTCCTGCACCAGGCGATCCAGCAGATCGCCGTAGGCGCTGGGGGTCCAGGGAAGCGCTCCTTGCCCACCGTTCCAGTGCAGCATCACGATGAGCCGGCGGCGGCAGCGCTTGCAGTCGAGCACGTGCCGCAGCACCTGTCGATCGCGGCGGCCCTTGACCCGATCGGCCACCCGCTCGAGGGATCTCTCATTAGGATGGATCTTCATTGCGGCCCCCTCCCTACGATCACCGCCCGTAAGTATATGTTCACCAGCAGAACATGCTGACAGACGGAGTCTACACAAAAATTCCTTACAGGGAGAAAAACGGGCCGGCGCCAGCATGCGAACGCCGGCCGAGGGCCGTGATCAGCCGTTCGGGTCCATGTCGGCTCCGGCGTCTCCACCAGAAGCGGTGAAGCCGTTCGGGTCCATATCCGCACCTGCCTCGGTGGTGCCGCCGTTAGGGTCCATGTCGCTACCCGCATCCGTGGTCAACCCGTTCGGGTCCATGTCGGCACCCGCCGCAGCCCTCACCCCGTCGGGGTCCATGTCCGCGCCGGCCTCGCCGAACAGCCAGCCGAGCAGGCCCTGGAGCAGGCTCGCCGGGTCGAGGCGGGTCCAACCGGTCTCCGCGTCCTGCGGGGGGGCGGCGAAGACGGCGGCGGCGGGGGTCAGCAGGAGGGCGGCCACGAGGGTCGCCGGGACGATCGTCTTGCGAAGTTTCGAGAGCATCTCTCTCATCTCCTCTCCGGGGGACCGCGCGGGCACCTCCATTGGCACCCGGCCCGTCCTCCGGTTGCGGAGTGTCGGTAAAGTTCTCATTTATGGCAACTTTCTGCCGCACCGGGAGAGATCGTGTGCAGCCCGGTCCCGCAGTAATGATGCATAGATACACCTTGGAAGTCAAAATTCCGGTACAGCGCGGCCGAAGGGGACCGGCGGGGGCGCGACGCCAGGACGATGGCGCGCTCGCGGGGTCCGGTCGGGCGAGCTCGCCCAAAGAGGATCCGCAGGTCAGCCGCGCGGACGTGACTACGGCTCAGGAGAGGCGGCGGGCGAGCTCGCGGACGCGGGGGTGGTCCGGGTCGAAGCCGCGGGCCTTGGCGAGGAGCCGGCGGGCTTCGTCGCGGTCGCCCACCGCCACCGCCCACAGGCCGAGGGCGGCATAGGTCTCCGCGTCCTCGCGCTGCAGGCGCAGCGCCCGGCGATAGAACTGGCCCGCCTGCTCGAGCTCGCCGCGGCGCAGCGCGTGGTCGCCGAGGCTCAGGAAGTTGTACGGATTGCGGCTGCCCGTCTCCGCCAGGCGCCGGGCGAGGGTCTCGGCCTCCTCGGCCCGGCCACGGTGGCGCAGCAGGGCGGCGAGGTTCTGGTAGGCCGAGGGGGCCCGCGGATCGAGCTCCAGGGCCCGGCGGTAGGCGGCCTCGGCGCCGTCGAGGTCTCCGGTGCGACGGCGGGCGACGCCGAGGTTCACCCACCCCATCGCCAGCTCCGGGTCGAGGCGGGTGGCGATGGCGAGCTGGTCGAGGGCGGCGACGGCGTCCCCGGCCTGCACCATCTCGGCCCCCCGGTTCGAGTAGTAGAGCGCGACCGCGGTGGCGTCGGAAACCCGCCGCACCAGGTTGTAGCCGATGTCGGAGCTCGACGAGAACTCCAGCACCTTGACGTCGTTGCGCACTCCGTAGCCGGCGGTGACGTGGCGCGACACGACCACCAGGTCCTCGCCCTTGGCGAAGGTCTCCACCTCGTCGACGGCGAGGAAGTACACCGGCACGCCGAGCTCGCGCCCGAGGGCGACGAAGAGGTTGGTGAAGCCGAGGCAGTTGGCCTTGCGCGCCGCGAAGGCCTCCGCCGCGGTGGCGCTGTAGCCGGCCTCGTAGACCAGGCCGAGGCCGCGCGGCGAAAGCAGCTTGGTGAGCAGCTCGTCGAGCTGCTCCTCCGCGTCCTGACGGGGCGTGACCCGGTCTTCGAGCCAGAGACGCATCTCCGGCGTCGGCTCGAACGGGTGGAGCACCTCGGCGGGATCGAGGCCGCGCTCGGCGGCCAGGCGCGCCAGGTCGGGCGTGGCGAGGGGGCGGGTGTCGGTGCCGGTACCGCACCCGGCCAGCAGCGCGGCGCAGAGCAGCAGGAGGGTGCAGGAGGGGCGCACCGCGGAGCGGGCGAGGAAGGCGGCGGCTGGTCTCATCGATGACGTCTCCGGCCAGGCTCGATGGAACGGACATTCTACCGCGCGAGCCCCACCCGTTCGTTGTGGAACAAGCCGACCGCCGGCGCCGTAGGGTGGCGGTATGATGCTTCCTGCCGTGGAAACGATCCTGAGCGTGCTGGTGGGCCTGTCGCTGGCGGCGGCGGCCGGGTTCCGCGTCTTCGTGCCGCTGCTCGCCGTCGGCTTCGCCCACCGCTTCGGTGTGCTGCCGCTGTCCGAGGGCTTCCAGTGGATGTCCGCGGACGCGGCGCTGTGGACCTTCGGCGCCGCCACGGTGCTCGAGGTGCTCGCCTACTTCGTGCCGTGGATCGACAACCTGCTCGACACGGTGGCGACGCCGGCGGCGATCGTCGCCGGCGTGATGCTGACCGCGGCGGTGATCGTCGACCTCGATCCGACCCTGCGCTGGAGCCTGGCGATCATCGCTGGCGGCGGCACGGCGACGGTGTTCCAGGGGCTCACCGCCGGCACCCGCGGCATCTCCTCCCTGACCACCGGCGGCCTCGGCAACCCGGGGGTCTCGACGCTGGAGGCCGGCGGCTCGGTGCTGCTCTCGGTGCTGGCGGTGCTCGTCCCGATCGCGGCGGTCGTCTGCCTGGTGATCCTGCTCGCCATCGCCCTGCGCCTCGCCCTCGGCCGCCGCAGGCACCAGGCCGCGGCATAGCCGTCAGGGCGCGGACGGTGTGGAGAGCAGGAAGACGTCTACCGATCGGGTGACCCCGCGCTCCAGCTCGACCTGCGCGCTGTAGCGAAACTCGTTGCCGTGGCGGTCGCGGCGCCGCGCGGAGACGTACTCGACGTGGAGGGCCTCGACGCCCGCGGCAGGCAACGCGAGCAGCTCCTCGGGCTGCGATCTGCCGTCGCGGTTCGCGTCGATCCACAGCCGTAGTCGTGCGAACACAGGATCCGCCGCCGTGATCCGCCCGTCGCCGTCGCCGCCGCCCGCGGGCTGGTCGAAGACGGCCAGCGCGCGGTAGCCGTTCGGCTCCGCCGAGGGCGGCTGCTCGGTGAAGTTGCCGAACAGCTCGCGCCCGCTGTCGATGGTCCCGTTCCCGTTCCGGTCGAGGGCCAGGAAGGCATCCCCGGTGCCGACGGCGGTCCAGGAGAGGTGCTCGGCGACGCCGTCGCCGTCGAGGTCGAAGGCGAGGGGGTGCTCGAGTCCCGTCAGCCGAAACCCGCCGTGGTCCAGGTCGACGAGCACCGGCGAGCACTCGCAGGGCTCGCTGGGGTCGGACGGGATGTCCTCGTCGTCCGGAATCGGCGGCGGCGGCGGGATCTCGTTGGGAGGCACGCAGGTCATGCTGCCGGTGACCCCGAGGTCGTACACCGTCGCCGAGCCGGTCGAGTTGGCGGTGATCTCCGGGTGGGCGGCGGTTCCCCCCGTCGAGAATCCGACCCCTCCGGAGCACACGCTGCAGCAGGCCGACACCCCGCAGCCGAGCGCCACGCCGCAGGAGACGGAGGCGTTGTGCTCACTGTGGAAGCCGGCCTTGCGGCTGGACGAGACCGAGTGCCGGCAGGGGAACTGGAGGTCGCCGTACTCGTAGCAGCCGCTCGGCTCGATGATCCGGGCGCGGCAGTAGGTGACACAGTTCGCTTCGTGGGTGCAGATGGCCTCGCCGGCCACCTGGGCGCCGTGCTTGCCGTTGCGGTGCTGCTCGGTTCCCGAGACGTAGGCGAGGTGGGGCGGCACCTCGGTGTACTGGTTCCAGACGCACTGGCTGCCGGAGGCAGCGGCCGCCGTCTCCAGGGCGCCCGTGACCGGCTCCATCCGGCGGCGCGGCCAGTCGTGGGCCTCGTCGCGGGGCGTGAGCACCCGCGGCTCGAGGAACAGGCGCTCCAGGCCGAGGACCACCCAGTCCTCCACGTTGACCGTCACCATCTCCGGCTCCGGCTCGTGCGGAACGGAGACGAGAGCGACTGCCCGGTAGGTGCGCGTGCGTCCCTGGAAGCTCAACTGCACGTCGTAGGAGACGAGCGCGTGCGGCAGCGGCTCGGCGTGCTGCGTCGTCTCGGGCATGGCCGCGAAGAAGGCGCGGACGCTCAGACCCTGCCACGCCCGGCGCATCTCGTCGATGGCACCTTCGAGGTCCGGCGTGGCGTGTTCCCAGTGGAGGTCGTAGGTGACCACGCCGGTGCCGGTGCGCTCGTCGACCACCTCTTCCCGCACGTCTCGCAGCCGCCAGCCGGCACCGAGGTCCACCAGATCGAGCCACCGCACGCGGTCGTAGTCCCGGGGCTCGACCACCAGGAAGTCGGACAGCTCCAGGGTCACCTCGTGCCCCGCCGCCCGCGCGGCGGCCTGGTAGCCATCGTAGAACCGCCGGACGAGCGCGATCTCGTCCACCTCGTCCAGCAGCTCCGCCGCGGCCGGCGGCACCAGGGGCGCGCCCGGAGGAACCAGCGCCAGGTCGTGGATCACCCGCGGATAGGCCCGCCCCTCCTGCAGCAGGGCGAGGAAGCGCGCGTGCTCGCGCGCCTCCTCGGCGGCGGCCCGGGCAGCATCCTCGGCGGCACCGCGGGCTGTCGCGAGAGGCGACAAGACCAACGGCAGAAGGAACAGAAGTTTCGCCATAAAACGACTATACCACCGCAAAGGGTGCCGACGGGTCACGGTTCTCTCCTCTCAGGGAACGATTATCATTTCCTCACTTTCATCTCGTCATGTGCATCGAATTGCCAGAACCGTGACAGATCAGTGCTCTTCCGCCGTGATCTCTGCGCGAACGCCCGGATCGGTTTCCCGCTCCGCCGCCTCGGCGAGCGCCCGCTCCGCCGCCTCGCCGCCGATGCGGACCAGGGCCCACGCGGCGTGGGAGCGGACCACCGGGTCGGGATCCCCGGCCAGGGCGCGGGCCAGCGCCGGAACGTGGCGCGCGTCGCCGCGGTTGCCCATGGCCACCGCGGCGTTCCTCCGCAGGCCCTCGGGGCGGGCTCGCTTCATCGGGCTGCCCTCGAACAGGTCGTCGTAGGCGGCCGGGGAGAGGGCCAGCAGGCCGGCGAGGTCGAGGCGCGCACGCTGCGGCGGCAGGGCCAGCTCCGGATGATCCGCCGGCTGGCGCCCGCCGCGGTCGGCGCGGCCCTCGAAGCGCAGGTTCCACGGGCAGACCTCCTGGCAGACATCGCAGCCGAAGACCCATTCCCCCACCGCCTCCCGCATCGGCTCCGGCACGGGCCCGCGGTGCTCGATGGTCCAGTAGCTGATGCAGCGGTTGGCGTCGAGACGGTACGGCTCGGGCAGCGCCCCGGTCGGACAGGCGTCGAGGCAGCGCGTGCAGCGGCCGCACAGGTCGGCCAGCGGCTCGGCGGGCGCGAGTTCCAGGGTGAGGAACAGCTCGCCGAGCAGGAACCACGATCCCATCTCCCGCGACAGCAGGCAGGTGTTCTTGCCCACCGCCCCCAGCCCGGCGCGGGCCGCCAGCTCGCGCTCCAGCACCGGCGCGGTGTCCACGGACCAGCGCGTCTCGGTTCCCGGGAACGCCTCGCGCACCCGGCGGGCGAGCTTGCGCAGGCGCTTGCCCATCAGGTTGTGGTAGTCGCGGCCACGGGCGTAGCGCGCCACCCGCGGCCACAGGTCGCCCTCCGGCTCGGGGCGCACCGGGGCCGACGCGTCCCCATCCCGCTCGCCGCCCTCCCCGGCCGCCAGGGGGTGGTAGACGAGGGCGACGCAGAGGACGGAGCGGGCGTCCTCCAGGACCCGGGAAGGATCCAGGCGCGATTCGAGGCCCCGCTCGAGGTAGCCCATGGTGGCGTGCTCGCCGCGGTCGAGCCAGCGCAGGAAGGCCTCGCCGGTGGCGGCCGGCTCCAGGGTGGCGACGCCGGCGCGGTCGAAGCCCGCCTCCAGGGCCCAGCGCCGCAACAGCCGCGATCGTGCGCCGGGACCGTCGCCCAGGCTCGCAGGATCGCCGGCGGGGTCGCCGGTCGCTTCGCGCGGATCGTTCTCCATGCCACGATTGTCCCATGCGCCTGTCGCCCGCCGTCGCCGCCCGCGCCGCCCTGCTGTTCGCCGCCGTCGTCTGGGGCGCCACCTTCGTGGTGGTGGAGCGGGCGCTCCACGATCTGCCGGTCTTCCACCTGCTCGCCTACCGCTTCGCGCTGGGCGGACTGCTGCTGGCGCCGCTGCTGCGCCGGGTGGCGCCGGGCGGCGGCCGGGCCCTCGCCGCCGACGGCCTGCGCATCGGGCTGCTGCTGTTCGCCGGCTTCGCCTTCCAGACGGCGGGGCTGCTCTACACGACGCCAGCGCGTTCGGCCTTCGTCACCGGCTTGTCGGTGCTACTGGTGCCGGCGATCGGCTGGGCCCTCGGCACCTGGCGACCGCGGGCGCTGCCGGTCCTCGGGGCGGCGTGCGCCGCCGCCGGGCTGTGGGCGCTGTTCCGGCCGGCTCCCGGCACCGCCACGTTCAACCTGGGCGATGCGCTGACCCTCGGCTGCGCCCTCGCCTTCGCGGGTCACGTGTTGGCGGTGGACCGGGCGATCCGACGTCATCGGGTGGGTCCCCTGGCAGTGGTGCAGTTCGCGGTGGTGGCGGCGCTCTCGGCGCCGTTCCTGCTGCTCGATCCGCCGGTCCGCAGCCAACTCACCACCACCGCCGTGGTGGCGGTGCTGGTGACCGGCGTGCTCTCCACCGCCGTCGGCTTCGCCTGTCAGCTCTACGCCCAGCGCCGCCTCGGCGCCGCGGAGACGGCGGTGCTGCTCACCTTCGAGCCGGTGGTGGCGGCGATCGCCTCGATCGGCATCGGCCGCGAGGCGGCGGGGCCGGGGCTTCTGCTGGGCGGTGCGCTGATCGTCGCCGGCATGCTGCTTACCGACATCGGCTCGCCTCCCCCGCAGCCGCCGGGCGCGGCGGCGCCGAGGGCGTAAGGCATTCGGTAAGTTCCTGCGTCCATGGAAGTTCCCAGGGCGTTTGCCGCCCTTCGGAGCTTCAAGTACACTTCCCGCGTCCGCCCTTGCCCCCTCGGGGGAAGCAAGCCGGCCGCACCACTGCTTCTCCGCCACCAGGACCGGAAGGAACGCCTCGCGGCGCTCGGGCTGGAGTCTGCCGGTGCGGCCCTCGAAGACGGGGTGCGCGTGTTGACGGCGGTCCGCAGCCGAAGCTCGAACTGGAGAAAGGGACCCGAAGGATGTTCGACGAGCTCATGGAGATGGGGCACGAGCGGGTGCTCATCTGCAGCAACCCCGAGGTGGGGCTGAAAGCGATCATTGCCGTCCACTCCACCACCCTGGGCCCCGGCCTCGGCGGTGTGCGGATGTGGCCGTACCAGTCGTTCGAGGAAGCCATGCACGACGTGCTGCGGCTCTCCCGCGGCATGACGTACAAGGCAGCCGCCGCCGGCCTCAACCTCGGGGGCGGCAAGGCGGTGATCGTCGGCGATCCCAAGAAGGACAAGAGCGAGGCCCTGTTCCGCTGCTTCGGACAGTACGTCGACTCGCTCGGCGGGCTCTACATCACCGCCGAGGACGTGGGCATCGAGGTGGAGGATTGCGAGACGATCCTCACCGAGACGCGCTGGGTCACCGGTGTGTCGCCGGCCCACGGCGGCAGCGGCGATCCGTCGCCGGTGACCGCCTACGGCGTGCTCCAGGGCATCAAGGCGACGGCCGAGCGCCAGCTCGGCGATGCCGCCCTGGCCGGCCGCTCGGTGGCGATCCAGGGGCTGGGCAGCGTCGGCATGTGGCTCGCCTCCTACCTGCGCGACGAGGGGTGCAAGGTGTTCGGCACCGACATCGACGCCGAGGCGACCGCCGAGGCCCAGGACAAGCATGGTGTGGAGATCGTCGGCAGCGACGAGATCTACGACGTCGACTGCGACATCTTCGCCCCGTGCGCCCTGGGAGCGATCCTCAACGACCAGACCATCCCGCGCCTCAAGTGCCAGGTGGTGGCCGGCGCCGCCAACAACCAGCTCGACGAGGAGGAGCGCCACGGCGAGGAGCTCGGCCGGCGCGGCATCCTCTACGCCCCGGATTTCGTGATCAACGCCGGCGGCCTGATCAACGTCTACAACGAGCTGACCGGCGAGTACAACCAGGAGCGCGCCCTGCGCATGACGCGCAGCATCTACCTCAACCTGATGCGGGTGTTCGAGATCGCCGAGCACCAGGAGGTGACCACCGCCGAGGCCGCCGACCGGCTGGCCGAGGAGCGCATCGCCACGGTGCGCGCGCTGGGCACCCGCCAGTGGGGGCGGATGATCAAGGCCAACGGCCGGGCCTGAGAGCCTGCGTAGGAGCGCCACCCCGGTGGCCGCTCGCCTCAGCGTCGTCGTCCCGAACCTCGACTCTCCCTGGGTGGGCCACACCCTGGCGGCGCTCGCCGCCCAGGGTGCCCCCGGCCCCGGAGTCGAGGTGCTGGTGGTCGGTCGGGACGCGCCCGGCCTGGTGCCGCGGGGGGGCACCCCGGGGGGAGACACCGTGCGCCTCGTCGAGACCGCCGAGCGCCTGAACCCCGCGGCGGCCCGCAACCGCGGCGTCGCCGAGGCCCGCGGCGACCTGCTGCTGTTCACCGACGCCGACTGCCGGCCGCTACCCGGCTGGCTCGACGCCCTGGCGGCGGCCCTCGCCCGCTCGCCGGTGGCCGGCGGCGCCGTGACCTTCCCCCGCACCGGCAGCACCTGGGCGCTGGCCGACAACGTCGCCTCGTTCCACGAGCTGCTCGCCGACCGCCCGGGCGAGGCCGCCACGACCGGCCCGCTGGGCAGCCTGAACCTCGCCTGCACGCGGGCAGCGTGGGAGGAGACGGGACCCTTCGACGAGGTGCTGACCACCAGCGAGGACCTCGACTGGGTGCTGCGCGCCCGCCACGCCGGTCTCGCCACCGCCTTCGTGCCCGCCGCCGTGGTGGAGCACGCCGCCGTGCGCGAGACCCGGCAGGCGCTGGTGCGCCACGCCGCGTGGTACGGCGCCAACTTCCACGACTTCCGGCGGCGCCACCCGGAGGCGCTGGCCACCGGGCCCACCTGGCGGCGGCGCTGGCTGCTGGCGGCGACGGCGCCGGCCAAGGCCGTCGCCTCGGCGCTGGCCATCTACCGGCGCCATCCGCGCCTGCTGGCCGATTGCCGCCGCGCCCTTGCCGGCGTGATCCTCTTCAAGCTCGCCTGGTACCGGGCGGTGCTCGCCGGCTGGCCCTCCGCCGCCGACCGCCGCCCGGCCGGCGGTGCGCAGCGATGACGGAGCGGCCCCTCGATCCGCCGGTCCCCGGCCCCTCCCATCCCGGGCCGGGCGGGCCGGCCGGCGGTCCGCCCCTCGGTTCCACCGAATCCCGCTTCCTCTCCTCCACCGTCGCCGCCTGGGGCAGCCAGCTCGGCCGCACGGCGATCCGCTTCCTGGCCGACGTCGCCCTGGCCCGGCTGGTGCTCGACGAGTTCCACGGCCTGTTCGACTACGCCTTCGCGGCGGTCGTGATCGCCGGCGTGCTGCGCGACGCCGGCCTCCCCTATCAGCTCGTGCGCGACGAGCGCCAGCCCTACGGCACGGTGCTCGCCTGGACCGGCGGCGTCGGCTTGCTGCTGGCGGCGGCGCTGGCCGCCGGCTCGCCGTTGTTCGCCCTGCTCGACCCGCGGCTGCCCGCGGTGGTGGCGGCCCTCGCCCCCTTCGTCCTGCTCGAAGGGCTGGCGGTGGTGCCGCGGGTCTACTTCGAGCGCAAGCTCCAGGTCGGGCGCTTGGTGGTGCCGGAGCTGGTGCGCGGCGCCTCGCTGGCGGCGGTGGCGGTGGCCCTCGCCACCGCCGGTTTCGGAGTCTGGGCGTTCGTCGCCGGCGAGCTGGTGAGCATGGCGGTCTACGGCGCCCTGCTGTGGCTGCGGGTCCGTGGCCGGATGCCGCTGCGCTTCGACCGGCGCCACCTGCCGGCCATGCTGCGCGACAGCCGCTTCCTGTTCGCCATCGCGCTGTGCGCCTTCACCCTGCCCTACCTCGAGCGTTACATCGTGGGTCCTTTCGTCACCACCGCGATGCTGGCCCAGTACGGCAAGGCGCGCCTGTGGGGGCTGCGGATCCAGACCATCGTCGTGCCGGCGGTGCAGCGGGTGCTCTACCCCACCCTGGTCGAGGTGCAGGGTGACGAGGAGCGCTCGTTCTCCGTCTACCGCATCGGCACGGTGACGATCCTCGCCTTCGAATCGCTGGCCGCCTGGTTCCTGTTCTTCAACGCCGAGACGGTGCTGGTGGATGTCCTCCTCGGCGAGCAATGGCGCCCCGCGGTGCCGCTGCTGCGGGTGATCTGCTTCCTGCCGCTGGTCGACCCCTTCAACCGCCTCGGCGGCGAGCTGCTCAAGGTGCGGCGCGAGGACCGGCTGTGGCTGGTGATCGTGATGCTCAACTTCGCCAGCCTGGTGGGCTTCGGCGTCTGGCTCTCCAGCCGCCACGGCGCCCTGGGGTTGGCCCTTGCCAACTTCCTGCTGCTCGGCAACCTGCTCATGGCGTGGCGGGTGGCGCGGGCCTGCGGCCGGCGCTTCCCGCGGCTGCTGGCGGACCTCGCCTACGTCTACCTCGCGCCGCTCGCCCCCTTCGGCGTGGTGGTGCTGCTCTTCCCGACCGAGGGCTGGGGGCGCCTAGCCGCGTCGCTGGCGGCGGGGCTCGCCGGCGCGGCCCTGATGGCGCTGCGCTTCCAGCGGCCGTTCCGGCGCTTCTTCGCCGGCAGGCCGGACGGCGACGGCGCCGCGCCCGGAGCCCCGGCGTGAGCGAGCGGCCGCTGAGGGTGGCCTTCGTGATGCCCGGCGTCGGAGTGGAGGCCCGCGGTGCCGAGGCCTTCGTAGTGGAGATCGCCGGCGCCCTGGCGCGGCGGGGCTGGCCGGTGACGCTCTTCTGCCGCGGCGAGGCGCCGCTGCCCCACCGCCGCATCCGGGCGCTGCCCCGCGACGCACGCTGGCTCACCCGCCTCTACGGCGCCACCCGGATCGGTCGCAAGGTGATGGACCACTTCTACCTCGACCCGGTCAACCTGGAGTGGGACACCGCCAGCCTCGCCGCCTTCCCGGCCCTGTGGCGCGGCGGGTACGATGTGGTGGTGATGGAAGGAGGCCTGGTGGGCGCCTGGCTCTGCCGGCTGCTGCGGCGGCTGCGCGGGGTCCCCTTCGTGGACGTGGCCCACGGCGTCGATCCCAAGTGGGAGGGCGCCTTCGCACGCCAAGGGCCGGACCGGGTGGTGGCCTTCACCCGGGCCGCGGAGGCGATGCTCGCCGAGCGCGCGCCGCGAGCGCGGATCGCCGTGGTGCCTCACGGGGTCGACCTCGAGCGGTTCCATCCCGGCGCGGCGCCGGCCGCCCACGGTCTGCCGGGACCGGTGGTCCTCGCCGCCGGCGCGGTGGACGGCCACAAGCGGTTCCATCTCACGGTGGAGGCGCTGGCCCGGCTCGCCGAGCGGGGGCGGCCCGCGAGCCTGCTGGTGCTGGGCGACGGCCCGGAGGCGGCGCGCCTCGACCGCCTCGCCGCCGACCACCTGCCCGGCCGCTACCGGCGCACCCGGGTGGCACGCACCCTGATGCCGGCCTGGTACACCGCGGCGGACGCCTTCACCCTGCCCTCGCGCACCGAATCTTTCGGCCTCACCTACCTCGAAGCGATGGCCTGCGGCCGGCCCTGCGTGGCGCCGGACGACGCCGTGCGCCGCGAGGTGATCGGCGACGCCGGCCTCTACTGCGATCCGGTCGACGCCTCCGCCTACGCCGACGCCCTGGCCGCCGCCCTCGACCGCGCGCGCACGGGCGGTTGGGGCGACCTGCCGCGGCGGCGCGCGGAGGGCTTTCCGATCGGCGCCACCGAGGCCGCCTGGGCGCGCTTGCTCGCCGAGGTGGCGGCGTGATCCCGGTGCTGATGTACCACCACGTCCACCCGGCGCCACTGGACCCGCCGCCGCGGCACCCGGGGAGCTACCTCACCCCGGAGGATTTCGCGGCCCAGCTCGACCGGCTCGCCGCCTGGGGCTTCACCACCCCCACCCTCGCCGAGGCGGCGGCGGGCGTGGGCGACCACCGGCCGCGGCGGCGGGTGGTGCTCACCTTCGACGACGGCTGCCGCTGCTTTGCCGAGCAGGTGGTGCCGGCGCTGCGCGCCCGCGGTCAGCGGGCCACCGTGTTCGCGGTGAGCGGCGCGCTGGGCGGCCACAACCGCTGGGACGAGGCGGAGGGCGAGCGGCGCGAGGCGCTGATGGACGCCGGCGAGCTGGCGGCGGTCGCCGACGCCGGCATGGAAGTGGGCTCCCACGGCCGCGGCCATCGCGACCTCGCGCTCCTGCAAGGCGCCGAGCTGGAGGCCGAGGTGGCGGGCTCGCGCCGCGATCTCGAGGCCGTGGTGGGCCGCCCGGTGACCACCTTCTGCTACCCGTGGGGGCGCCTGTCGCCGTCCGCCCGCGAGGCGGTACGCGGCGCCGGCTACGCGGCGGCGGTGTCGATCCACGGTCACGCCGGCGCCGCGGCGGGCGACCGGTGGGCGGTACCGCGGATGATCGTCGCGCCCGGCGAGGGCCGCTTCGAGCTGTGGCTCAAGGCCGCCGGCCTGTACCCGGCCTGGAGCCGCCTGCCGCGGCTCGGCCTGCTGGCGGCGCTGCGGCGGCGCGGGAGGGCGACGTGACGGAGGGGCGGCAGGGCTTCGCCCGCCGCGTGCGCCGCGACCTCGCACGGCTGCGGGCGGTGAAGGGCCGGGGCCGCCTCGCCACCCTGCTCGACGCGCTGCTCTTCGACTCCGGCTTCCAGGCGCTCCTCGCCCACCGGGTGGCCCACGCCCTGCGCCGCTCCGGCGTGCCGGTGCTGCCGGCGGTGTGCCGGCGCCTGGCCGTGGCGCTGTGCGGGGTCGACATCCTGCCCAACGCGGATCTCGGCGGCGGCTGTATCATCGCCCATGGCCTGGGGCTGGTGATCGGCGGCGAGACGGTGGCCGGCGAGGATTGCACGCTGCTGCACGGCGTCACCCTCGGCGAGGTGCGGTTCGACGAGCTGGCCTGTCCGCGCCTCGGCGACCGGGTGACGGTGGGCGCCGGCGCCATCGTCCTGGGCGGCATCACCATCGGCGACGACGCGATGATCGGCGCCGGCTCGGTGGTACGCACCGACATTCCCGCCGGCTGCCGCGCCGCCGGCGTTCCGGCGCGGGTGCTCGGGCCGGCCGCCCCGGCGGGCGCCGGGAAGGATGCCGCCACCAAGCCGCGCCCCCCGTCACGACCCCCTGGAGCTCCATGAAAACGATCCCCACCACCCGCCGCCCTCTCGCCTGCACCGTTCGGGCGGCGCTCGCCCTCGCCCTGCTGCTCGCCCTGGCCTCGGCACCACCGGCCGCGGCGGCCGACTTCGTGTGTGACGAATCCACCTCGATGGCGGTGCTCGGCCTCGACACCGCCAGCGGCACCATGCTGCTGCGCGCCAGCGGCGGGCCCACCGGCGGCGCGGGCTGGCTGATCGCCGCGACCCCGCTGGCCGCCACCGAGGCCTCCGGCGCGGCCGCCGGGCTCGAGTGGACCGAGTCCGCCGAGTACTTCCCGGAGCCCGCCACCGCCGCCTACGGCGGCTCGCTGGGGCCGGGGCCGGTGTTCGCGCTCGCCCGCTGCGGCGACGGTTGCCTGCAGGCGGTGCGCTGGGAGGCCGGCGCGTGGCGGCCGCTGGGCGATCCGCTGGCGGTGCCGTCCACGGCGACGGTGCACACCACCTACGACGGCGGCGGCCGCCCCTGGGTGGTGCTGCAGCGGGCCCAGCGAGCGAGGGGCGCGGCGGGCCAGGGCGGTCCGCCGCGGGTGGAGGCGACGGCGCTGCGCCTGGAGGGGCGCGACTGGTTGGCCGCCGGCAGCATGGACGTGGTCGCCAGCGGCGCCGCCGAAGCGGTGCCGGCGACGGGGCGCGACGACGCGATCGTCTCCGGTACCGGCATCTTCGCCGCCGGCGAGGCGCCGCGGGCGTGGGTGAGCTCGCTGCCCAAGCTGCCGCCGGAGCGCCGCGGCGTGGTGGTGCCGGTGGACGGCGGCGGCGCCGCCTACGTGACGGGGGACGGTGGCCTGTTCCTCTCCGGCGACGGCGGCGCCTCCTGGGCGAGCACCCGCTGGACGCCCTGGGGCCGGACGCCGACCCGCATCTGGACACCGGGCCGCGACTTCACCGTCGACCTGCCGACCGGCGACCGCCGGGGGCCGCTGCACCTGGTGTGGTTCGACCGCCGCAAGAGCGGCGACGAGCGCATCCTGCTCACCGAGTGGTCGCCGCGGCGCGACTGGCGGCTGCTCTCGGGAGTGGCGGCGAAGATCAGCACGCTCAACGAGGTGAGCCTCGACTACCAGGAGGTCCTGGTGCTGCGTCCGGGGGTGTGGGTGCTGCTGTCGGGCTGCATCAACACGGTCAACGGGCCCGGGCTGGTGCTGCGCACCTACGGGCCGGCGGGGCTGTCGGCGCCGCGCTTCCTGCCGCTGCGCCCCGGCCGTGCGGCGGCGGTGCCGGAATCGCCCCTCGACCCGCTCGCCCCGCTGCCGCGCTGAGCGCCCGCAGCCGGCACCGCCGCCCGGCCGGAGACGTCCTGGCGCCGGCGGGTGCTAATCTCTTGCGCGACCATGGAATGTCCCTACTGCGGCGGCAGCTCCAAGGTGGTGGACAGCCGGCCGACGGCCGACGGAATCCGCCGGCGCCGGCGGTGCGAGGCATGCGGCAAGCGCTTCACCACCCACGAGCGGCTGGCACCGGCCGACCTGCGGGTGGTCAAGCTGAGCGGGGAGACCGAGCCGTTCCGCTCGGAGAAGTTGGTGCGGGTGATGCGTCGGGTCTCCCGCGACCTCGGCGTGGACGACGACCGCATCCGTGCGCTGGCCCGCCGCATCGAGGCCGAGCTGGCGGAGACGGCCCCCGGCAGCATCGACTCCTGGGACCTGGCGGAGATCCTCGCCGAGCGTCTCGGCGACCTCCACCCCGTCGCCCGCAGCCGCTTCCTGGCCAACTACGAGAACGCCGCCGGCGCCATCGCCCGCCCCCGCCGCCGCCAAACGGACGAGACGGCGGAGCAGATCGGGCTGTTCACCGCGCCGGAGGAGTGAGCGGAGATTCAGGTCACGAAGTGAGCAAGCGCAGCCTCGCGGCCGGTGCGATCCGCGCGAAGATCCGGTCCCGAGACAGCAGCGACTCGCCGCGATCCAGCGCACACTGGGCGATGTGGGCATCTCGAAAGAGCGATTCCCTGCTGGCTCAGACGCAAGCGCAGCTCGCCGACTCGTAGCCAGTGGTCGACCGGAGTCTCGTGGACCGGGAGGTCGCGAAGCAGCAGCTCGATCTCTCGCCGCTGAGACGGTTCGCGAGCGCCGCTGACCAGCTCGGCGACGACGATGGGGGCCATGATCACCGCACCGGCCCGAAGAGCCTCTGCCAGAGTGTCCGCAGCGCGTCCCGCGAAGAAGTCGATCAGACGGAGGGATCAACCACCATCCCGTTCGCGCAGGACGTCGAGATCGATGTCCAAGCGGACCTTGCCCTGGAGGGCCATGGCGCGGTCGAAGGCGCGGCGGCGCCGGACCTGCTCGAGGGCGACCAGGGTGCCGGTGATGTCCTTGCCGGTCATCTCCATGGCGTCGCGCAGCAAGTCCTCCGGAAGGTCGGCCGTGATCGTCCGCGTGCTCATGAGTCCATTGTAGCCTCGCGTCGACGGCCGCGCACCGTGGCGACCATGCGGGCGACCACCTCGTCCACCGGGGCGTCGGAGGTGTCGACCTCGGTGTAGGTGCCGTCCTGGAGGAGGGGGGAGTCGGCGCGGCTGGCGTCGCGGCGGTCGCGGGCCTCCATCTCGCGAGCCACCTCGTCGTACGTCACGTCCTTGCCGAGCTCGCGGAGTTGCTCGAAGCGGCGGCGGTAGCGGACCTCCGCGCGGGCGGTGACGAAGAACTTGTGAGGCGTGTCGGGAAACACCTTGGTGCCGATGTCGCGCCCCTCGAGCACGCCGCCGAAGCGCCGGGCACAGGTCCGCTGCAGGGCCACCAGGCGCTGGCGCACCGCCGGGTAGGTGGACACCTGGCTGGCGGCCTCGCCCACCCGCGGAGCACGGATGCGCGTTTCCACCGGCTGGCCGTCGAGGAGCACCTCGAAGCTGCCGTCGTCGCGGCTGTGCAGGCCGACATCGGCCTGGCCCGCGATCGCCAGCACTGCCTCCTCGCTGCTCGGATCGGCGCCGCGGTCGAGCACCGCCAGGGCCACTGCGCGGTACATCGCGCCGGTGTCGAGGTACGGCACCCCCAGCTCGCGGGCGAGCTTGCGCGCCGCGGTGCTCTTGCCCACCCCGGAGGGGCCGTCGATCGCCACCACC
>DATACC010000056.1:0-3105 GCA_036259255.1 Thermoanaerobaculia bacterium | reverse complement strand
CGCTCCTGCCCAGCCAGGAAGCCGAGGTTGGTGAGCGCCGTGGCGTGGCGCGGGTCGGCGTCGAGGGCCGCGCGGTACGCCCGGCGCGCCGCCTCCAAATCGCCGGCCAGGTGCGCCCGGGCGCCGCGGTTGACGTGCTCCAGCGCGTCGGCGGCCGGGGTCGCCGCTTCGGCGACGGGGGCCGCGGCGTCCGGCTGGGAGAAGATCTGGGTGGCCTGGTTCATCGGGTTCGCTCCTGGTCTGCGCGCAACTTGGTCCTAGACGATCTGCGCCATGAGTCCGGCGAGCACCTGGTCGGTGTCGATCTCCGGCACCTCGAACTCCACCTGGTTCCAATCGAGATCGAACGGCTGCCCCTCCTCGTAGTGCACCGGGAAGCGCAGGCCGAAGCGCAGCCCCGAGCCGAGGGAGAAGCCGGCGAGCTGCCAGCGCTGGCTGTACAGCTCGATGGTGGAGACCAGCAGGTCCGCCTCCACCAGCACCATGCCGGTGACGTCGAACACCAGGGCGGGCTCCACGTAGATCTCCCCCTCGGCGTCGATCACCAGCCCCTGGCCCGGGCTCCAGTCGAGGTGGACGCCGGCCCGGGCCATGCCTTCGAGGCCCAGGGCGCCGCCGATCTCGAGGGCCGCCGTGGCGCTGACGATGGGGATGCCCGCCCCCAGCCCGCCGCGCACCGACAGCCGCAGGCCGGCGTGGGCCGGCACCTGCAGCTCGGCGTCGCCGGTGATGCGGGTGTCCTCCTCGTGCTCCGGGTTGTAGGTGATGCCGACGGCGAGCTGCGACAGCGTTCCAGGGCCGACGCCGGCCGATAGATCGAGGCCGCCGCTGATGGTGGCGAAGATGCCGATGCGCTGCCCCGCCACCGCCACGCCGACGATGGGGATGTCGAGGCCGACGCGGAAGAGGTTGCGCTCGTAGCTCTTCTCCGGAAAGATCTCGAGAGCCGACGGCAGGCCGATCTCGCCCTGCACCTCCATCGAGCCGTCGGGCAGCAGCCGCAGCCCGGCGGTGGCCTGGAGCCAGGGGGCCAGCGTCAGGGTCACCGAGCCGCCACCGTAGGGGGTGAGGGTGTCGCCGGCATCGCCGCCCGGGCGCCCCTCCTCGTCGATGGCCCGGTTGGTCACCCCCACCTCCACCGTGCCGGCGGCCATGCCGCGCTGGTAGCCGGCCCGCACTGACATGTCGAATACGCCGTCGTCGTAGGAAATGGCGAGCTGGGAGTCGACTCCGGGGATCGCCGGCCGGGCGGTGCCGGAGACCGCCAGCTTCCACTCGCCCCCCTCCGGGCGCTCGAGCCGCGCCTCCACCCGGCCGCCGTTGATGCCGGGGACGTCGCCGCTCAAGTCGAAGGCGCCGCCGATGGTGAGCCCCTCGCCCTCGGCGTAGGTGACGGTCATCTCGCCGCGGCTCACCCCGGGCAGGTCGAGCTCGGCGTTGCCGGAGGCGGCGAGGCGCCCCTCCTCCTGGTTGTAGGTCACCTCGACGCTGGCCGACTCGAGGCCCTTCACCTTGCCCGCCGGCACGCCGAGGCGCCCGGTGGCGGTGAGGTTGCCGTTCTCGTAGGTGGCCTCGATCTCGGCCGGGTCGAAGAGCGCGGAGTCGAAGGAGAAGCCGCCCTCGAGGGCGAACCCCTCGCTGGTGCCGGCCCGCGCCCCCAGGTGCCCCTCGCCCACCCGCTCGATGGCGAAGTCCACCCGTCCGTCGATGGCCAGACCGCGGGTGCCGGCGGAGACGACCAGCGTGGACTCGCGCACCTCGAAGGGGCGCGGCGCCTGGATCTCCGGACCGGCGAAGGCCTTCGAGAAGGTCAGCGCGTCCCCCAGCAGCTCGAAGTCGATGCCGGTGCCCTGGAGCAGCGGCACGTCGGGGAGGATCTTCCCCGTCGCCTGGATGCCGCCCGGCGCCACGTCGACGTCGGCGAGTTGGATCGGGCTCAGCCGCTTGACTCGCAGGCCGAGGAGAGCCCGCCGCACCGCCGCCTTGTCGATGGAGCCGGCGAAGCGCGCGCCCGGCACCCGCGCCACCTGCAGGGTGGTGGGCCCGGCACCGGACGGCTCGTACTTGTCGTGCCCCTCGGGCATCACGAAGGTGAGCGAGCCGAGCTCCGGGCTGGTCTCCTGGCCTGCCTCGGTGGTGAACGACTTGGCGGTGATGTTGTAGGGCTTCAGCCAGTCGCGCTCGCCACCGCCGATCCCGGTGCCGGTGGAGAACTGCTTCGGCTGGCCGCCAGCGGCGCTGGGGAACACCACCACCGTGCCCTCGCCGCCGAGCTCGCCGATGCTGCCCACCTCCACCGGCCCCAGGTGATCGCCGGCGCGCAAATGAGCGGCGGTCCAGAAGTGGGTCTTCGGCTGCGGGTTGTCGCCGCCGCCGGCGGCGGCCTGCTGGAACTCCAGGTGGTACTTGCCCTTCACCGTCGCCACGCTGCCGCCGTAGGCGCGGTCCGTCGCCTCGATGAACGACTGCACCTTGGCGTCGATGGCGCCCTTGATGGTGCTGCCGGAGCTGCGGTTCATGCTGCTGTCGAGCAGCTCCATGTTCTCCAGCGTGTTGGCCCAGCCCTCCACGTCCCAGTTGGCGAGCTGCAGCTCGACGATGTGGTCGACGTCGTAGGAGTGCCCCCGGCCGGCCTGGTCCCACGATGGCAGGGCGAGCTCCGCGGCCACCGTCTCCAGGGGACCGAGGAAGTAGCGCTGGGCGCCCTGTGCGGTGCGCGCCTTGAACACCGTCGGCTCGCTGGCCGGCGGGTCCTGGCCGCCGCGGGCGGTTCGCAGCTTCTGGCGCAGCACCTCGGTGGTCGAGGGCACGGCGTCGGCGAGGGCGGTGCGCCAGGCGCCACGCTGGTCCGGCTCGCCCCGGCTGTAGCCCTTCTTCTGCTTCAGGCGGCGGGCGCCGTAGAGGGCGCCCCGGTGGTCCCGCAGCTTGAAGCCCGGGACCTGGATCTCCGAGAAGGTGATGGTCTCGGTGGTCTCGTCGAGGCGGCCGGTCTCGAGCGGCAGGGTGGACGGATCGACCGCCGGCGCGCCGCCCTCCCCGCTGCCGCCCGCCGCCGCCGGCGGCTCGGTGCCGTTGCGCTGGATCGCGCTGCGCTGGAGCGGCAGG
>DATACC010000055.1:0-1623 GCA_036259255.1 Thermoanaerobaculia bacterium | reverse complement strand
CCGGCCGCCCTCTACCAGGCGTTCCCGCCCGTGGAGGCGCACCGGATCCTCCGGCGGCTGGAGTTCCATCACACGCCCAAGCACGGCAGCTGGCTGAACATGGCCGAACTCGAATTCGCCGTGCTCGCCCGCCAATGCCTGGACCGCCGCATCCAGGATCGGGAGGCCCTGCGGCGCGAGGTCGCGGCCTGGGAGCGGGCGCGCAACGCCGAGCGCGCCACCGTGCAGTGGCGGTTCACGGTCACCGCCGCCCGGACCAAGCTGCACCGCCTCTATCCGGCATGATCCCTGTGGCCGAGGACTAGTGGTCGGATGCCGACAGAAGGTACCCTCCGGCTGGGAGCTGCCGGCCCGGAATACGCGCCTTCGTCCGGCCGGGTGAGGGTACCATCTGTTCCAGTCGCACCACTAGTCCGCCGCCACAGGGCATGTGCTGAGTTAGCCCGTGGGATGTAGGCTGCCCTCCTTTGCGGGAGGGCGGCGCATGAACAAGCGGTACATCGTCGACCTGACAGACGAGGAGCGGGCCGGGCTGCTGGCGCTGCTCCACAAGGGCACCGCGCCGGCGCGCCGGCTCACCCGGGCGCACATCCTGCTCCTGGCCGACGAGGGATCGACGCGGCCGCGGCGATCGGACCAGGAGATCGCCGCGGCCTTGCACGTGCACCGGGCGACCGTCGAGCGCACCCGGCGCCGCTTCGTCGAGGGGGGTGTCGAGCGGGCGCTCGCCGAGAGGCCCCGGCCGGGCGGCCGCCCCAAGCTCGACGCGCGGCAGGAGGCGTACCTGGTGGCGCTGGCCTGCAGCGCGCCGCCCGCGGGCCGCGCGCGCTGGACGATGCAGCTCCTGGCCGACCGCTTGGTGGCGCTGGAGATGGTCGACACGATCAGCGATGAGACGGTGCGACGCGCGCTCCAAAAAACGCGCTGAAGCCGTGGCAGCGGAAGCAGTGGTGCATCGCGGCGGTGGGCGCCGACTTCGTCTGGCGCATGGAGGACGTGCTCGACCTCTACGCCGAGCCGTACGACCCCCGCCGGCCGGTGGTCTGCTTCGACGAGCAGCCCTACCAGCTGGTCGAGGAGGTCCGGGCGCCTTTGCCGCGGGCGCCGGGCCGGCCCGAGCGGATCGACTACGAGTACCGGCGCCGGGGCACCTGCAACCTGTTCCTGTCCTTCGAGCCCCTGGCCGGCCGGCGCCACGTCGAGGTGACCGAGCGGCGGACCGCCGCGGACTTCGCGCACCAGATGCGGGCGCTGGTCGACGCTCATTACCCCGAGGCGGAGGTGATCGCGGTGGTGCTCGACAACCTGAGCACCCACAGCCCGGCCGCCCTCTACCAGGCGTTCCCGCCCGTGGAGGCGCACCGGATCCTCCGGCGGCTGGAGTTCCATCACACGCCCAAGCACGGCAGCTGGCTGAACATGGCCGAACTCGAATTCTCCGTGCTCGCCCGCCAATGCCTGGACCGCCGCATCCCGGATCGAGAGGCCCTGCGGCGCGAGGTCGCGGCCTGGGAGCGGGCGCGCAACGCCGAGCGCGGCACCGTGCAGTGGCGGTTCACGGTCACCGCCGCCCGGACCAAGCTGCACCGGCTCTATCCGGCATGATCCCTGTGGCCGAGGACT
>DATACC010000054.1:0-14851 GCA_036259255.1 Thermoanaerobaculia bacterium | reverse complement strand
GGGCCGCCACCGCCAGCAGCAGGATCGGCACGGCGGCGAAGGTGGTCGGATCGGTGGCGCTCACGTCGTAGAGCAGGCTACCCAAGGCGCGGCCGGCGAGCGCCGCGGCGCCCAGGCCGGCGGCGAGCCCGGCGAGCACCGGCGTCAGCCCGTCGCGCAGCACCCCCGCCACGACCCGCGCCCGACCGGCGCCGAGCGCCATGCGCACGCCGATCTCGCGGGTGCCGCGGGCGACGCTGAAGGCGACCACCCCGTACACCCCGACCACCGCCAGGAACAGCGCCACGGCGGCGAAGGCGGCGAGCAGCAGCGCGTTGAACCGGCGGCCGGCCAGGCGCTGGCCGAGACGCTCGTCGAGCAGCGACAGCTCGGTGACCGGCACCGCCGGGTCGAGCGCCGCCACGGTGTCGCGCACCACGCCCGCCAGCCGGCGCGGCGCGCCGCCGGAGCGCAGCGCCAAGGTCATGCCGGTCATCGGCACCTGGGCGTGGGGCAGGTAGGTCGACGGGCGGTCTTCGCTCTCCTGGCGGGTGCGCCGCGCGTCGGCCACCACGCCCACCACCGTGCGCCACGGCCCGTCGGAGTCGCGGCCGCCGTACTTGATGCGCTGCCCCAGCGGGTCCTGTCCGGGCCAGAAGCGCCGGGCCATGGAGCGGTTGATGATCACCACCGGCGTCGCCTCGGCGCTGTCGCCGGCGCCGAAGGCACGGCCCGCCACCAGCGGCAGGCCGACGGCCTCGAAGTAGTCGCCGGCGACCGCCACCACCGGCACCTCGAGGCGCTGCTCCGGCGGCGGGTCGGGGCGGCCCTCGATGCCGAAGGTGGTCGACATGGCGAGCTCGGGCAGCAGCACGTCGGAGGCAGCGCCGGCCGCCTCCACTCCCGGCAGCCCCGCCAGGCGCTCGCTGAGGCGGGCGTAGAAATCGACCGCCTGGGCGGGCTCCGGGTAGCGCGCCGGGGCCAGCGCGAGGTCGGCGAGCAGCACCTGCTCGGCCTCGAACCCGGTGTCGAGGCCGGCCAGGCGGCCGAAGCTGCGCAGCAGCAGACCGGAGCCGACGAGCAGCACCAGGGCGAGCCCCACCTCGGCGGCAATCAACGCCGAGCGCAGGCGCTTGCCGCGGCGGTCCTCGGAGGCGCCGCGGCCGCCGCGGGCGAGCACGGCGCCGGCCGCCTGGCGCGACAGGTGGAGGGCCGGCAGCAGGCCCACCAGCAGCCCGGTGGCCAGAGACAGGACGACGGCGAAGGCGAGCACCCGGGCGTCCACCGCCAGCCCGTCCTCCGGCAGCAGACCGGCGGGCGCGAGCGCGGTCAAGCCGCGGGTGGCCCAGACGGCGACGGCGATGCCGAGCACGCCGCCGAACGCGGCGAGCACCACGCCCTCGGTGAGCACCTGGGCCACCAGCCGGCGGCGCCCGGCGCCGAGGGCCACGCGCACCGCCACCTCGCGGCGGCGCCCCGCCGCCCGGGCGAGCAGCAGGTTGGCGACGTTTCCGCAGCCGATCAGCAGCACGCAGGCGACCGCCACCAGCAGCACCGCCAGCGGCCGGGCGACGTCACCCACCAGGTGCTGGCGCAGCGGCTCGGCGTAGACGCCGTAGCCGGCGAAATCGGGATTGGCGGTGACATAGCGCGCGGCCACCGCGTCGAGCTGCTCCTGGGCGGTGGCCAGCGGGGTGCCGGGGGTGAGGCGGGCGACGGTGTAGAGCCAGAACCTTCCCTGAGCCTCGCGCTGCTCGGCGCTCATCACCAGCGGCGCCCACAGCTCGCTGTCGCGGGGGAAGCCCGCCGCGGCCGGGAGCACGCCGACGACGCGGTAGGGGCGGGCATCGAGCTCCAGGGTGCGCCCGACCACGTCGCGGTCACCGGCGAAGCGGCGTTGCCAGAGGCCGTGGGAGAGGAGCACCGCATCGCCCTCGCCGGCGAAATCGGCGGCGTCGAACGCCCGCCCGAGAAGCGGCTCGACGCCGATGACCTCGAGGAATCCGTCCTCCACCCGCGTCCAGTCCACCCGCTCGGCGGCGCCGTCGCCGCCCGTCAGGTTGGCGCGGCCGGGCCGGTAGACCGCGGCCGCCTCCACCGCCGGGGCACCGTCGACCCAGGCGCGGTAGAGCGGGTAGGGGGCGATGTCGTTGCGGATGCCGAGGCGGGTGTTGTCGAGCCACAGCAGGACCGTGCGGTCCGGCTCGGCCCCCGGCAGGCGTGCCAGCAGGGTGGCGTCGGCGGCGCTGAACAGGGCGGTGTTGGCGCCGATGCCGACGGCCAGGGTGACCAGCGCCACGGCGGCCAGCAGGGGACGGCGGGCGAGGGTGCGCAGGGCGTGGGCGACGTCCCGCCAGAGCTGCTCCATCGGATCCTCCGGGTGCTGTTGCCTCCGGGAGCGAAGGTGCCTCAGGTACGCCGCGGGGCCGGCGCGGGTTGCAAGCCGGCGAGCGCCGGCTGCGCCTGCCGGACGAGCACGCCGTCCTTGACCACCGCCCGCACCGGATCGATGCCGTAGTGGTAGGCGAGGTGCAGCAGGTTGGGCGCGTCGAGCAGCACCAGGTCGGCGCGCTTGCCGGGCTCGATGGAGCCGATCTCCTCGCCGAGGCCCAGGCAGCAGGCGGCGTTGAGGGTGGCGGCGGTGAGCGCCTCCTCGATGGTGAGCCCCAGCTCGTAGACGGCGAGCACGTAGATCATCGGCATCGACTCGGTGTGGGACGAGCCGGGGTTGCAATCGGTGGCGAGTGCCACCGGCACGCCGGCCTCGACCAGGCGGCGGGCCGGGGCGTAGCGATGGATGCGCAGGAAGAAGCTGGTGCCGGGCAGCAGCACGGCGGTGACGCCGGCGCCGGCCAACGCCTCGATGCCGCCGGCGCCGACGGCGATCAGGTGATCGGCGGAAAGGGCCCCCAGCTCGGCGGCCAGCTCGGCGCCGCCGGAGCCCTCGAACTCGTCGGCGTGGAGGCGCGGCCCGAGGCCGGACTGCTTGCCGGCATAGAGCACCCGGCGCGACTCCTCGGGGGTGAAGACGCCCCGTTCGCAGAACACATCGCAGAAGCGGGCGAGCCCCGCCTCGGCCACCGCCGGCACGATCTCCTCGCACACCAGATCCACGTAGCGCTCGCGGTCGGCGCGGTGCTCCGGCGGCACCTCGTGGGCGGCGAGCAGAGTGGGCACCAGGTCCACCGGGTGCTCGGCGGCGGCGCGCTGGATGGCGCGGAGCTGCTTGATCTCGTCGGCGAGGGTGAGCCCGTAGCCGCTTTTCGCCTCGGCGGTGGTGGTGCCGCAGGCGAGCATCCGGTCGAGGCGCCGCTGGACGAGGGCGGTCAGCTCCTCCTCGCTGGCGGCGCGGGTGGCGGCCACGGTGGACAGGATGCCGCCGCCCGCTGCGGCGATCTCCTGGTAGGTGGCCCCGGCCAGCCGGCGGGCGAACTCCTCCTCCCGGCTGCCGGCCCACGGCAGGTGGGTGTGGGGATCGACGAAGCCGGGCACCAGGGTGCCGCCCTGCCCGTCGAGCCGGCCGGCCTCCGGCAGCTCACCGAAGCGCTCCCGCCGCTCGTCCTCCGGCCCGACGAAGGCGACGCGCCCCTCCCGGCACAGCACCTCCACCCCGCGCCAGCGCTCGACGCGCCCCTGCTCGGCACCGCGCCGCGACGTGGTGCCGAGGGGCGTGGCGACTTCGGCGAGGTCGGTGATCAGCAGGTCGTTCACGGGGCCTCCAGAGGTGGTACGACGCGGGCGATGAGCAGTCCTGGGACCGGACGACCCGGGAATCGAGCCTGCAGCAGTCGTTCGACGGCCTTGAAGTGAGCCCCGGAGCGCAAGAGAAGAATTTCAGGCTGCGGATCCACCCGGTCCTCGTCGACCTCGTACATGCCCTGAAGCTCCAGGGGTCCGGGGCAGTCTTGCCAGTCCTGGGTGTGACCCGCTTCCGTGCTGTCCCGTTGCACGATCAGCTCGCGAACATCCTGGGCGTCGCTCGAGCGCAGGATCTGGACCCGACGATCATCGTATTCGGGATCGAACCGCGCCTTCGATGGTGGGACCGGGACTCGGCCCTGGAGCGCGCCCGCGCTTCCTCCACCAGGTCCGAAGGCAGGGCGTCGGGCCGCTCGCGGAAGATCTCGGCAATCCGGTTGAAGCTCGCTCCGGACTGGGCCCAGAGCTCCTCGGAGGCCCCCATCTCGAGCCACGGCGAGATGCTCCGGACCGGCTCGGCTGGCCCCTCGTAGGAAAGTCGCCGCGGAAGGATCGTCATCGGTGAGCCGATCCTACCGTAGCCCTCCAGCCAGCCAGCGCCCCTCCGCCAGCGCTCGACGGACCAGAGGATGCCCCTCCGCCTCCAGATGCTGGAGCTCGGACTCGGTGTAGACGAGGATCTGCGCCGGAATCGGCAGGTGGAGATCCGGCAGCAGGCGGTCGCGGTCTCGGAAGGGAACGGCGGTCTCCGGGATGACGACCAGCAGGTCGGCATCGGAGCCCGGAGCGTGGTCGTTCCGGGCGAGGGAACCAAAGAGCAACACTCCGGTCGCGGCGCCACTGGCGACCAGGCGACGAGCCCAGTCGTCGAGACACCCGAGCACCCCCGCCCAGTCAGGCGAGATGATCCGAACAGAATGCAACGATGGCCTCCCCGTCCGCGATCGCCGTGCGGGCGTCGTCGGGAATGTAGAAATCGGCAGGCGCCCCGGTCTCGAACCCGTTGGGATACCGGGTGAGGATGTAGTGCCGGTCGAGCCTCCGCGCCCTGTCCACCAGGTCCTCCGGGGGCCGGCGTTCCTCCGGCAGGGCCTGGAGCAGCTTGTGGACGGTGTGACCCCAGGCTTCCCTGTGGAGGCTCTGGAACAGCGCCTTCACCGCCTTCTCGGCCGCCTGCTGGGCCGCGAAGCAGGCCCACTCGTGGTCGCCCGCCTCGGCCGACAGCCGGGCGTGGTCGAGATCGCGCCGCGCCTGCCGCATCCAGTCGTCGGTTCGCCGGGCCACGCGACGACGTTACCACCCCCGCTTCGCACTGGTGGCCCACCGCTCGGGATCTCCGGCCGTCACCTGCTCTGGTGCTTCTCGATCCAGCGGATCGCGTCGCGCAGGGCGGTTTCGAAGGCAGCGGGGCGCTCGAGCATCGGCCAGTGGCCGACGGCGTCGAGGTAGATCACCTGGGCGTCCGGGGCGTGGCGGCGCAGGGCGGCCTCGTTGGTGGGCTCGAGGCGGCCGTTGATAGCGGCGAAGGGGAGGCGCAGCTCGTCGAGAGCGGCCGCCGCGTCGTGAGCGATCAACGACTCGAAGGCGGGGACGCCCACCTCGGGCGGGCCGGCCGCCATGTCGGAGAGGATCCACTCGGCGACCACCGGGTCGGTCTCCGGCGCGATGTAGGTCGCCATCGCCTGCCGGGTGGTGCCCGGGAAGTCGCGCCGCAGGGCGGCGACGTAGCGCGCCACCGCCTGCGGGTCGTGCTCCTCCTCGATGTCGAGCAGGGTGTCCACCGCGACCAAACCCCGCACCCGCCCCGGCAGCGCGCGCGCCGCCTCGAGCATCACGTAGCCGCCCATCGAGTGGCCGACCAGGATCACGTCGTCGAGCTCGAGCGCCTCGGCCACCGCCGCCACGTCGCGGCCGAAGGCCTCCATCGTCCAGGCGGTGCGGCCGCGCCCCGACTCGCCGTGTCCGCCGAGGTCCACCGCCACCACCCGGCGGTCGGCGGCGAGCGACGGGAGCTGGTGGCGCCAGTAGCCGGCGTCGCACGACCAGCAGTGGACGAGCACCAGGGCCGGCTCGCCCTCGCCGGCGGTGAGGTAGTGGATCGGCACGCCGTCGGCCGACGGCGTGGTGCCTTCCTCGACGACCACCACCTCGACGCTCAGCGGCTCGTCGGGTCGCTGGGTCACCACCGGCCGCGCGGCGGAGATCCGCGCCGCGGCCGCCTCGCTCCCGCCGCCACCCATCGCCGCCAGCGCCTCCCGCGTGGCGTCGAGCAGGGGCTGGGCCGACAGCGGCGCTCCCACCGCCAGGCGCATCCAGGCATCGGGCGTCAGGCTGCCGATGCGCGAGACGCGCTCGAACTCCTCGCCGAACGGCCTCTCGCTCGAGCGGAAGAAGTCCTCCACCTGGAAGGCGATGAGGTGCCCCAGCGGGTAGTTGGGCGTGTAGATGGGGTTGTCGATGGTGTGGCTGTAGACCGCCAGCAGAGTCTGGTCGCGCACCCCGAAGACCGGCGCGAACCAGCGGTTCCAGACGTCCTGGGCGATGCCGACCACCGCCTCGCGGAACTCGGCCGGGGTGGCCTCCGGGTGGTCGTAGAGCCAGTGCCAGGCGGCGATGTCGACCAGCGCCACGCCGGCGATCTCGCGGGTGGACCAGAAGGCATCGAGGGTCGCCAGGTCCTCGGCCTCGGCGCCGGGCCCCTCGAGCCCCAGCAGCTCCAGGTCGCGGTGCTGGAAGAGGAACGCCAGGGCCTCGGTGAAGGCGGTGTTGGGCACCCCTTCGAGCAGCGTGTGGTCGATCAGCGTCATCGAGAACACCTGCTCCACGTTGTGACCCAGCTCGTGGACGGCGATGTTGTAGCCCTTGTAGTCCATGCCGTCGGCGCCGACCCGGGTGCGCAGGTGGGCCTTGTCGTCGCGCCGCCCGGCGCCGAAGGCGTGGCCGGCGCCGCGGGACGGCTCGACCACGATGTGCTCGGCCAGCATCCGCGCGCGCTCCGGCGAGAAGCCGAGGTCGCCGAGCAGGCGCGGCAGGTCGGCGGCGAAGGCATCGGCCGTCGGGTAGCGCGCCTTGGTCAGCGCGTCGAGCTCCGCCTCCGAGTACTTGCCGCGCGGTCGGAAGCCGACGTACCAGATGTCGAAGGGCTCCAGCGGCCGACCGAGGCGCTCGGCCACCACCCTCCCCACCTCCGCGCCCAGAGGCGAGCCGAGCACCGCCTCGAACAGGCCCCGCACCTCCGATTCGGGGATCTCCCGGTGGACCTCGAAGCTGCGCTCGATGGCGGTGGGGTTGTCCGGCGAGTAGGGGTCGGCGGCGCGCACCGCCCGGAACACCTCGAGCCAGTGGCGGTAGCGCTCGTCCGCCTCCCGGGCGAGGCGCACGTTGGCACCCAGCGGCGGCGCCGGGTCCTCGACGCCGGCGGCGGAGCGCTCCGCCTCGGTGGTCGCCGCCGACACGGTGACCTGGTTGGTGAACGGATTCCAGTCGTAGCGCGGATCGTCGATCACCACCGCCGGGATCTCCTGGCGCACGATGCGGTCGAAGAGCCGCGCGATGGCGCGCTGCTTCGCCAGCCCCTGCGGGTCGGTGTAGCGCGCCTTGAGCTCGTCGCGCAGCCCCCAGTGGCTAATCAGCCGCAGGTCGGGCGGGAACAGGCGCTCGCCGCCCTCGCCGAGCACGTGGTGCATGAACAGGTTGTAGGCGCTGATGTAGGAGTCCGCCGCCGAGGCCGCCTGGCTGATGCGCTGGTTGACCTCCGCCGGTACCCGGTTGGAGAAGCTGCCGGCGAGGCGCGTCTCGGCCCACTCCCGGCGCGTCCACTCGAGTCCCTCGGCCAGCCGCTCCTCCAGCGTGGTGCGCGGGAAGTTGAGCAGCGCCACGAAGGCGATCTTGTTGGCGAACAGGTCGTCCGCCAGGTGGGCCGCCGGGTCGTAGCCGCCGAGGCGGCGGTCGAGCGGCAGCACCGGGCCGATCTCGAGGTCGACCCCGCGGCGCAGGTCGCGGATCAGCGAGGTCATGTAGCCGCCGAGCCGCTCCAGCGCGAACTCGAAGCGCTCGAAGGTGGCGTCGCGCAGCGGCCCCACGGGCAGGAACTCGGCCTCGACGAAGGTGCGAAACGCCGCGGCGTCGCCGTCCTCCGGGCGCCACAGCCGCAGCACCTGCTCGACCCCCTGTTCGATGCGCGCCCGCTCCCCTTCTCCGTGCCGGGAGACCAGCGCGGCGACGGCGGCGCGGGCGGTGGCGGCGTCCGGGGAGCCTGGGGAGGACGCCGGCTGGGCCGCCGTGGGGGGCGCCGACAGGGTCATGGCGAGGACGACGACCACCGGGGCCAGGCCACGGCGGCACGAGGTTGGAAGGTGCATGGCTGCGTCTCCTGGAAGATCATCTCGGGCGATCCGGGCATCCGCCCGGCGACCCGCAGAGTCTACCGCCGGCGGAGGACGAGCCGGAGCGAGGAATTCCGCTCCCCGTGCCGGCGTTGGGTTTCCCGTGTCGAGTCTCGTCACCCCCCCCACGCTGCGCGACCTGCCGGAGGTCCTGCCGCTGTTCCCGCTGACCGGCTCGTTGCTGCTGCCGGGCAACTGGATGCCGCTCAACGTCTTCGAGCCGCGCTATCGGACGCTGGTGGAGGACCTGCTGGAGTCGGACGCGCCCTACCTCGGCATGATCCAGCCGGTGCTGCCGCGCAACGACAACTTCGGTCCCGATCCGATGTTCGTCGACCTCGACGACCCGCCTCTCTACCAGGTGGGCTGCGCCGGCCAGATCGCCCGCTGCGAGCAGCAGGACGATGGCCGCTACATGGTGCTGCTTCGCGGCGTGTGCCGTTTCCGCGTGCGCGAGGAGCTGGAGGCGCCCCGGGGCTATCGGCAGGTGCGGGTCGGCTACGGCGAGTTCGCCGGCGACCTCGTCGAGCCGGAGGCGCTGATCGATCCCGATCCGATCCTCGCCGCCCTGCGCGAGTTCGCGCGGCAGCACGACCTCGAGTTCGATCTCGCCCGCCTGGAGACGCTCCCCGGCGTCTCCCTGCTCAACGGCCTGGCGGTGGCGCTGCCGTTCTCCCCCGGCGAGAAGCAGGCGCTGCTCGAGGCCGAGGGGCCGGGCGGCCGCCGCGAGCTGCTGCTCCACCTGATGGGCATGGGCTTCGCGCTCGGCGACGGAGAGCTGTACTCTCCCCCCACCGTCCACTGACGGCGCCGCTCCCCACACCGCAGCCGCACGGAGGGTTTCCACCATAGCCAACCAGATCGACGGCGACCTCAAGGGCATCAAGACGTCTCAGCGGCGCGCGCTGGAGCGCACCTTCCGGCGCCGCGTGGCGCCGCAGGAGGTGGTGTCGCTCGAGCTGGCGCGCCACCTCGCCGGTCTATCCCACGACCTCGGGCGCCAGGTGGGCGTGCTGCTCACCCGCGAGGGGACGGTGCGCAACGTGATCGTCGGCGACGCGACGAAGATCGAGGTCCCGGACGTCGGCCGCCTGCGCGGCGGCGTCGGGCGCTTCCGCGGCCTGCGGCTGGTCCACACCCACCTGCGCGGCGAGCCGCTGACCCACGACGACCTGACCGACCTGGCGCTCCTGCGGCTCGACCTGATCGCGGCGGTGCAGGTGAGCGACGGCGGCGAGGCGGGCGGCATCGAGGTCGCCTACCTGGCACCGGCGCCCGAGCGCGGCGAGGGCGGCGAGGTCTCCTACGACGACAACTTCGAGCGCCTCTCGGCCCCCGAGGTGCACCGCCTCGACCTCGACTTCGAGGCGACGATCACCGCGCTCGAAGAGGAGCTGGCCCGCACCGCCGCCGCCGCCGGCGCCACGGACCGCGAGCGGGCGCTGGTCATCGGCCTCGAGCCCGACGACGACCGCTTCGCCGAGACGCTCGAGCTGGTGCGTTCGGCGGGGGTGGAGATCGCCGCCACGGTGCGCCAGAAGCGCAGCCGCGTGCACCCGCGCACGGTGGTCGGCGGCGGCAAGCTGCAGGAGATCGTGCTCGAGGGGATGCGGCGGCGGGCGGAGGTGGCGATCTTCGACATCGACCTGAAGCCCGCCCAGGCGCGCGCCTTCGAGGACGCCACGGGCCTCAAGGCGGTCGACCGCACGCAGCTCATCCTCGACATCTTCGCGCAGCGCGCCAAGAGCCGCGACGGCAAGCTGCAGGTCGAGCTGGCGCAGCTCAAGTACTCGCTGCCGCGGCTGACCGAGCGCGACGCCGGGCTGTCGCGGCTGGCCGGCGGCATCGGCGGCCGCGGCCCGGGCGAGACGGTGATGGAGATCGGCCGCCGGCGCATCCGCGACCGCATCCGGGCGCTCGAGAAGGAGGTCGAGAAGATCTCGAAGCAGCGCGACGTGCGGCGCCGTCGGCGGCGCGAGGCGGACCTGCCGATCCTCTCGATCATCGGCTACACGAACGCGGGCAAGTCGACGCTGCTCAACGCGATGACCTCCTCGGAGGTCGAGGCGGCCGACAAGCTGTTCATGACGCTCGACCCGACGAGCCGACGCCTGCGCTTCCCGCGCGAGGGCGAGGTGGTGATCACCGACACCGTCGGCTTCCTCTCCGATCTGCCGCCGGACCTGGTCGCGGCGTTCCGGGCGACCCTCGAGGAGCTCGCCGACGCCGACCTGCTGCTCCACGTGGTCGACGCCGCCGACCCGCGGCTCGAGGACAAGCTGCGCGCCGTCGAGCGCTTGGTCGAGGAGCTGAAGCTGTCGGAGATCGACCGGCTGATCGTCCTCAACAAGGCGGACCTGGTGCCGCCCGGCGAGCTCGAGGCGCTGGTCAAGCGCTACGACGGGGTGGCGGTGTCGGCGGTGAAGCGGCAGGGCCTCGAACGGCTGATCGCGGCCGCCGAGGAGCGGCTGGGGCGGCGGCGGCCGCTGATGGCGGAGGCGGCGGGCGGCGGCGGCGAGGCGCGGCCCGATCGCGAAACCGCCACCGAGCCGACGGAGCCGGCGGAGTAGCCCGCGCCGCGGTAGAGTCCGCCCAACTCTTCGGGGGGCTCCGATGACCAACTCGCAGTGGCCGCCGGTGACGAGGCGCGCCGGGGCCGGCTCCGCGGAGCTGATCCGCGCCGTCGGCTTCTGGGGGCTCGTCGCCCTGTGCATCAACGCGGTCGTCGGCAGCGGCGTCTTCCTGCTGCCCAGCGAAACCTACGCGCTGCTCGGCCCGTTCTCGCTCTGGGCGCCGATCCTCTTCGCGCTGCCGGTCTTCGTCCTCGTCCTCTGCTTCGCCTCGGCGTCGAGCCACTTCAGCGCCGCCGGCGGCCCGTACCTCTACGCCGCCACCGCCTTCGGGGACTTCGTCGGCTTCGAGACGGGCTGGATGAACTGGCTCGCCCGCCTGACCTCGCTCGCCGCGCTGTCGAACGGGTTCGTGCTGTCGCTGGCGCGCATCTGGCCGCTCGCGGCGGAGCCGGGGCCGCGGGCGCTGCTGATCGTCGGCTCGCTCCTGGCACTGGCGGCAATCCACGCCGCCGGCGTCCGCTACGGCGCCGCCACGATCTACGTCCTCACCTTCGGCAAGCTCTTCCCGCTGCTCCTCTTCGTCGTCGTCGCGCTGGCGCTGTTCCCGTCGAACCCGGTGCCGGCGTCGCTCTCCCTGCCCGCGGGCGAGGTCGGCTGGGGCGAGGCGGCGCTCTTCATGCTCTTCGCCTACGCCGGCTTCGAGAACCTCGGCGTGCCGGCCGGCGAGTACCGCAACCCGCGGCGCGATCTCCCCAAGGCGCTCCTCCTCGGCGTGCTGGGGATCGCGGCGCTGTACGCCCTGGCGCAGCTCGCCGCGATGGCGGTGCTGCCCGACCTGGGGGCGACGCAGACGCCGATCGCCGACGCCGCGGGGGTGCTGCTCGGGCCGGCGGGGGCGGTGCTGGTCACGGTGGGGGCGGCGGTGTCGATCCTCGGCACCAACTCCGGCACCATGCTCGAGGGCTCGCGCCTGCTCTACGCCCTGTCGATCGGCCGCCGGCCGTACCGCCTGATCAGCCGGGTGCACCCGCGCTTCCGCACTCCGCTGGTGGCGATCGCCCTCCACGCCGGCCTCGCCGTCCCGGTGGCGCTCGGCGGCAGCTTCGCTCAGCTCGCCCTGCTCTCGGCGGTGGCGCGGATGACCACCTACCTGGTCACCTGCGCCGCCGTGCCGCGGCTGGCGAGGATCTCGCCGGGCTTCCGGGTGCCCTGGTGGCTGCCCTGGCTGGGGGTGGGAATCTCGCTCGTCCTCTTCACCACCCTGGGCAAGTGGCACGCCCTGGCGGCGCTGATCGCCCTGGCGGTCGGCGCCCTGCTCTACGCGCTGGACCGCGCCCTGCCGGAGGCGGAGGAGACGCTCGGCGAGGCGGCGCGCCACGGCGACCCGGCGGTGGCGCCGGCGGAGCCGCCGCGATGAGCATTGCCGATCTCCTCCCCCTGTCGAAGAAGAGCCGCGAGATGCGGCGAGTCTTCCAGGCGATCCACGAGGCCAGGGCCTGGGGCGACTGCGAGTCCAGCTCCGGCCCCGGTTCGACGCGGGAGCGGGCGGCGTCCTTCCTCGCGGACCTCGTCGAGCTGGTCCGGTCGCGGCGGGTCGAGACCCTGCTCGACGCGCCGTGCGGCGACTTCAACTGGGCCGCGCCGCTCGCCGATTCGGTGCCTCGCTACGTCGGCCTCGACGTCGTCCCTGCGCTCATCGAGGCGAATCGTCGGACCTGGGCCTCCCCGAGGCGGCGGTTCCTCTGCCGCGACATGGTGCGCCAGCGGCTGCCGGCCGCCGATCTGGTCCTCTGCCGCGACGCGCTCGTCCACTTCAGCGAGGCGGACGTCTTCCGCACCCTCGTCAACCTGCGCCGTACCGGCGCCGAATACCTGGTGACGACCACCTTCGTCGGCGATCGGTCGAACGACGACATCGCCACCGGCGGATGGCGGCCGCTCAACCTGCAGCGCCCGCCGTTCTCCTTCCCCCCGCCTCTCGAGGTCGTCGACGAACGCTGCCACCACACGGGCGGCATCTACTCGGACAAGCGCCTGGCGCTCTGGCGGCTCACGGACCTTCCGCGCCTCCCCGCGGCGCCGTCAGGCTAACCGCTCGCCAGGAGCGGTGAGGAAGGCCGGAGGAGCGGTAAGAAGTGCAGCCGTGGGTCGTGGTGGGGTCGTTCGCGGCACCCGCGATCGGTATTTTTGCCGACGAGCTCCCTTCGCGGCCCCTATGAAGGAGCCGTTCCTACAAGGGGCCGCCTTCGCCGCACCTGCGAACGCGATCTCGGCCGCGAACGTGCCCTTCACGGCACCCGCGACCGCCTCGTCAGCGTCACCAGCCCCCTTCGCGGCACCCGCGAACGCCGCGTCCACGGCGGCCGCCTCGTTCGCGGCACCGGCGAGCGCTCCTTCCGCGGCGGCCGCCTCGTTCGCGGCACCGGCGAACGCCTCTCCAGCGGTGGTCGCCTCGTTCGCAGCGCCGGTGAACGCCCCGTCCGCGGCGGTCGAGCGGTGCGGAGCGCCCGCGATCCCACCGACGCGCCCGAAGATGCCGTTCGCAGGTGCCGTGGTCGCGAGGGCAGTAGAAGGCTGTGCCGTCGATCGAGAGCGATCACCGCTGCTTGTCGCGCGCCCGCCGCATCACGGCCTGGCGCATCTCCTTCACCGTGACCGGCCGTTCCTTGGCCAGGTGGCGGAGCACCCCGGAGACGCGGTCGAGCGCCGACGCGGCCACCGGCCGCAGCACCACCCGCCCGCGCTCATCGAAGCGGAACTCGAGCACGTCGCCGTTGCGCAGCCCGAGCCGCTCGCGGACCGCCTTCGGCAGAGTGATCCGGCCATTCGAGGTGAGGATGCTGGTCAGCATGCCGCTTACGCCCTGGTGGTACCATGATTTTCATGAGCATGACTCCTTCGGCACCCGTTTCGGTGGTGCACAGCGATCCGGAGGTGATGCACGGGGAGCCCGTGTTTCGCGGGACGCGGGTGCCCGTGAGGACGCTGTTCGACTACATCGAAGCGGGCGATCCTCTGGGACGGTTCCTCGACCATTTCCCATCGGTCCGGCGGGAGCAGGCGGTCGCGGTGCTCGAGGAGGCTGCTGCACTGATGACCGGGCGTGCGGCTGCTTCTTGACGAATCGTTGCCGCGCCTCCTGGCGCACGAGCTCCGCGGCCACGAGTGTTCGACGGTCCAGTCGCTCGGCTGGTCGGGCATCGGCAACGGAGTGCTGCTGCAACAGGCCGCGGAGCACGGCTTCGAGGCTTTCCTCACCCCCGACCGCGGCTTCGAATTCCAGCAGAACCCGCTGACCCTCCCGCTCGTGGTGGTGATCCTACGGGATGGAGGTCCGCGCGCCTTCAGAACCATAGATCACATTTCGAGGTAGGGGACGGTTGCAAGGCGAGCGGTCCCGCTCGATCTCGCAGAGGACGACGTCGATCCGCACCCGTCCGACTCCGCCAAGAGAGGCGGCGGCGCGTGATCCCTGCACGTACCGCAACTGGGTTCTCCTGAGGTTGTTGAGCCGCGCCTTCAGGAAATGCTACCGCGCCAACTGCGCCACCGCCTCCATGTGCCCGGACTGCGGGAACATGTCGAGGAGGACCAGCGACTCGAGCGTGTAGGCGGCGAGGAGGTGGCGGAGGTCGCGGGCGAGGGTGGCGGCGTGGCAGGAGACGTAGGTGAGGCGGGCCGGGGGGCGCTCGAGGACGACGTCGCGGACGCGCTTCGAGAGGCCGCCGCGCGGCGGGTCGACGACCAGGCGGTCGAGGGCTTCGGGCAGGTCGCCGATCCACGTCTCGACCGCCTGGAGCACCACGTCGACCGCCGGCGCCCGGTTGCGCCGGGCGTTGAGGCGGGCGTAGCGGGCGGAGACGGCGTCGCCCTCGACCGCCAGCACGCGGGCGTAGCGGCGGGAGAGCGGCACGCTGAACAGGCCGACGCCGGCGTAGAGGTCGCAGGCCAGCTCGCCCTCCCACGGGCCGACGGCGCGCGCGGCGAGGTCGACCACCAGGTCGCGGTGGGCCTGGAAGAAGCAGCGGGCGTCGTAGGCGTAGGTGAAGGGGCCGCCGTGGTCGGGGAGCGGCAGGATCATCTCGACCTCGCCCTGCGGCAGCCCTTCGACGACCGGCGCCGCGGTCACCGCGCCGGGCTCGGCGCCCGCGCGCCCGGGCGGAGCGCGCCGGCCGGGGGCGGCGTCGGCGAGGTCGGTGAGGCCGGAGCCGGCGG
>DATACC010000053.1:0-4299 GCA_036259255.1 Thermoanaerobaculia bacterium | reverse complement strand
AGGCCTTCGCGGGGCTGCCGGAGCGCCCGCCCGGCGACGCCAGCGGCAGCGTCGCGGAGCTGCGCCTGGCGATGGACCGGGTGCCGGCCGAGGCGGCCAGCCTGCACGCCTTCCAGCGCCGGCCGTGGCCGCTCGACCTCGCCACGGTGCCGGTGTGGCGGCAGCTTGCCGCCCGCCTCGAGCTGCCGCCCGCGGCGGTGCTCCCGGCGACCTCGCCAGCGGCCTTCGGCACCCGCGGGTGCCGCCCGGCGGCGCCCTGAGCGTCTTCCACAGTCGCTGCGGAAAATCCTGTGGGAAACCTCAGGATCAGGGGCCGTTCTGCCAGTCGTCACGGGGATGTTTCGCACTTTGCACCGGGTTTTGTGCATCACGACCAAGTGCTTTGGCATCAGTAGTTTGAACCGATTGCACGGGGTCGGCCCGACACCGGTGAAGAGGCGGGAACGGGGCGAATCCGCTGGTGTGACAGGGGTGTTGCGGGGGTCCGGCGCCCCTGTGGGAATCGACCCCGCGCCCTCGGGGGCGAGGGCGCGGGGGAGGAAGTGGAGATTCGGCAGGTGGTGCGGCCGCGGGGGACCCGCGGCGGGCGCTCAGAGGGCGGCGGTCAGCGCCTGCTCCATGCGCCGCAGCCCTTCCTGGGCATCCTCCGGCGTGAGCACCAGCGCCGGGCGGAAGCGGATGGCCCGGGCGCCGGAAGGCAGGCCCAGCACGTCCTGGCCGAGGAAGGCCTTGAGCACCTTGTTGCGCACCTCGTGGTCCGGCAGGTCGAAGGCGAGGAACAGGCCGCGGCCGCGGGCGTTGGTGACCTGCCCGGGGAAGCGCTCCTCGAGCCGGCGCAGCCCGTCGAGCAGGAGCTTGCCGGCCCGCTGGGCGTTGGCCAGCAGGTCCTCCTCCTCGATGATCTCGACATAACGCTGGCAGCGCATCATGTCCACCAGGTTGCCGCCCCACGTGGAGTTGATGCGGCTCGGCACCTGGAACACGGAGTCGATCTCCTCGACCCGGCGGGTGGCCGCGATGCCGCACACCTGGGTCTTCTTGCCGAAGCAGACGACGTCGGGCACCACGCCGAGCTGCTCGAAGCACCACCAGGTGCCGGTGGTGCCGAAGCCGGTCTGGATCTCGTCGAAGATCAGCAGCAGCTCGTGCTCGTCGGCCAGCCGCCGCAGCTCGCGCAGGAACTCGGGCCGGAAGTGGTTGTCGCCGCCCTCGCCCTGGATCGGTTCGACGATGATGCAGGCCGCGCCGTGGGGGTCCGCGGCCAGCGCCTGCTCGATCTCGCCGATCGCCTGGCGCTCGGCGCGTTCGACGTCGGCCAGCACCTCGCCGGTGGCCGGGAAGCGCAGCTTCGGGTTGCTGATTCGCGGCCAGTCGGTGAACTGCGGGAAGTACTGGGTCTTGCGCGGGTCGGCCGGGTTGGTGATCGACATCGTGTAGCCGCTGCGGCCGTGGAAGGCCTCGCGGAAGTGGATCACCTTGTGGCCCCGCTCGCCGCGGCCGGCCGCCAGGTTCTTGCGCACCTTCCAGTCGAAGGCGGTCTTCAAGGCATTCTCCACCGCCAGGGCGCCGCCCTCGATGAAGAAGAGATGGTGGCTCAGCTCCTCCGGCAGGGTGCGGACGAAGGTCTCCACGAACTCGGCCATCTCCGGGGTGTAGAGGTCGGAGTTGGCCGGCTTGTTGAGGGCCGCCGGCAGGATGCGCTCGCGGAACTCCGGCGTGTGCAGCCCCGGGTGGTTGTAGCCCAGGGCGCAGGTGGAGAAGCTGGTGTAGAGGTCGAGCACCGGCCGTTCGCGGATGGCGTCGTAGAGCCACGGTCCGCGGCTCTTGTCGAGGTCGGCGACCAGGTGGAAACCATCCACCAGCATGTGCCGGCGCAGCCGGTCGTGGACCTCGTTGGCGGGCACTCGGGATGCGCGGGTGACGGTGGCGCTCATCGCTTCCTCCTCCGGATCGGCAGGCCTCGGCGGCCTTTTCAGCAGGACGGCCCCCGCGGCCTCGCGGCTGCTCGGGATACGGCGCGTGCGGATGGGGGCTCCAGGTGGAATGCCGCGCCCCGGCGGGGCGGGCCGAACGATCGTAGCACCCGCCCCGGAGGGGGTCAAACCCCGCTAAGTGCGGCCCCGATCGGCCGCCCAGTAGGCCCGTCCCCGGGCTTCGTTGGGCAGGCGCAGCAGGTGGCGCAGCCAGAGCCAGGCGTCGCGTAGGAAGACGCGGGCGATGCCGCCCTGGCGGAAGCGGCGCGCCGAGGAGACGACGGCCAGCGGCAGCAGGACGAGACGGCCCTCGGCCTTGAGGCGCCGGCACAGCAGGTCCGACTCGAGCACCGCCGCGGCGGGGAAGCCGCCGGCGCGGCGGTAGGCGGCGGCGCGGGCGAAGACCGCCTGGTCGCCATAGAAGAGGTGGGAGCGGCGGTAGCGCAGGCGGTTGATCCATTCGACCCGGCGCAGGCCCGGCTCCGCTCCGTCCAGCGTCAGCTCGAAGGCGCCGCCGGCCACCTCCGGGTCGGCGAGGGCGGCCAGCACGGCGGCGTCCCAGCCGTTCGGCACCCGGGTGTCGGCGTCGAGGAACAGCAGCACGTCGCCGCCGGCCGCCGCGGCGCCCTGGATGCAGGCGTCGGCGCGGCAGGTCAGCGGCACCGGCGGCCGGAGCACCCGAGCGCCGAGGCGCCCGGCCAGCTCCGGCGTGCCGTCGGTCGAGCCGGAGTCGCTCACCAGCACCTCCGTCGCGCCCCCGGCCGTGGCGCCGGCGGCGAGGGCGGCCAGCGTGGCCGGCAGCTCGGCGGCCTCCTCGAGGGTGGGGACGACGACGGAGATCGTCAGGCGCGCCATCGCCCTAGTGGCGGCGGCGCACCGGCTCGCCAGCCACCGCCGTGCGGTTGCGGCCGGTCTCCTTGGCCACGTACATCGCGGCGTCGGCGAGGCGCAGCAGGCTGGAGCGGGTCTGGTCGTCGGGGAGCTCGGTGCCGGCGTGGCGGGCCAGGGTGGCGATGCCGATGGAGCAGGTCAGGCCGCGCAGCCCGAGGGGCTCCGGGTGCACCTCGCCGGGGCCGTCCACGAAGGTGGTGGCAGCGATCTCGCCGCGGATGTCCTCCGCCAGGTCCACCGCGCGGTCGAGGTCGGCCCCCGGCACCACCAGCACGAACTCGTCGCCGCCGTAGCGCGCCGGGAGCGCGCCGTAGTCGTCGGCGTGGCGCGCCAGCAGCTCGCCCACCTCGCGCAGCACCTGGCTGCCGGCGAGATGACCGTGGGTGTCGTTGACCCGCTTGAAGTAGTCGAGGTCGAGGAACAGCACGGCCAGATCGCGGCCGTGGTGCCGGCAGTCGGTGAGCGCCCGGGTCACCGCGACGTGCAGGTAGCGATCGTTGTAGAGGCCGGTGAGATTGTCGCGCTTGGCGATCTCGTGGGCGGCGCGGCCGTCGAGCACGTTCTGGATCGAGATCGAGATGTAGCCGGCGAAGATCTCCAGCAGGTGCTCGTCCTCGAGGGTGAAGTTGTCGGCACCCTCGCGGTTGATCAGCTCCAGCACGCCGCAGACGGTCTGCTCGATGCGGATCGGGATGGCGATCACCGAGCGCGTGGTGTAGTGGGTGGAGCGGTCGACGGCGCCGTAGAAGTAGCAGTCGCCGGCGGCGTCGGAGGTGCGGTACGGCGTGCCGGAGAGGTAGACGTGGCCGGCGATTCCGCGGTCGGCCGGGATCTCGCGACCCACCAAGCCGGCGGAGCGCTCGCCGAAGGCGGCGATGAAGGTGAGCCTGCCGGCGCCGCAGCCTCCCCCGCCGTCGGCCGAGCCCCGCCGGGCGGCCGGGGACCGCTCGGCGCCGGGCGGGCCGGCCAGCTTCTCGGCGGGGTCGTCGAGCAGGATCGAGCCTGCGGCCGAGGGCACGAACTCGTTGGCCTTGCGCAGCACCGCCGTCAGGTTCTCGGCCAGCGACAGCTCCGAGGGGAAGGCGGTGCGCGCGGAGCGGCGACGTTCCAGGAAGCGGTCCAGCCGCTGGGGATCGAGGCTGTGGACCCGGACCTCGTCCTTCGAGGAGTGCCGCCGGCGCGGTGAGGCCGTCACGATTCGCGAAACGTTAGCAGACTCCATGCCGTTCGTGCATTCAATCAACGGGTGCTCAGGGAGCGGCGACCACCCCGACGGAGCCGCCGGGGCACAGCGTCGCCTCGCCGGTCGCGCCGCCGGTCACCCGCCAGGTGTCGCCGGAGGCCGGCCGGGCGCTCACCTCGGTGCCGGCGGGCAGCGGACCGCAACCGGCCAGCAGCACCGCGGGCCGGGGCCCCCAGGCCCCGAGGGCCGCGG
>DATACC010000052.1:0-20723 GCA_036259255.1 Thermoanaerobaculia bacterium | reverse complement strand
CGTGGGAGTGGCCGTGTCCGTGCTCGTGGGAGTGGTGGTCGTGAGGATGGCCGTGGCCGTGCTCGTGCCCGGGCTCGTGAGGATGTCCGTGGTCATGCCCGTGCTCGTGCCGCTCCATGCCGCCGTCCTTCTCCTCCGGATCCGGCCCCTCCACGGGCGCACCGTCCTGGAGCACGCGGAACCGCACTCCGGTCACCCCCCCGCGCTCGGCGGCGCGGGCCTCCACCGCGACGCCGGGCAGGCCGAGGGCCGCCACCGCCTCCTCGACCACCGCCAGCGGCATGCCGGCGTCGAGGCAGGCGCCGAGGAACATGTCGCCGGCGAGGCCGCTGAAGCAGTCGAGATGGAATCGGGTCGTCATGGCGGCGGCACGCTACCACGCGCCCTCGCGCTTGAGCGACGTCCAGCGCCCGCCGTGGGCGACGATCAGGTGGTCGACCAGCGCGATGCCCACCACCTCGCAGGCCTCCGCCAGGCGCCGGGTGAACAGCAGGTCCTCGGAGCTCGGGGAGGGATCGCCGCTCGGGTGGGTGTGGAAGAGGATCAGCGACGCCGCGCCGCGCAGCAGCCCCTCCTTGAGAACCTCCCGCGGCTCGACCAGGGAGCGGTCGAGGGTGCCGCGGAACAGCTCGCGCTCGGCGAGCAACCGCTGCCGGGCGTCGAGGTAGAGGGCGCCCACGACCTCCTGGTGCCGACCGCCGTAGCGCAGCGACACGTAACGCACCACCGCCGCCGGGTGTTCGAGCGGGATGCGATCGGCGAGCCGCGAGTAGGCCAGCCGCCGCCCGATCTCCACCGCGGCCAGCAGCGTGGCCGCCTTGGCGGGGCCGAGGCCGCGGCGCTCCAGGTCCTTGGGGCAGGTGTCGAGCAGGCCCACCAGGCCGCCGCGCTCCACCAACAGGTCGGTGGCCAGGCGCAGGGCGGAGAGGCCGGCGATGCCGGTGCGCAGCAGCACGGCCAGAAGCTCGCGGTCGGAAAGCGCCCGGGTGCCCTCGGCGAGCAGGCGCTCGCGGGGCCGTTCCTTGGTCGGCAGCTCGCGGATGAGGCACAGGTCGTCGGCGATCATTCGGTCTCCGCAAGGGTCAACGGAAAACGGACCGCTCCGGAGGACACTCCGCGGGCCGAAAAGGTCGATCTCGCCCGGGCGGCGACCACGGACCGGCTTGCCGAACGGAGGCCGGGCCAGTGCACGGGAACGGGTGTGGACCGCGGCTTCAGCCGGCGCGGCAGGCGGCGAGGGCCGCCGCGAGCCGGGGCAGGGCCTCGCCGGAAGGCGCCGCGATGCGCAGCTCGGCGAGGCCGGAGAACGCGGTGGGCTCCGGGTTGACCTCGATCACCACCGCGCCGCCGCGGTGGGCCGTGTCGATCAACCCGGCTGCCGGGAACACCGTGGCCGACGTGCCGGCGGCGACGAACAGGTCGGCCTCCCCCGCCGCCTCGGCGGCTCGCCGCAGCACGTCCTGGGGCAGCGGCTCGCCGAACCACACCACCGCCGGTCGAAACCGTCCGCCGCACGGGCAGCGCGGCGGCTCGTCCGGCGACTCCTCCACCGCGGCGGCCATCTCCCGCTCCGTGCCGCAGCGGTGGCAGCGCGCCCGGCGGAGGGTGCCGTGCACCTCGAGCACGCCGCGGCTGCCGGCCCGCTGGTGCAGCCCATCGACGTTCTGGGTCACCAGGGTGAGCTGCGGGAAGATCTCCCCCAGGCGCACCAGCGCGTGGTGCCCCGGGTTCGGCTCCGCCGCCGCCGCCGCGCGGAAGCGCCACGCGTACCAGCCCCACACCCGCTCCGGGTGGCTCGCGAAGGCCTCCGGGGTGGCCAGCTCCTCGGGACGGAAGCGGTCCCACAGGCCGCCCTCGCCGCCGCGGAAGGTGGCGAGGCCGCTCTCGCGCGATACCCCGGCGCCGGTGAAGGCCACCACCCGCCGGGCGGTGGCGGCGCGGCGGCGCACGGTGGCGGGCAGCTCGAGGGGCGCCAGGTCGGTGGACGGCAGGTCGGCGGGCGGCGAATCCGGCATGGAACGATCTTCCCGGACCGCGCCCGCTCCTGCAACCCTCTGGCCCCCGGCGCTGTGCTAGAAAACCGCCCATGCCCTACCTGCCGACCAACTACGGCCTGCTCGACGAGGCCGACTCCGACTACGACCGTGCCCGCGCCGTGGTGCTGCCGGTGCCCTTCGAGCGAACCGTCTCCTACGGCCACGGCACCGCCGCCGGCCCCGCGGCCATCCTGCGCGCCTCCCAGTCGATGGAGCTCTACGACGAGGAGCTGGCGAGCGAGCCGTTTCGCCTGGGGATCGCCACCCTGCCGCCGTTCCTGCCCGAGGCCTTCGACCTGGGCGAAGCGCTGGGCGAGCTCCAGGCCGAGGCGGCGACGCACCTGGCGGCCGGCAAGTTCCTGGTCACGCTGGGTGGCGAGCACAGCCTGACCACCGCCCCGGCGCGGGCAGCCCGGGCGGCGGCCGGCGGCGAGATCGGCATCGTCCAGTTCGACGCCCACGCCGACCTGCGCGAGGAGTTCGAGGGCACGCCGTTCAGCCACGCGAGCGTGATGAGCCGCTTGGTGGAGGACGGCCTGTCGACCCTGCCGGTGGGCATCCGCTCGCTGTCGGCGCCCGAGGCGGCGCTGATCCGCGACCACCAGATGCCGGTGATCTGGGGCCACGAGCTGGCCGACCCCGGCACCCCGGAGCGCTTCGAGCGCCTCCTCGACGCGCTGCCGGACACCGTCTATCTCACCTTCGACATCGACTACTTCGACCCCGCCCTCGTCCCCGCCACCGGCACCCCCGAGCCCGGCGGCGGCCAGTGGTGGCCGACCCTGGCGCTGCTGCGCACCCTGTTCCAGAAGAAGACCGTGATCGCCATGGACCTGGTGGAGCTGGCCCCCCTCGGCGGCCACCCTGCGAGCGACTTTCTGGCCGCGAAGCTGGTCTACAAGTGCCTCGCCTATCTGCAGGAGGCGGAGGCGCCGGAGGACGAGGGCCAGGAGGGTGGGGGACAGGAGACGGAGGGGCAGTGAGGACAGGAGGCGACCGAGCGCCAAGGGCGCGAAAGCCGCGGATGCCGAGCCGGCCGCTGCGCGGGCTCCCCGGGCGTTTCCGCGGGAACGTCGCAGAGCCACGTTGCAGCGGCCTCCTCCTGCTGCTCCTGCTGGGCGCCTGCACGGGGGCCGGAGCGGGAGCCGGCGACGGCGCGTCCGAGCAGCCGGCGGTGCCGGCCCGCGAGAACGCCGCCAGCATCGAAGCCGCCCCAGCTGCCGCCGGCTCCCTCCCGCCGCCCGGCCCCTCGCAGTCCGACCCGGCCGCCGCTCCCGCCGACCGCCCCGGCCGCCGTGTCGCCATCACGTTCGACGACCTCCCCTTCACCGCCGGGCCCGCGGAGCACCGCTGCGACGCCGAGGCGATCCGCCGCCTCAACCACGAGCTACTGGCCGAGGTGGCCGCGCACCGGGTGCCGGCGTTCGGCTTCGTCAACGAGGGGCGGATCTGCGAGCAACTCCAGGGCGACTTCCTGGCCGAGATGCTGACCCTCTGGCTCGACGCCGGCCACGGCCTCGGCAACCACACCTTCGACCACCCGGACTTCAACGTCACGCCGCTGGCCGACTATGCCGCGAGCCTCGAGCGCGGCGCCGTCCTCACCCGGCGGCTGCTCGCCGCGCGCGGCCGCGACCTCGTGTACTTCCGCCCGCCCTACCTGCGCACCGGCGACACGCCGGAGAAGAAGGCGGCCTTCGACCGCCTGCTCGCCGAGCAGGGCTACCGCCTGGGCCCAGTCACCTTCGACAACGACGAATGGGTGTTCGCCGCCGCCTACGCCCGGGCCATCGCGGCTGGCGACGAGGCGGCAAGGCGAAAGATCGGCGAGGCCTACGCCCCGTGGCTGGAGACCACCATCGAGCACCTGGAGCGGCGCTCGGTGGCGGTGCTCGGCGAGGAGCCGCCGCAGGTGCTGCTGCTCCACGCCAACTGGCTCAACGCAAATTGGTTCGGCTCGGTGGCCGCCATGCTGGCGGAGCGCGGCTACCGCTTCGTGCCGCTGGAAGAAGCCCTCGCCCACCCCGCCTACTCCCGCCCCGATCCCTACGTCGGCCGCCGCGGCATCTCCTGGCTCCACCGCTGGGGCCTGGCCGAGGGGCTGCCGGTGGAGATGGAGCCCGCGGCGCCGGAGTGGGTGTACGACGCCATGGAGTGAGACGCCGGCAGCCGAGGAAACCGTCCAGCCGGTGAGGCGGCCGAGGAAAGCTCGGCGAGGGCCTTTCCCGCAGCCCGAGCGGAGCTTTCCTCGGCCGCCGCCCCCGGTGCATCCTGGGCCGGGCGGCGCCCCCCTCGCGAGGGCGCCCCCCGGGGAAGTCCCGCCGGCTCCTACTCGATCGGCGGCCGCTTCTTCTTGCGCTCCGCCCGCTCAGCGCGCTCGCGGGCCTTGCGCTCGCGCTCATGGTCGCTCCAGCGCTTGTGGGCCTCGGCGTTGGGCTCCCAGGCGCGACGCTGGAAGTAGCTCTTGGTCATCTTGGCGACCAGTCCGGAGAGGGCGATCAGCGCGATCAGGTTGGGGAAGGTGACGAAGCCCAAGGCGATGTCGCCGATGGTCCACACCACCGCCAGCGACACCATGGCGCCGACGAAGTGCATGATCACGAACACCACCTTGAAGGGCAGGATCGCTTTGGGCCCCCACAGGTAGTTGGCGCAGCGGTCGCCGTAGTAGCTCCAGGAGATCGCCGTCGAGATGGCGAACAGCAGCACGCTGAAGATCACGATGTAGCCGCCCCAATCGCCGAGCCCGCGCTGGAAGGCGAGCTTGGTCAGCGGCGCGCCGCTCTCGACAGCCATGCCATAGAGCTGCCGGTACTCCTGCCCGTCCGCCGCCACCGCCACTCCGCGACCGGGATGGAAGGTTCCGGTGAAGGGCACCTGCAGCCCCGCGTCGACGAACAGCTCGTCCACCGCCACCTCGTGCCAGGCGACCTTGGGGCCACCCGCGGGGCCCTCGCCGGCGGCCAACGGGACGCCCCCGCGGAACTCGATCGACTCCGGGGCGCCGACACTGGCGAAGGCGCCGTCGGCGCTCTGCTCGACGAAGGAGATGTCACCGCCGGAGAGCTCGAGGGCCGTCGGCACCCGCTCGCTCCAGACACCGGTGACCAGGATGGCGAGGCCGGTCATGGTGCAGATCACCAGCGTGTCGATGAACGGTTCGAGCAGCGCCACCACGCCCTCCGACACCGGCTCGTCCGTCTTCGCCGCGGCGTGGGCGATGGGCGCCGAGCCCTGGCCCGCCTCGTTGGAGAACAGACCGCGGCGCACGCCCCACATCATGGTGGCGAGGAAGGCGCCGACGCCGGTGCCGGCAATCCCGGCCGAGGGGTTGAACGCCTCCTCGAAGATGAGCACGAAGGTGGGGAGGATCGCCCCGGCGTTGCCGATCAGGATGGCGAGGGCGCCGAGCACGTAGACCGCCGCCATCACCGGCGCCAGGACCGCGGTGACCTTGCCGATGCGGCGGATGCCACCGAGGATCACCAGGGCGACGATGACGGCGGTGGTCAGGCCGGTGGCCCACACCGGGATGGCGAACTCGTCGAGCATGGTGTCGGCCACCGTGTTGGCCTGCACCGCGTTGCCGGTGAGGAACGAGGTGGCCATCAGCGCCAGGGCGAAGAAGGCCGCCACCGGCTTCCAGCCTTTCCCCAGGCCGCGCTCGATGTAGTACATCGGCCCCCCGGAGACCGAGCCCTCCCAGGCCTTCGGGTCGGCGTCCGGCCCGACGTCGCGGAAGTGCTGGGCGAGGGTGACCTCGGTGTACTTGACGGCCATGCCGAGCAGCGCCGTCACCCACATCCAGAACAGCGCCCCGGGGCCGCCGAAGTGGATGGCGATGGCCACCCCGGCGATGTTGCCGATGCCGACGGTGGCCGACAGCGCCGTGGTCAGCGCCTGGAAGTGGGCGACGTCGCCCGGTTCTTCCGGGTCGTCGTACTTGCCGCTGGTGACCGCGAAGCCGTGCCCCAGGCGGCGGATCTGGATGAAGCCGAGCCGCAGGGTGAGAAAGATTCCGGTGCCGAGCAGCGCGATGACGAGGAAGGGGATCTGCTCGCCCCCCACCGGAATCCCCCAGCTCCACACGAAGTACTCGAGCCTACCGACGATCCATTCGAACCAGTTCATGATCCCCTCCTGGGCGGGTACGACGAGTCCTGCAGCGGGTGAAGTCGGGGGATTCTAACCCGAGAGGAATTCGCCGACGTCCTCGCCCAGCGCGCGCCGCGCCAGCCAGCGCCCCGCGGCGAAGCCCAGGGACATGCCGTGGCCGTTGAATCCGGCGGCGTAGAGGGCCCCCGGCAAGTCCGGCACGTCGCCGGTGAGCACCAGCCCGTCGGGGGTGAAGGCCATGGTGCCGGCCCAGCGGTGGCGCACCGGGCCGGCGAGGTGCGGGAAGGCGGAGGCGAGGAAGGCGTCGAGGGCGCCCTGCACCTGGGCGGTGGGGGACTCGAGGTAGCCGACCTCCGCCGCTTCGGCGGTGATCCGGGCACCGCCGAGCACCACCGTGCCGTCCGGGAGCTGGCGCAGGTACTCGTGGCCCTCGTTGATGTACCAGACCCCCTCCAGGCGCCGGGCCCCGGCGTCGCCGGGCGGATCGGTGGCGAGCATCTGCCCGCGCACCGCCCGCACGTCGTCGGCCAGGTGCGGCAGCAGCGCCGTGGAGTAGGCGTTGAGGGCCACCACCACCCGCGGCGTCAGGAAGTGGGCGCCGTCGCCGACCACCCGCACCCGGTCCCCGGCGGGCTCGAGCTCGCGCACCCGCACGCCGGCGCGCACGGTGAAGCCGCCGCAGGCGGCGAGGCCCCGGCACAGCCGCACCGGATCGAGGCCGCCGTCGCGGGCCTGGAAGAGGGCGCCGCCGAGCTTCTCGCTGCCGGAGGCGGCGCGCACCGCCGCGGCGTCGCGCCACTCCACCGCGAAGCCCTCCGCCGCGAGCGCCTGGTGGCTCGCCGCGAGATCCGACTCCTGGCGGGTACCGGCCAGCGAGGCGATCCAGCTCCCCTCGGGCAGGAACTCGCAGTCCACCAGGCCCGGGTCGAGCAGCTCGCCGCGCACCAGCTCCCGGTTCTCCCGCGAGCGCTCCCACATCGCCAGCGCGGGGCCGCGCCCGAGGTCCGCCACCAGCGACGCGAAGGGCTGCGGCGTGCCGGTGAGCAGGAAACCGGCGTTGCGCCCCGAGGCACGGCAGGCGAGGTTGCCCTGCTCGAGCACCACCACGCGGAAGCCGTCGCCGCCGAGCCGCGCCAGCCACCAGGCCGCCGACAGCCCCACGATGCCGCCGCCCACCACCACGGCGTCGGCCTCCCGCGGTTCACCACGGCGCAGCAGCCAGAGGGAGGAGGGAATGCCGCTCGTCGTCCAGTACATCGGGTTCCCTTCGCTGAGGCGCGGGGAGACGACGGCCGGCTCAGCCGACCAGCACGGCCCCGCCGTTGACGTTCAGGATCTCGCCGGTGACGTGGCGCGCCAGCCGCGAGGCGAGGAAGAGGATCGGCCCGGCCACGTCCTCGGCGCTGGCGACCCGGCCGAGCGGAATGCCGGCGGCGATGCGCTCGCCTTCGCCCTCGGCGAGCGCGGCGGCGGCCATGTCGGTATCCACCCAGCCCGGCGCCACCGAGTTCACCCGCACCCTCGGCGCCAACTCGCTGGCCCATGCCTTGGTGGCGGAGATCATCGCCCCCTTGCTGGCCGCGTAGGGGCTGTGGAACGCCTCTCCCCGCTGCCCCGCCGTGGAGGTGACGTTGACGATGCTCGGCTCGTCGCCGTCCTCGGGCACGCCGGTCATCAGCGGCAGCGCCGCGCGGGCGCACAGGAAGCCGGCGGTGACGTTGATCTCGAGGACGCGGCGGTAGCGGTCGAGATCGAGGTCGGCCAGCGCGTTGGCCTCCCAGATGCCGGCATTGTTGACCAGGTGGTCGATGCGCCCCCAGCGGCGGCCGATCTCGGCGAACACCGCCTCCACCCCGACGGGGTCGGCGAGGTCGCCGGCGAGCGCCAGGTGGGGCTGGTCCGGCGCCTCCCGCCGCGCCTCGGCGAGCACCGCCCCGGCCTCGTCGCGCCGCTCGCGGTAGAGCACCGCCACCGCCGCCCCGGCACGGGCGAACAGCCGGCAGCAGGCGGCGCCGATGCCGCGACTGCCGCCGGTCACTACCACCCGCCGCCCGGCCAGGCCGAGGCCGGGACCGGGCTCCATCAGGCGAACGCCTCCACCGCCAGGGCGATGCCCTGGCCGCCGCCGATGCAGGCCGACGCGATGCCGCGCCCGCCGCCACGCCGCGCCAGCTCGCGCAGCAGAGTGACGGTGATGCGCGTGCCGGTGGCGCCCAGAGGGTGTCCGAGGGCGATGGCGCCACCGTTGACGTTGAGCTTGCCGCGATCGAGGCCGAGCTCCTGCACCACCGCCAGGATCTGCCCGGCGAAGGCTTCGTTGATCTCGACGAGATCGATCTCCGACAGCTCCATGCCGAGCTTGTCGAGCAGCCCGCGGATGCCCGGCGCCGGGCCGATGCCCATGCGCGACGGCTCCACCCCCACCACGTGCCAGCCGAGCAGCCGGCCCAGCGGCTGCCAGCCGCGCTCCCGGGCGTGGCGCTCGCTGGTGACGATCGTCATCGCCGCGCCGTCGACGATGCCCGAGGCGTTGCCGGCGGTCACGTAGCCCTCCGCATCGAAGGCCGGCGCCAGCTTGGCGAGACCCTCCATCGAGGCGTCGGCGCGGATGTGCTCGTCGCGCTCCACCGTCTTCGCGCGCTTGCCGCGGCCGACCTCGATGGGCACCACCTCCTCGGCGTAGCGCCCCTCGTCCCAGGCGCGGGCGGCGCGCTGCTGGCTCTCGACGGCGAACTCGTCTTGCGCCTGGCGGGAGATCCCGTAGTCGTTGGCCAGGTTGTTGGAGGTCTGGGCCATGTAGCAGCCGCAGTAGGGGTCCATCAGCGAGGTCAGCAGGTAGTCCTCGAGCTTGGCGTCGGTGAGGCGGAAGCCCTTGCGCGCCCCCCACAGCACGTGGGGCGCCTGGGACATGCTCTCGGCGCCGCCCACCAGGCAGGTCTCGGCCTCGCCGAGCAGGATGCGGTGGGCACCCTGGATGATCGCCTCCACTCCCGAGCCGCACAGCCGATTGACCGTCAACGCCGGCCGCTCCTTCGGCACCCCGGAGCGCAGCGCCACGTGGCGGGCGCAGTAGATCGCGTCGCGCGAGGTCTGCAGCACGTTGCCGACGATGGTGTGGTCGACGTCCTCGGGGGCGACGCCGGTGCGCTCGAACAGGGCCTGGGCGGCGTGGACTCCGAGGTCGATGGCGGACAGCTCGGCGAGCGAGCCGTTGAAGTCGCCCATCGGGGTGCGGACGCCGCCGACGAGGACCAGATCGCGGATCTCCATATGTGCTCTCCTTGGCGGAAACCTCAGAACCCGCCGACGGGTGCGGCGGGCGGTATATCGTTCGCAGGTGATTCCGGCTACTGCCGTGGTGCCCCGGCCCGGTGGCCGTGGTTCGGCGTTCGCAGGATCCGGCTTGCACCGGTCGTGCCGCGCTGCGGCGGGGACCGGCCGGACTCGGTTCTTCTTATCATGGTTCGCCCCGGCGACGGCCTCCCCGGCCGCGGCGGTCCGGGTGCGCGGACGGCACGATGGGGGTGTCACGATGGCAGCGACGGCGGCTCGGCCAGCGACCGGCCCGCTCCGCGTGGATCCGGCGACGGGTCTGCTCGAGGGGGTCCACTACCAGCCCTCGCCGAACCAGGACGACCGGCCCGAGGGCATGCCGGTGGACCTGGTGGTGATCCACGGCATCAGCCTGCCGCCGGACCAGTTCGGCGGCCCATGGATCGAGGATCTCTTCCTCGGCCGCCTCGATCCGACCGCCCACCCCTTCTTCGAGCAGCTCCGCGACCTCCGGGTCTCGGCCCACGTGCTGATCCGCAGGAGCGGCGCCATCGCCCAGTACGTGCCGTTCCACTGCAAGGCCTGGCACGCCGGGGAATCCTGCTGGCAGGGGCGGGAGCGCTGCAACCAGTTCTCGGTGGGCATCGAGCTCGAGGGCTCGCGCCACGTGCCCTACGAGTCGGCCCAATACGAAAGCCTCGCCCGGGTGCTGGCGGCGGTGACCCGGGTCTACCCGGCGATCACGCCAGACCGGGTGGTCGGCCACAGCGACGTCGCCCCCGGCCGCAAGTCCGACCCCTGGCAGCACTTCGACTGGCCCCGCCTCCACCGCCTCCTCGCGGAGCACCGGGAGGGCCCCGCCGGCTGACCAGCGGGGACCCTCAACGCGGCCGCACGCGGGTGAGGACGATGGTAGACCATCCGGGCCGCCTCCTCGCCCCGCACGCACACCACCTCGCGCAGCATCAGCCGGGTGACGAAGGCGTCGCTGCGGTAACGATCGCAGCGCCGGGAGATGAAGGGTAGCCCTCGCCCAGGAACGCGAGACTGCTGTCGAAGGCAAGATCCCGGGAGAGCTGGCCCATCGCCGTCAGGCCGAGCGGGCGATCTCGCCGGGATGGGGGTCGGAGCTGGTGGTCCTGCGGGGGATGGTGAAGCGGAAGCTCGAGCCGTGGCCGACTTCGCTCTCGACCCAGATCGAGCCGCCGTGGGCTTCGACGATACCGCGAGCGATGGCCAGCCCCAGGCCGGTGCCGCCGCTGCCGGCACCGCGGCCGGCGCGGGCCTGCCAGAAGCGCTCGAACAGCCGCCCCTGCTCCTCCGGCGGGATGCCCGGCCCGGTGTCGGTGACCGCGAAGCAGATCGAGCCGTCGGTGAAGCTCGCCTCCAGGCTCACCCGGCCGCCCTTGGGCGTGAACTTCAGCGCGTTGTCGACCAGGTTCTGGAACACCTGGATCAACCGCTCGCGGTCGGCGTCGAGCTCCGAGGGCGCCGGCTCGCCGGCGTCGATCACCAGCTCCACGACACGCTCCTCGGCGCGAGGACGCATCAGCTCGCCGGCCTCCTCCAGCAGGTCGCCGACGGGCACCGGCCGGCGCTCGATCGGCAACCGCCCGGCATCGAGCCGCGCCACCTCCAGCAGGTCGTGGATCAGGCGGTTCATGCGCTCGACGTTGCGCTCCACCCGCTCGATGACCGACGCCCGCGTGGCCTCCGGCACGTCCGGGTTGCGCAGCAGGGCCGTCGCCGTGCCGATGACGCCGAGGGGCGTGCGCAGGTCGTGGGAGACCACCGCCAGCACCTCCTCGCGGGCCACCGCCGCCTGTCGGGCGTCCTCGTAGAGCTGGGCGTTCTCGAGCAGCACCGAGGCCATGCGGGCGAGCTGGACCAGGATCGCCTCGTCCTCCGCCGTGAACTCGCCCTCGTCCTTGCCGGTGAGCTGCAGCATCCCCATGTTGCGCCCGTCCCGCGCCACCAGCGGCGCCGCCAGCCAGCCGCCGGCCGCCACCTCGTCCGGCCCGGCCGCTTCGGGGACTCGTGCCGCCAGCTCCTCCGAGGTCAGGCGCACCGCCTCGTTGCGCTCGCAGACCAGCAGCTGCAGGTCGTGCATGTGGGACCACGGCTCCGTGCGCCCCGCGGGGCTCGCGGGAGTGCCCACGACGGCGTGCTGGCCATGGCTCCAACCGCCGTCGCACACCATGCTCGCCATCGCGCCCGCGGCGCCGGTCAGCTCCCGCGCGCGCTCGGTGATGTTGGTGAGGAGATCGTCCACCGGATCGGCGGCGCTCAGGGCGACGGCGGCCTCCGACAGGCCCTGGAGCTGGGCCGCCCGACGCTGCAGCGTCCGGCGCGCCTCGACCGCCATGCGCTCGGCGTGGCGCACGCGATGGACGTAGCGCAGGCTCTGGCCGAGCCGATGGGTGGTCAGCGCGCTCTTGGCGATGTAGTCGAGGGCGCCGGCCTTCATCAGCTCCACGGCGAGCTGCTCGTCGCCCTGACCGGTGAGCACCACCACCGACACCGGTTCGTCCAGCTCGCGGGCGGCGCGCAGCACCTCGAAACCGTCGGCACCGGGCAGGTGGAAGTCGACCAGCGCGCAGTCGAAATGCTCGCGGCGCAGCGCCTCCAGGGCTCCGGCGGCGGTGAACGCCTCCTCCACCGAAGCGGCCCAGCCGCCCTCGCTCAGCGCCCGGCGCACCGCCAGGCGGTCCACCTCGTCGTCGTCGACGATCAGAAGTCGCAATCCATCCGGCACGTTACGGCAGCTCCACGAGAGTCCAGTACCTGTTGATCGTCGCCATCGCCTCGGCGAAGTCCACGAAGGTCACCGGCTTGAGCAGATAGCCGGCGACGTTGAGCTTGTAGGCGCCGATGCGGTCGCGCTCGTCGTCCGAGGTGGTCAGCACCACCACCGGCAGGTGCCGCAGGTCCTCGTCCGCGCGCAACTCGCGCAGGAACTCGATGCCGTTCATCTTCGGCATGTTGAGGTCGAGCAGCACCAGCAGGCGGTCGGTGGGCACCTCGCCGCTGCGCAGCATCGCCAATCCCTCCACCCCGTTGCCGGCGACGAACAGCGGGTTGAGCACGTTGTTGCGCTGGAAGGCGCGGCGCACGTTGAGCACGTCCACCGCGTCGTCCTCCAGCAACAGGATGTTCAGCGCGTTCATTGCGTCAGCCCCTCCGCGAGGGCGGGCCAGGTGAATCGGAAGGTGGTACCCGGCTCCCGCCCGGGGTCGGAGTCTATGGCGACGCGGCCCTCCCGATCCTCCACCAGTTTGCGGACCACCGCAAGACCGATGCCGGTGCTCTCCACGTCGTCGCGCGCCTCCAGGGTCTGGAAGATCTGCCACACCTTGGCGTGGTACGCGGGCGCGATGCCGGGCCCGTTGTCGCGCACCGAGAACTCCCACTCGCCGTCCACCGCGCGGCCGGTCACCTCGACTCGCGGGTCGTCGCGCCGGGCATGCTTGAGGGCGTTGCCGATCAGGTTGAGGAAGACCTGGGAGAGGGGCGCCCGGGGGGTCTCGAGCACCGGCAGATCGGGGGCGATCTCCACCACGGCGCGCTGCGGCGGGTCGATCAGCTCCACCGTCTCGCGCACCAGCGCACCCACGTCCACCGGCTCTGGCACCGCCTCCATGCGCCCGGCCCGCGAGTACTCCAGGATGCCGTTGATCAGCGCGTCCATCCGCGCCACGCGATTGCGCAGCAGCTCCAGGTAGCGGCGAGGTTCGCCGGTGAGCGTGTCGGCGAGCTCCTCCTCGAGCCACTGTGAAAGGTTGCTGATGCCGCGCAGCGGCGCCCGCAGGTCGTGGGAGGCGATGTAGGCGAACTGGTCGAGGTCGCGGTTGATCTTGGCCAGCCGCGCCGCCAGGCGCTCGAGCTCACCGGCCTTGCGCTCCACCTCGCGCCGCGCCTCCACCGAAGCCGTCACCTCCACGGAGTGGATCAGGATGCCGTGCACCTGGCCGGCGGCGTTGCGGATCGGCTGGAAGACGAAGTCGAAGAAGCCCTCCTGCGAGCCGCCGTCGCGCCGGCGCACCGCGGGCACCTCGCGGCCGACGTAGGGCTCGCCGCTGGCGAACACCCGGTCGAGCAGCGCCACGAAGCCCTGCTCGCCGGCGGCGGGCAGGGCTTCGCCCAGGGGTCGTCCGGCCAGCTCGATGCCGGGGCTCTCCCGCTGGACCGCTCGGTTGGCGAGCTCGACGACGTGCTCCGGGCCGCGAGTGAAGATGATCGACGCCGGCGCCTCCATGAACAACCGGTAGAGCCGCCGGCGCTCGGCCTCCGCCTCGGCGCGACGCACCTGCTCGCCGAGAAGCTCCCGCTCGCGCCGCTCCGCCTCGACCCGGTCGGTCACGTCGTGGGCGGTGCCGACCAGGCGCGCCGGCCGCCCGCGTTCGTCCTGGAGCACGCGCGCCTCGCTGTGGACGTAGCGCACCGCGCCGTCCGGCTGCACCACCCGATGGTCCACCGAGTAGCCCTCGCCGGTGGCCAGGGCGCGGGAGACGGCGGTCGTGATCCGCTCCCGGTCCTCCGGGTGGAGGCGCTTCAGGTACGACTGGTAGTCGGCCCGGAAGTTCTCCGGCTCGACGCCGAAGATGCGGTAGAGCTCCGGCGACCATTCGATGCGGTCGCTGCCGACGTGCCATTCCCAGCTCCCGAAGCCGGCGATGCGCTGGGCGTCGAGCAGCATCTCGCGCTGGCGGCGCAGCTCGTGGTGGGTCCGCTCGCGCTCGACGACCTGGCCGAGCATCGCGCCGATGTGGCGGCTGATCCCGAGCAGGAGCGGATCCGCCGGCAGCGGAGACGGCGAGAAGAACTCGAGCACGCCGACCACCCGGCGGCCGCTCAGCACCGGGATGCCCAGGGCGGCGCCGACACCCCGCTCGGCGTCGTCGCGCAGGCGCGGGACGTCGGCCTGGCGGACATCGGGGATCCACTCCGCCTCGCCGCTCTCCAGCACCCGGCCGGGCAGCCCCTCACCGACGGCCAGGACGCGCCCACGGGTGGCCTCGACGAGGGAGCGGTAGCCCTTCGGGTCGTCGAGGTGCCAGAGGTCGGTGGACAGGAGCCGGCCCGGGTCGTCACCGGCCACCTGGTAGAGGTGCGCCGCCGACCAGCCGCCGAAGGCGCAGATGCGCGCCATCGCCACCGCCATCGCCTCGGACACCACCGTCGCCGCGTTGGCGGCGAGGGCAAGATCCTGGAGCAACCGCAGGCGCGCCTCGGACTCCGGCGGGTCCGAGGCCTCGGCAGCGCTGGCCGCGCGATCGGCGGTCGCGGGATGGTCGGTCGCAGGAGCGGTCATGGCGGGAGTCCTCCTCGGCGCTCTACCAAGCAAGCGCCGCGCCGGTTCGGCTTCAGCGGTAGTTGCCGGGATGACCGGTCTGGAAGACCACCACCCGCTCGCCGGCCCGCAGCACGCCGGCGGCGGCGAGATCGTCGACGGCGGCCAGGGCGGCGGCGCCCTCCGGGCCGACCAGCAGGCCCTCCTGGCGGGCGGCGCGGGCGGCCACCTCCGGCAGGCGCTCCTCGGCAACCGCCACCGCCCGGCCGCCGGTCTCGCGCAGGGCGGAGAGCACCAGGAAATCGCCGATCGCCTTCGGCACCCGCAGGCCCCACACCGTGGTGCGCGGCTCCTCCCACGGCGCCGCGCGCTCCTCGCCGGCCTCGAAGGCGCGCACCAGCGGCGCGCAACCGGCCATCTGCACCACCACGAAGCGCGGCCGCGGCCCGGAGACGAGGCCGAGGCGCTCCAGCTCGTCGAAGGCCTTGTGCATGCCGACGATGCCGGTTCCACCGCCGGTGGGATAGACGATCCAATCGGGCAGGCGCCAGCCGAGCTGCTCCGCGAGCTCCAGACCCATCGTCTTCTTGCCTTCGGCGCGGTAAGGCTCGCGCAGGGTGGACAGACCCCAGTAGCCGCCGTCCCCCGAGCCGAGGCGCGCGGCGGCCTCCACCAGAGTGGCGCCGGCCTCGATCACCTCGGCACCGTGGGCGCGGCAGCGCTCGACGACGGTGCGCGGCGTGTCCTCCGGCACCGCCACCCGCGCCGGCAAGCCGGCGGCGGCGGCGTAGGCGGCGGTGGCGAGGGCGGCGTTGCCGGCGCTCGCCAGCTCGACACCGGGGGCGCCGAGCTCGCGGGCCCGGTTGATGGCGAGCGACAGGCCCCGGGCCTTGAACGAGCCGGTGGGGTTGCCGCTCTCCTCCTTGATCCACGTCTCGACACCGGGCGGGGCGGTGGAGCGCAGGCGGACCAGCGGCGTGCCGCCCTCGCCGAGATCGACCCGGGAGTCGAAGTCGGCCAGCGGCAGCAGCTCGCGGTAGCGCCACAGGGTCCATGGCCGCTCCGGCAGGGCCTCGCGAAGGTGGCGCCCCTTGTCGGGATCGAGGTCGTAGTCGACCAGCCATGGCGCGCCCGCCGGGGAGAGGAAGGCGGGCTCGTCGAGCGGCGCCGTCTCGCCGGTGCGGGAACAGACGAGACCGCGCGCCCAGCGGCTCAGGGGTTGGCCTCGTCTTCGGTCGCGCCCTCCATGGCCTGCACGTTCCTCTGCTGCAGCTCCTGGATGCGCTCCTGGTACTTCGCGTAGAGCTCGATGTTGTGGGCGACGCCGGGCTCCAGCTCCTCCTCCTCGGCCGGCTGGTCGGCGGCCTGCTCGAGCTCGTCGATCTGGCGCTGGATCTCGGCCTTGTCCTCGGCGGTCGAGGCGGCCTCCTTGGAGGCCTCGAGCATGGCGATCATCTGCGGCCCCATCTGCTGCTGCATCTCGCGCATGCCCTGGGCCATGCCGCGCATCATCTGGGCGGCTTGGGCCTCGAAGATCTTGCTCTGGACCCACTGGTACTCGGCGGTGTTGTGACCGAGCTCCTGGGCGGCACGCACGTCGGCGGTGAAGAGATCCACCCCGACGCCCTGGCCGACGGCGCGGAAGGCCTCGAACATCTTGCCCGCCTCGGTGGTGCTGCCGTCGACCTTCGCCTCGACGTCGGCGATCTTGGCCGCGGCGGCCTGGCGCAGATCGATGGCGCGCTCCTGGACGGCCAGGTACATCTCCATCTGCTCCTCCGTCAGCTCGCCATCCTCGGGCGGCGTGTACTCGTCCTCGCCGGCCTCTTCCAGGACCTCGATGGCGCTCTTGTCCTCCAGCCGCTCGGCGGCCTCCTCCTCACCCCCACCGCAACCGGGAAGCACGACCAGGAGCAGGGCGAAGGGCAGCAGGCCGAGGCACCGCGGCAGGCGCGGGAAACGCTCGTTCTTCATGGGGTTTGTCCTCCGAGGGAACCGGTTGTCGAGGGTGGTCCCGGGGCGCGCACGCTATCACGCACCGCCGGCCTCGTAGGCGCTCCGATAGCGCGCGGCGACGGCGCGCCAGGTGAGCTCGGCGGCGGCCTTGTCGCGGCCGGCGCGGCCGAGGCGGCGGGCCGCCTCGCGGTCGCCCAGCAGACCGTCGAGGGCGACGGCCAGGGCGTCGGCATCGGCCTCCGGCACCAGGCGCCCGGTGACGCCGTCGGCCACCGCCAGCGGGATGCCGGAGATCGCCGAGGCGACCACCGGCAGGCCGCTCGCCATCGCCTCGAGGATCACGTTGGGCAGCCCGTCGACGTTGCCGCGGCGGTCGTGGACCGCCGGCAGCACGAAGAGGTCGGCGGCGCGGTAGAGGTCCGGCAGGGCGTCGCGCAGCACGGCGCCGGGCAGGTGCACCCGCTCGCCGCCGGGCATCGCGCAGACCATCTGCCGGAAGCGCTCCAGCAGGTCGCCGGCGCCGGCCAGGACCCAGTGGCTCTCCGGGTGCGCGGCGAGCAGCCGCGGCAGGGCGGCGAGCAGCACCGGGAAGCCCTTCTTCGAGGCCATCCGCCCCACCGAGAGCACCAGCGGCGCCCCGTCCGCTACCCCGAGCCGCCGCCGCCACTGCCGGGCGCCCTCGGTGGGTCGCGGATGGAACGTGTCGACGTCGACACCGTAGGGGATCACCGCCGCGCGCTCGCGCGGGAAGCCGAGGGCGCAGACGCGGTCGACCAGCTCCGGCGAGCAACCGGTGAGCACCCGCGTGCGGGCCAGCGCCCAGCCCACGGCGCGGCGCACGCCGCGGCGCTCGGCCAGGAAGACGTCGCTGCCGTGGAGACCGGTGGCGACCACCGGCCCGCCCGCCGTGGTCGGTCCAGCGGCGGCGGCCACCAGGCCGTTGGGCACCACCCAATGGCCCTGCACCAGGTCGTAGGGCCGGTGCGCCCGCTCGCCGCGGCCGAGCTCCCGGCGCACCGCCCGGCGGGCGGCGGCCAGGTAGAGCGGCGCGACGGCCGCGGCGGCGGGGCGCAGGGCCTCGTCGGCCTCCAGGCTGCGGCTGTAGCCGAGCAGCTCCAGGCGCTGGGGCGCGTAGCGGAACGTGCGCACCTCGACGCCGCCGTCGTTCCAGGCGGGAGCGAGGTCCGCGGCATGGGGGGCGAGGACGGTCACCTCGTCGCCGAGGCCCACCAGGCCCTGGGCCAGATCGCGGATGAAGGGACCGGACGTGTCCTCGGCGAAGCGCGGGAACGTCTGGGTGAGGAACAGGATGCGCAAACGGGTCCCGGCCTACTCCAGGTACTCCTTGACCGAGTAGCTGTCCCGGCTGCGGAAGTTCTTGAAGGTGATCATCTCGCCCACCAGCCCGGTGGTCAGCACCTGGATGCCGAGGACCATCAGCAGCACGCCGAGCAGCAGCAGGGGCCGGTCGGAGAGCGACTCGCCGTTCAGCCAGAGCAGGAAGAGGTAGACGTTGATGGCCAGTCCGGTGCCGAGGAAGCCGAGGCCTACGGCGCCGAACAGATGCAGCGGGCGCCGGGTGTACTTGGTGATGAACAGCACCGTGATGAGATCGAGCAGGCCCTTGTAGAAGCGGTCCCAGCCGTACTTCGAGCGGCCGTGGCGGCGCGGGTGGTGGCGCACCTCGATCTCGCCCACCGAGAAGCCGCGCCGGCTCGCCAGCACCGGGATGTAGCGGTGCAGCTCGCCGTAGATGGCGATCTGCTCCAGCACCTCTCGGCGGTAGAGCTTGAAGCCGCAGTTGAAGTCGTGCAGCTCGACCCGGGCGACGTTGCGAGTGACCCAGTTGAACAGGCGCGACGGGTAGGTCTTGGTGAAGGGGTCGTAGCGCCGCCGCTTCCACCCGGACACGAGGTCGAGATCCTCGTCCTCGAGCTTGGCGAGGAAACGGGGGATCTCCTCCGGATCGTCCTGCAGGTCGCCGTCCATGGTCAGCACCAGTCGCCCGCGGCTGTGGTCGAGCCCGGCGCACAGCGCCGCCGCCTTGCCGAAGTTGCGGCGCAGGCGCACCAGCTTCACCCGGCGGTCGATCTCCCGCGCCTCGCGCACCCGCCCGACCGTGCGGTCGGTCGAGCCGTCGTCGACGAACACCAGCTCGAAGCTGCGACCGGCGAGGTCGAAGGCGGCGGCCACCCGGGCGGTGAGCTCGAGCACCGAGCCCTCCTCGTTCTTCACCGGCACCAGCACGGTGACCTCCGGCGGCGCGGTATCGGCCTGGGGGGGCGGGCCGGACGCCGCCTCGGCCCGCGCCGGCTCGGGCTCGGGTGCCGGACGCAGCGGCTCGGCGGAAACGGCCAACGGTCGGCCGGTCATCGGCGGCATCCCACGGCCAGGGGCCTCACGGCCCCGCCTCCAGCGCGGCCGTCGTCGCTCCTCGCCGTGTCGCCAGGATCGCCTCGGCGGCGCTCTTGCCGCTGCGCATCGAGTGGTCCATGTTGAAGTACTGCCACTCCCCGAAGCGCCCCGCGGTGTGGATGCCGTGCTCGCGCAGCCAGTCGCGGATCGTCGCCACGTTGTGCGGGTGGTCGAGGTCGTAGATCACGTAGGCGGGCAGGATCTCCTCGGTGTGCACCAGCTCCACGGTGTCGTCCGGGGTGAGGATCCCGGCCAGGCGCAGCGCCGCGAGGGTGCGCTCCACCGCCTGGTCGCGTTCGAGCGGCCGCCACTCGGAGAACGCCACCTCGGTGGAGATGGAGCTCTTCCCCGGCGGCGCCGTGTCGGGGCTGAAGTTGGCCGGGAACGACAGGCGGTGGAACGGGAACGGCTCCTCGTAGAAGTAGACCCAGTGCTTGTCGGAGATGCGCTCGCGGTCGATGCCGAGGTTGACGCAGTAGATGCCCTGGTAGCGCAGGGCGGCGCAGGCGCGCTCGACCTCCGGCGGCAGGTCGGCGACGAAGCGCGGCAGGAACGGCAGCGGCAGGGTGTAGACCAGGTGCTCGAAGGGCACCACCTCGCCGTCGGCGAAGACCACCCGGCGCTCCGGCAGCTCGATACGCTCGGCGGTGCGCTGGAAGTGGAGGTTCTCGACCCGGCGGCCCAGGGCCCGGGGCAGCGGCTCGATGCCGCCGCTCTTCGGGTACCAGAACTTCGACGTCGCCCCCACCAGCTCGACGTCGGCGGTCAGCGCGCCGCGCACGATGCGGTCCACCTGCGGCGTCGGCACCCGGCGGCCGATCCAGGAGAAGTCCATGGTGGCGGGCTCCACCGTCCAGATCTTCTTCGCGTAGGGGATCATCAGGTGCTCGGCGATCCCCTCGCCGAAGAAGCCGCGCATCCACTCCTCGTAGTTGGCGGGGTGGAACTCGCCCCGGGCCTGCCCCTCCACCGCCCGCACCAGGCCGACCAGGCAGTCTTCGACGATCGGCACCGGCAGACCGTGGAGGTGGGCCTGGAAGGGGAACTGGGTGTAGAGATCGTGGGCCTGGTGGTAGATCCACGCCTCGCGCTGCTGGGCATGGAAGTTCTCCCCCAGCAGCTCGCGGATCAGCGCCTCCATCTCGGAGTCGATGGTGAACAGGATGTGGGGCCCGTAGTCGAACTTGTAGCCCTCCACCTCGATCGTCCGGGCGAGCCCGCCGACGCGCTCCTCGCGCTCGTAGACCTGCCAGTGGTCCTCGCCGGCCTGCTGGAAGGTGTAGGCCGCGGTCAGCCCGGCCAGGCCGCCGCCGAGGATGATGTCCTGTCGCTCGCGCATGGGTTTCCGTAAGGGGAGGTGAGCCGGCGAGGCCGGTGGTGCCCGTGCCGTGTGGGTCATTCTCGCCCATTCCGGCGGCGGGCGCAAAGTACGGTTCCTCCAGGGGTTGCCGGTGCGGCGCGGACGGCGGCTCGGGGAGCGGCGTGGCCCCATGCCAGGAGCCGGGGGGGCGGCCGGGGAAACTCCGCTCGGTCTGCGGGATAGGCCCTCGCGGAGTTTCCCCGGCCGCCTCACCAGGCGCAACGGCGTGACCAGGAGGGACGTGGAACGGGGACCGGGGGGCGGGGGGGGGGGGGGG
>DATACC010000051.1:0-3885 GCA_036259255.1 Thermoanaerobaculia bacterium | reverse complement strand
CCACCAGGGCGAGCTTCCAGGCCACCGAGCCGGTGGCCACCACGCGGCAGCCGCAGCGCTCGGCCACCCCCTCCCACTCGCCGCGGTCCACCTCGCTGCGGCTCGCCAGGACCGTGGCGCCGGCCAGGCCGCCGCGCCCGGTGGGCGCCGCCGGCGCGCCGTCGAAGGTCACGCCCAGCCCCTCCGCGCCGAGCACCAGGTGGTCCGCCGCCGGATTGTAGACGCCCCCGGCCACCGGGCGCCCGTCCTCCACCAACCCCACCGACACGCACCACTCGGGAATGCCGGCGACGTACTCGCGGGTGCCGTCCAGCGGATCCACCACCCAGGCGCGGCGGCGGCCGAGGCGCGCGCCGTCGTCGGCGGTTTCCTCCGAGAGCCAGCCGGCCGGCTCGCCGCCGGCGTCTCCTTCGTCGCCCAGCGGCAACGCCGCGAGCAGCTCGCGCAGCAGGCGGTCGGCGGCGCGGTCTGCCTCGGTCACCGGGTCGCCGGGGGTCTTCTCGTCCACCGCCAGGGGGCGCCGGGCGAGCTCCGCGGCGAGGGCGCCCGCCTGGCGCAGGGCGGCCGCCAGGCGCTCCAGCACCTGGCTCGTCACCGGCGGTCGGGCGAGGGTCGCCATCAGCGCTCCGTCGACGGCCCGATGTAGCCCTCGCGCTCGAGGTGGAGCAGCACCGCCTGGGCGGCCTCCTCGGGCGAGAGCTGGGAGGTGTCGATCACCACGTCGGCGTCGGCCGGCTCCTCGTAGGGGTCGGAGATGCCGGTGAACTCCTTGACGATGCCGGCCCGGGCCTTGGCGTAGAGCCCCTTCCTGTCGCGCTGCTCGCAGGTCGCCAGCGGCGTGGCCACGTGGACCAGCACGAAGCCACCGCCGTTGCCGACCATCTCCCGCACGTCGCGGCGCGTGCGGTCGTAGGGCGCGATGGGGGCGCACAGGGCGATGCCGCCGTTCTTGGTGATCTCCGCGGCCACGAAGCCGATGCGGCGGATGTTGATGTCGCGATGCTCCTTGGAGAAGCCGAGCTCGGAGGACAGGTGCTTGCGTACCACGTCGCCGTCGAGCAGCGTCACCGGCCGGCCCCCGGTCTCCAGGAGCTTGACCCTCAGCACGTTGGCGACGGTCGACTTGCCGGCGCCGGACAGCCCGGTGAAGAACACGGTGAAGCCCTGGCGGGAGCGAGGCGGGTGGGTGCGCCGTAGCTCCTCGGCGACCTCCGGGAAGGTGAACCACTCCGGGATCTCGCGCCCCTGGCCCAGGCGCTCGCGCAGCTCGGTGCCGGAGAGGGTGAGGGTCCGCTCGCCGGCGGCCACCTCGTCCACCGGCTGGTAGGCGTCGCGGTCCTCGACGTAGACCATCATCCGGAACGGCACCATCTCGACGCCCATCTCCTCCTGGTGGGCGCGGAACAGGTCCTGGGCCTCGTAGGGGCCGTAGAACGGCTTGCCGTCGGAGCCGCTGCCGGGGCCGGCGTGGTCGCGGCCGATGATCATGTGGGTGCAGCCGTAGTTCTTGCGGATCAGCCCGTGCCACAGCGCCTCCCGGGGACCGCCCATGCGCATGGCGAGCGGCAGCAGGGCCAGCTCCACGGTGTGCCGCGGGTAGTGGGGCAGCAGCGACTGGTAGCAGCGCACCCGGGTGTAGTGGTCCACGTCGCCGGGCCGGGTCATGCCGACGGCGGGGTGGATCAGCAGGTTCGCCTCGAGCTCGCGGGCGGCGCGCAGGGTGAGCTCGAAGTGGGCGCGGTGCATCGGGTTGCGGGTCTGGAACGCGACCACGCGGCGCCAGCCGCGCTTGGCGAAGCGCTCGCGCAGCTCCCGCGGCGTGAGCCGCAGGGTGCGGAAGTCGTAGTGGGAGGGGAGCTGCAGCGCCTCGACCCGGCCGCCGACGCCGAGGTTGTTGGTGCGGTGGAACAGATGGGCGACGCCGGGGTGCTTCTCGTCGAGGGTGCCGTAGACGGCCTGGGCCTTGGCGCGGCGGTCGATGGCCCAGGTCTCCTCCGGGTGCAGCACCGCCAGCGGCACGCCCTCCGGGTCGCGCAGCACCAGGGGCCGGTCCTCGGCCAGCCGGCCCGCCACCTCCTCGGTGACGTCGAGGGTGATGGGCATCGGCCAGAGGGTGCCGTCGGCCAGGCGCATCGACTCGGCGACGCTCTCGAACTCGCGGCGCCCGAGGAAGCCGGCGAGCGGCGAGAAGGCGCCGTTGGCGAGCAGCTCGAGGTCGCAGAGCTGGCGGGGGGTGAGATCCCAGGAAGGCCAGTCCCGGGCGAGATTCGCGAGCTCGGCCGCCCGCTCGCGGGTGGCGAGCAGGTCGACGAGGGTTCCTCCGTGGGGATCGATCACGTCACGACTCCAGGGTACGAGATGAGGGGGGCAGGCGGCGCGAACGGCGGGAGCCGCGCACCGGCGGCTCCTGCGCGGCCGGAAATGCTAGCCCAGAGAGGCCGCCCGGTCCAGGGCGGCTGCGGCGGCGCGCGGGCGCCCCGGCCTACGGCTCGACCGGCGAGACCGGCTCCGGGTCGTCCTCGTTGGTCGGCGGGAGCATCAGCACCGAGCCGAGGAGCAGGGCCGGCCGGAGCTGGGCCACGATGCAGGCCCGGCACTGCTCGTCGGCGCGCAGGATGCTGCGGTGGTCGACGCGGCTGACGATCCCGTCGCACAGCCAGTGGAACACCGGCCTGCCGATCTGCCACGGCGCCGTCTCGCCGATCACCAGGTTCTCGGCCTGGCCGCGGGAGCGCAGGTCCCGCGGCAGGTGGACGTCGCAGTCCTCGGCCACCGGCACCGCCTGCATCGGAGTGCGCGAGCCGGGCACCATCCTGCCGTTGGCGTCGAAGACGGCCGCGTAGATCTCCGCCGGCTCGTTGTCCCGGTCCTCGAGCCAGGTCTCGAGCTGGGCCGGCGTCTGCGCCCGCATCCAGTCGCGGGGCTGGGGCTCGCCGCCGCGGCGGGCGCGCTCCTCGATCCACTCGTCGTTGAGCTCGTCGTTGGGATCGCGGTCGGTGGAGCGGTCCTTCGCCATCCACCAGGCGCCCCAGGGGTCGCGCCGCTCGGCCTCGTTGGCCGGCTCGTCGAGATGGATGCGGGGCAGCTCCTCGTCCGCCGGTTTCGGCAGCACCGCCCAGTAGCGGCCACCCCCGGCGGCGTTCATCCGGACCCAGTAGAAGTCCTCCACCACGGGATGCATCCGGCGGAAGTACAGGCGCACCTCGGAGCCCCCCGGCTCGCCGGCGACGGTGGCCTCCACCTGGCTGTGCTCCTCGAAGGGGATGCAGGCGGGAGGGGTCAGGGTGATGCGCGGCTGCGCCGCCGCCGGCCAGGCGGTCGCGGCCAGGCTGGCCAGCAGCAGGACGGGGGCGAGTAGTCTCATGGTGAATCTCCTAGAACATCGATTCTCCGCCAGGGTGGGCGGGGCGTCAAGCCCATCGTGCTTGTGCTATCCATTGATTTCAATGGCTTTGCAGTCATGGCGGAGCGCCGGATCACGGCCTCTGGCCGCCTTCTCCGGCGAGGATCTTGACGCGGTACGACTCCACGAAGCCGGTCGACGGCAGCCGCGCCGAGACCTCGCGCAGCACCCGCGCCGCCTCGTCGCGCTCGCCGGACTCGTAGAGCGCCACCGCCAAGTAGAAGCGCAGCTCCGGGCCCTGGGCTTCGCTGGCGCCGCGCCGCAGGTACTCGACGGCTTCCGGCCACCGCGAGGCGCGGTAGGCGATCTCGCCGGCCAGGTTCTGGGCCTCCGCGGCCTGCGGGTGGGCATCGGCGATCTGGCGCGCCGTCTCGAACGGTGGGGCCAGCTCGCCGGCGCGTTGGGCCGCCGTCATCGCGCGACGGGCCTCGGCGAGGCGGGCGCGGTCCGCCGGCCTGCCGCCGGCGGACCGCGCCCGCCAC
>DATACC010000050.1:0-21223 GCA_036259255.1 Thermoanaerobaculia bacterium | reverse complement strand
GCGGCGCGCCGCCGCGCGCGCCCGCCGCCTCTACTCGTGGGACGCCGTCACCGGCCGCTACGAGGCCCTGTTCCGGCACCTGGCGCGGCGCGAACCGGCCGCCGCGGCGGCGCGGCGATAGACGCCGGAGCGCCTCCTTCCGTTAAAATTGCGGACCGTGCAACACGCTTTCCCCTCGGGGGTTACGGGACGATGCTGAAAGAACGCGCGCGCATCCTCACCGTCTCCATCTTCGCCCTCGATCTCGCGCTCATCGCCGCCGCCTTCTTCGCCGCCTACTGGCTGCGGGGCGAGGTGCTGCCGGCCTTCGGTCCGGAGGCCTTCGCCGGGCCGTTCTACCCGCTCTCCGACTACCTGCCGCTGCTGCCGCTGGCGCTCGCCATCTGGGGGGTGCTGCTGCTGTCGTCCGACAGCTACCGCTCGCACCGCACGGTGCCGCTGCTCGACGAGGCCTGGGCGGTGCTGCGGGTCTCGTTCCTCGGCACGGCGGTGCTGACGCTGACCATCTTCGCCCTGCGCCTCGGCGAGACGCTGCTCGAGGACCAGATCAGCCGCACCTGGATCCTGCTGTTCGGGGCGTTGTCGTGCCTGCTGCTGCTCACCGAGAAGCTGGCGATCCGCCTCACCTCGCGCTACGTGCGCAGCCGCGGGCTCAACTACCGCACCGTGCTGATCGTCGGCACCAACGCCACGGCCCGGTCGCTGGCCCAGTCGATCGGCCAGCACCGCTTCTGGGGCTTCCGCCTGCTCGGCTTCCTGCGCACCGGCGAGCCGGAGGCGGGCGAGCCGCCCTGGCCGCCGGTGCTCGGCAGCCTCGAGGACCTGCCGCGGCTGGTGGAGGAGAATCCGGTCGACGACGTGATCTTCGCCGTGCGCCGCCGCGAGCTCGACCGCATGGAGGATCTGTTCGAGATGCTCCAGGAGCTCGGCATCCGCACCCGCTTCGCGATGGATCTGTTCCCTGCCGCCAAGGCCCGGGTGGAGCTCGAGGAGCTCGACGGCATGCCGCTGCTGACCTTCTCGACCACGCCGTCGGACCCGCTGCAGATGGCGGCCAAGCGCGCGCTCGACGTCGGCATCGCCGTGCTGGTGCTGCTCGTCGGCCTGCCGCTGGTCGGGATGATCGCCCTCGGCATCCGCCTCACCTCCACCGGCTCGGTGCTGTTCCGCCAGACCCGGTGCGGGCTCAACGGCCGCTACTTCACGCTCTACAAGTTCCGCACGATGGTGCACGACGCCGAGGTGCGCCGCCGCGAGCTGATGCATTTGAACGAGATGACCGGTCCCACCTTCAAGCTGCGCAGCGACCCCCGGGTCACTCCGCTGGGCCGCCTGCTACGCCGCTTCAGCCTCGACGAGTTGCCCCAGCTCTGGAACGTGCTGCGCGGCGACATGAGCCTGGTGGGTCCGCGCCCGCCGATCCCGGAGGAGGTGGCCCAGTACCAGCGCTGGCAGCGCCGCCGCCTGTCGATGAAGCCGGGCCTCACCTGCCTGTGGCAGGTCAGCGGCCGCAACGAGGTGGACTTCGACCGCTGGATGGAGCTCGACCTCCAGTACATCGACTCCTGGACCCCGATGCTCGATCTGAAGATCCTGCTCAAGACCATCCCCGCCGTGCTCACCGGGCGGGGGGCTTCGTAGCGCCGACGGCGCGCCGTCAGTCGAGGGAGATCGCGCGTTGGGCGCCCGGGGGGAGCATCCATCGGCCGTGTGGGTCGACCAGCGCTCCCTCCGGCAGCGGCACCACCCGGGCCGCCCCCGCGTTCCCGTCGAGACGGACGATCCATCGCCGCTCGCCGCCCTGGTCGAGCGGCTCGCTGTGGGTCTCGGCCAGCAGCAGGTCGCCGCCCGCGAGGAGCCGCGGCTGCAGGCCGCGCGGCGCCTCGGGGCCGAGCGCCGCGCGCAGCGTCCCGGCGCCGTGCCCCAGCCGGAACACCACCTCGCCGGCGCCGTCCAGCACGTCCCATCCCCCCGTCCGGCTGACCAGGATGCGGGCGCCGTCGTCGGAGACGCCGAGCAGGGTCCAGTAGCCGCCCGGCGGGTGCAACCCCCACTCGGGGCCGCCGCCCGCGAGGGACCGCAGGCGCAGCGTGCCTCCGCCCAGCGTCAGCACGCGGCGGGCGTCCAGCGCGAGCGCATGCTCGATCAGGTCTCCCTCCGGGTAGCGCAGCGAGCGGACCTCCTGCGTCTCGAGGTCGATCACCGTCAGGTCTTCGGCCGGGGCATCCCCCGTCGGCGCCACCAGCACGGCATCGCCGGCCAGCGACAGGCTCGTCGAGCGGTCCGCGGACGCCGCCACCGGCAGGTCGGCCACCAGGAGCCCTTGTGCCGTGTAGACCCGGGTCCGCTGGCGGCCCTCGGAAGGACCCTGCACCAGGACCCGGTCACCACCGCGGGAGAGATGCACGCGGACCGGTTCTCCCGCAACCTGCCACGCGGTTCCCGCGGCCCCGGCGACCACCGCCCATCGGTCGTGGCCGGCCCGCAGATCCCCGGCAACGGCGGCCGCAGCGCCGGCCTGCAGGAAGTCCGGTGCCGCCGGCAGGGCGTGGGATGCGACGACCGCTGGCGAGCGGTCGATCCGCTCCAAACGCCACGTGGCGCCGTCGGCCACCGCGCGGACGAGGTGCCCGTCGTGGATCAGAGCGCGGTGCGGCGACGGATCGGCGAAGGCGACCTGCGGCAGGAGCAGGAGCGCGAGCAGGACGTTCATGCCTGGACGGTTTCTCATCGGCAGTTCCCGTGGACGTTCTCTGGATTCGCGGCGATCTTCGGGGAGCCGTAGCGGTCGATCCAGTGTGTGTAGTGCAGGTGATCCCCGAAGGAATTCCCGGTGTTGTTGGCAGTCCCGATCACTTCACCGGCCGCAACGATGTCCCCTGGCTGCACGGAGATGCTGTGAAGATGCAAGTAAGCTCCTTCCGTACCGTCACCGTATCGGATGCGGACGAAGTTGCCATTCGGGCTCGAGTTCGGGTCGTCATTGAGATTGGCTTGGCCGGTCAAGATCTCGGTGACCTCGCCTCGCTGCGCGGCGCGGACGGGATCGCCCTGGTTGGCTCGAACATCGATTCCATTGTGGCTCCAGCGTACGCCGTCGTCGGGTCCACCGTAGCGGCCACCAAGGTTCTTGTCACTGGGAAGGGGGTTCGCCGTGGCCCTCGCAGAGTCGGTGAGATCCGTATAGCAGTCGAGCATCTGATCGGCGTCTGCATCGTAGGGATTCGGAGGTGGAGTGGGGTCCTCGTCGAGGCTGCCGCCGTCGCCGCCCCCACCGCCATTGGTGCCACCCCCGCCGCCAGCGCCTACGCTGTCGTAGCAGAACAGATCGGAGTACTCGCGTTCTTCGCATGTGGTACCGCTGGAATCGGTGGTACAGACCGTTGTGGTCGTCTTCAGCCACATGCACTCGATATCAGCGCTCGCTTGGCCCGCCGTCAGGACCAGTGCCGTCGCAAGCGCTGATGATCCATGATTGCGCACTATCAATTTCATGGATTGAAGGGTAGCAGGGGGGATTCAGGGGGTCAAGAGGGGTTCGGACCTCGGGAGGTCCTTCCCCCAAACGACGACGGCCCCCTGCAGCGTCGAGGCGCAGGGGGCCGTGGTGCTCTGGGCGAGACGCTGGTGCCGCGATCAGTAGTCCTCGCCCGCGTCGGTCTCGCCGGCGGCGGGCATCGTGCCCTCCACCTCCAGGGTGTCGACCGCCGTCGGGTTCGACATCGCAATGACGCCGCAGGCCAAGCGGCCGCCGGCCTCGCCGGTGGGCTGTGTGGAGCAGTCGTCCTCGTGCTGGTGCAGGAGCACCGCCTTGCCCATCACCGAGTTGGTGGCCGCGCCATCGAGGGAGATCAGGTCGCTGGTGACGTCGAGGCTCGCCGTGCCGTCCTCGGCGACCTCGATGTTGCCCAGGTCGCCGGCGTGGCGCGGGGTGGTGGGCGGACAGGCGTGGTCCACGCCCTCGGGGTTGAAGTGGCCGCCGGCCGACTCGAAGGTCGGCTCGTCGCACTGGCCGTTCTCGTGGACGTGGAAACCGTGCTGGCCGGGGCTCACGCCTTCGAGGCCCTGCAGGTCGGCGGTCACCCGCACCTGATTGCCCTCGCGGGTGAAGCGCACCTCGCCGTAGGACTCGCCGTTGGGGCCCTCGAGCAGCGCCAGCGCCGACAGGCCCTCGTCGCCGGCGGTGGGGCCGGGCACGTCGGTGGACAGCTCCACGCCGGCATCGGTGGTCAGCTCGTCGGTCTCCTGCTCCGGCTGCGTCTCGCAGGCGGCCAGCGGCAGGATCGCCAGCAGGGCCACCAGCGGCAGCAATCTCAGGTCTCGCATCGTTCGCATCACGGGTTCTCCTCCTCCTTCACGGTGTCGTCCCCTCGTCCGAACGCTCGGACGGACGGGGTCTCCTCGAAGGGAAGGGAGAGCTGCAACAACCGTTCCCGCGGCGCCAGGCGCCCCGGCGGCGCGAGCTAGGGGAGCTGCTGGAGGCGGAGCTGGAGGTTGGCGAGGTTGCGCTCGATGTGGATCTCGACCGGCGTGGCCGCCGCGTCGTCGGCGAGCCAGAGCTCCAGCGAGCCCTTCCAGCGCCGGGCGCCCGGGGCGTCGTAGCCGCGGATCGAGTAGTGGCGCGTCACCACCTGCTTGCCGGCGACGGTGCGCGTCTCCTGGCCCAGGGGGATCACCAGCACCGGGTAGAGCTTGCCGTCGGACCAGATCTCCATCTGGCGCGAGGTCTTCGGCAGGTCCTTGCGGATGGCGTAGATGCCGGCCACCACGTCCATCACGCCGTCCTTGGCGATCTCCTCGCGCCGCGACTTCTTCTCGCCGCGCCACAGGTACGAGCTCCACGCCTCCCGGGCGTGGCCGCTGGTGGCGTCGATCCGCGAGCCGTAGCGCCAGAACTCGCCTTCCCGGCTCTGCTCGGAGGTGATCACCAGCTCGCTGGTGATGCGGCCGTTGTCGCGCCTCGAGGTCAGCACGCCCTCGCCCTCGCTAGGCAGGAAGAGGCCGGCCAGGCGGCCCACCAGGCGGCCGAGGTGCCAGTCGTAGCGCAGCTCCTCGTGGCGGGGAACCGTGCCGGCGGCGGAGCCCTGGGCGAGGGCCACGGGCGCGGCGAGGAGCAGGACGAGCAGGAGGGCGGTCAGGGTGCGGGTGCGATTCGTCGTCGTCATGGCTCGAGGGAAAACACGCGGAGACGCGCAGAGTTTCCCGAGCGCTCCGGCGCCCATCCTCAGAACATCCCCAGCTCGAGGCGCGCCGCCTCCGACATCATGCTCGGATTCCAGGGTGGATCCCACACCAGCTCGACCTCGGCGTCTTCGACGCCATCGACCCCCTGCACCTTCTGCTCCACCTCGCCGGGGAGGCTCCCGGCCACCGGGCAGGCGGGAGAGGTGAGGGTCATGCGCACCTTCACCCGGCGGCCTGCCGGGGGGGCTTGCCCGGCGGCGCCGTCGGCGGCCGCCTCGCCGCCTTCCACGTCGATGTCGTAGATCAGGCCCAGCTCGTAGATGTCGACCGGGATCTCCGGGTCGTAGACGGTCTTGAGCGCCTGGACGATGCGTTCCTCCAGGGCCATGGCCCCCTCGATGTCGAGGGTCGGCACGGTCGTCGTGCTGCGGGTCTCGTTGCTGTTCACTCGGTCGTTCCTTCCCACTCGGTGGTCACCAGTTCGGGGTCCGTCGCCGGCGCGGCGAGTGCCGCGTCCAGGGTGTGCCATGCCAAGGTGGCACACTTGACCCGCATCGGATACCGCTTGACGCCCTCCAGGGCGGCGAGCTTGCCGAGGGCCTCGAGCTCCGCCACGGCCCCCGCGCTGCCCTCCTCGGCGCCGGCGCCCTCGCCCTTGAGCAGGCGGCGGAAGCGCTCCGACAGCTCGCCGGCCTCGCCCACCGGCCGGCCCCGCACCGCCTCGGTCATCAGCGAGGCCGAAGCCATCGAGATGGCGCAGCCGGAGCCCTCGAAGGCGATGCCGGCGATCTCGCCGTCGCGCACCTCGACCCCCAACGTCAGCCGGTCGCCGCACAGCGGGTTGTCGCCCTCCGCCGCGTGGTTCGCCGTCGGCAGGGCGCCAAAGTTCCGCGGCCGCCGGCTGTGGTCCAGGATCACGTCCTGGTAGAGGTCGGAAAGATCGCTCATGCGAACAGCTCCCGCACGCGGGCCACGCCCCGCGCGAGCGCCTCGACGTCGGCCTGCCGGTTGTAGAGGGCGAACGAGGCCCGGGTGGTGGCCGGCACCCCGAGCCGCTCCATCAGCGGCTGGGCGCAGTGGTGGCCGGCGCGCACCGCGACGCCCTCGGCCGCCAGCACCGTGCCTACGTCGTGGGGGTGGACGCCGTCCACCACGAAGGAGACGACGCCGACGCGCCGGCGCGGGCGGCCCAGCACCGTCACCCCCGGCACCGCCTCGAGCGCGGCGACGGCGCTCGTCACCAGGCGCTCCTCGTGGGCCGCCACCGCCGCCCAGTCGAGCGCCTCCAGCCACTCGATGGCGGCGGCCAGGCCCACCGCGCCGACGATGTGGGGGGTACCGGCCTCGAAGCGCTCGGGCGGCGGCGCGAAGCGGGTGCCGGCGAGTGCCACGGACCGGATCATGCCGCCGCCGCCCTGGTAGGGCGGCATCGCCGCCAGCAGCTCGCCGCGGGCCCACAGCGCGCCGATCCCGGTGGGGCCGTACATCTTGTGGCCCGACAGCGCGTAGAAGTCGCAGCCCAGGGCCTGGACGTCCACCGGCCCGTGGGGCACCGCCTGGGCGCCGTCCACCAGCACCGGCACGCCGCGCTCGTGGGCGAGCCGCACCACCTCCGCCACCGGCACCGCGGTGCCCAGGGCGTTGGAGACCTGGGTCACCGCCACCATCCGCGTGCGCGGCCCGAGCCGCTCGGCGAAGGCGGCGAGATCGAGGTCGCCCGCCGCGTCGATGGGGGCGGCCACGAGGCGCGCCCCGGCGGCGTGGCACACGAGCTGCCACGGCACGATGTTGGCGTGATGCTCCAGCTCGGTGACCAGCACCTCGTCGCCCGGCTCGAGGCGCGGTGCGAGGTAGCTCCAGGCCACCAGGTTGATCGCCTCGGTGGCGCCGCGAACGAAGACCACCTCGCCGGCCTGCGGCGCGTTGAGGTAGCGCCGGACCGCCTCCCGCGCGCCCTCGTAGGCGGCGTCGGCGGCGGCGGCGATCGGGTGCAGGCCACGGTGGACGTTGGAGTAGCCGGTGGCGTAGAAGCGCGCCACGGCGTCGATCACCGCGCGCGGCTTCTGGGCGCTGGCGGCGCTGTCGAGGTAGACCAGCGGCGGGGCGGCGGCATCCGGCCCGCCGGGGCCTCCCGGCGCGAAGACGGGGAGCTCGCCGCGCACCCGCTCGACGTCGAACGGCGCGGGCGCCTCCGCCGCCGGCGGACGTGCCCGGGGTGGCCGGGCGCGCGCCGCCCGCAGGTCGTCCTCGATGCCGGTGCCGACCGCCATGGCTCTCCCTACACCGCCTGCCGGACCACTTCGCCGCGGGGCAGGCGCTCGAACAGGAACTCCTCCAGGTCGCGGCGCACCGGCTCCACCTTGATGCGCGAGATGATGTCGCTGGCGAAGGCGTAGGTCAGCAGGCTCTGGGCCGCCTCCGCGCCGATGCCGCGGGAGCGCAGGTAGAACACCGCGTCCTCGTCGAGCTGGCCGACGGTGGACCCGTGGGTGCAGCGCACGTCGTCGGCGAAGATCTCGAGCTGCGGGTTGGAGCTGGCGAGCGCGCCGCGGGAGAGCAGCAGGTTGCGGTTCGACTGCTTGGCGTCCGTCTTCTGCGCCCCCGGGTGGACGTGGATCAGCCCGTTGAACACGGAGCGCGCGCTGCCGTCGAGGATCCCCTTGTACAGCTCGTAGCTGTTGCAGTGGGGCGCCACGTGGTCGACCCGCATGTGGTTGTCGACGAGCTGCTCGCCGGTGACGACGTAGAGACCGTTGAGCGTGCACTCGATGCCCGGCTCGGCGAGCACCGCGCCGACGTCGTTGCGGGTCAGCGCGCCGCCGGTCGACACCGAGTGGGAGAAGAAGCTCGAGTCGCGCCGCTGGTGGAGATGGAGCGCGGCGACGTGCAGGCCGCCGAGGCCCTCGCGCTGCACCTTGTAGTGGTCGAGCACGGCGGCGGGGCCGAGGACCACCTCGGTGACCGGGCAGGTCCAGTAGCGCGCGCCGGCGGCGGCCTCCCGCGTGCTGCCGTAGCTCTCCACCACGGTGGCCTGGGCGTTCTCGTCGAGGACGATCAGGTTGCGCGGGAAGGCGGCCGGCGGCTCGCCGCCTGCCGCGCCGGCGGACGACAGGAAGAGGAGGTGGATCGGCTTCTCGACCACCACGCCCCGCGGCACGCGCAGCCAGGCGCCGTCGGCGAACAGCGCCGTGTTGAGCGCCACGAACGGCTGCTCCTCGCGGGAACCGCCGCCGGTGCCCGGCTCGAAGACGGCGTGGTGGCCGAGGTGGGCCTCCACCGCCTCCGGCTCGGCATCGAGCGCCGCCGCCAGGCTGCCGGCGCGCACGCCCTCCGGCAGCCCGTCGGCGTCCGAGAGGGCGGGCACGAAGAAGCCGTCGACGAAGACGAGCTGGTGGGCGCCCGCGAAGGCGTGGGGAGCGAGGTCCGCCGCCTCGGCGGCGCCCGCCGCGGTGACCCGCTCGAAGCGCTGCTGGGAGATGGGCCGCACGTCCGTCTTGCGCCACTGCTCCCAGCGGGTGGTCGGGAAGCCGGTGGCGCCGAATCGCTCGATGGCGCGGCGGCGCAGGTCCTCGAGGGCCCCCGGCTCGGCCGGCGGACGGGAGGCGGCGAAGGCCGCGAAACCCTCCACCCAGTCGGCGCGGCGGTCGGTGACCTCCTGGGCCCGGCGCTGTGTCACGGTCGCCATGGTCAGGCTCCCCCCGGCGCCGCCGCCCCCGCCGCTCCGGTCGCGACCTCCTGCTCGAGCCAGCCGTAGCCGCGCTCCTCGAGCTCCAGGGCCAGGTCCTTGCCGCCGGAACGCACGATGCGGCCGTCCACCATCACGTGCACCACGTCGGGCACGATGTAGTCGAGCAGGCGCTGGTAATGGGTGATCACCAGGAAGGCACGCTCCGGGCTGCGCAGGGTGTTGACCCCGGCGGCGACGATCTTCAGGGCGTCGATGTCGAGCCCCGAGTCGGTCTCGTCGAGAATCGCCAGGCGCGGCTCGAGCACCGCCATGTGGAAGATCTCGTTGCGCTTCTTCTCGCCGCCCGAGAAGCCCTCGTTCACCGGGCGCCCGAGCAGGCCCTCCTCCATCTCCACCAGCTTCATGCGCTCGCGCACCAGCTTCAGGAAGTCGACCGCGTCGATCTCCGGCTGGCCGCGGTGCTTGCGGATGGCGTTGAGCGCCGCCTTCAGGAAGTAGGTGTTGGAGACGCCCGGAATCTCCACCGGGTACTGGAAGGCGAGGAAGATCCCCTCCCGCGCCCGGTCCTCCGGGTCCATCTCCAGCAGGTCCTCGTCGCCGTAGAGCACCTGCCCCGCGGTGACGTCGTACTCCTCGCGGCCGGCCAGCACCTGGGCCAGCGTCGACTTGCCGGACCCGTTGGGGCCCATGATGGCGTGCACCTGGCCCGGCTCGAGCCGCAGGTCGATCCCCTTGAGGATCTCCTGTCCCTCGACTCCGGCGTGCAGGTTGTTGATCTCCAAAAGTGCCATGTCGTCCTCTCCCCCTCGGATTTCTCGATCTCTCGGGTCTCGATTCGAAGCTCGGATTGCGCTCAGCCGACGCTGCCTTCGAGGTTGACCTCGAGCAGCTTCTGGGCCTCCACCGCGAACTCCATCGGCAGCTCGCGGAAGACCTCCTTGCAGAAGCCGTTGACGATCATCGACACGGCGTTCTCGGTGTCGATGCCGCGCTGGTTGCAGTAGAAGATCTGGTCCTCGCCGATCTTCGAGGTCGACGCCTCGTGCTCCATGCGCGCCGTGGGGTTCTGCACGTCGATGTACGGGAAGGTGTGGGCGCCGCAGTCCTCGCCGATCAGCATCGAGTCGCACTGCGAGAAGTTGTGGGCGTTGTCGGCGCCGCGCAGGATCTTCACTTGGCCGCGGTAGGTGTTCTGGCCGTGGCCCGCGGAGATGCCCTTGGAGATGATCGTCGACTTGGTGTTCTTGCCGATGTGAATCATCTTGGTGCCGGTGTCGGCCTGCTGCCGGCCCTTGGTCAAGGCCACCGAGTAGAACTCGCCCACCGAGTCGTCGCCCTTGAGGATCACGCTCGGGTACTTCCAGGTGATCGCCGAGCCGGTCTCCACCTGGGTCCAGGAGATCTTCGAGCGCCGCCCCTCGCACTTGCCCCGCTTGGTGACGAAGTTGTAGATGCCGCCCTTGCCGGTCTCCATGTCGCCGGGATACCAGTTCTGCACGGTGGAGTACTTGATCTGGGCATCCTCCAGGGCGACCAGCTCGACCACCGCGGCGTGGAGCTGGTTCTCGTCGCGCATCGGCGCCGTGCAGCCCTCGAGGTAGGAGACGTAGGACCCCGCCTCGGCGACGATCAGCGTGCGCTCGAACTGGCCGGTGTTCATGGCGTTGATGCGGAAGTAGGTCGACAGCTCCATCGGGCAGCGCACGCCCTTCGGCACGTAGACGAAGGAGCCGTCGGAGAACACCGCCGAGTTGAGCGAGGCGTAGAAGTTGTCGGTGTGGGGCACCACCGAGCCGAGGTACTTGCGCACCAGCTCCGGGTGCTCGTGGACCGCCTCGGACATCGGCAGGAAGATGACCCCCATCTCCTTCAACTTGCCCTTGAAGGTGGTGGCCACCGAAACGCTGTCGAACACCGCGTCCACCGCCACGCCGGCGAGCATCTCCTGCTCGCGCAGGGGGATGCCGAGCTTGTCGTAGGTGGCGAGCAGCTCCGGGTCCACCTCGTCGAGGCTCTTGGGCCGATCCTTCATGCCCTTCGGGGCCGAGAAGTAGGAGATCGACTGGAAGTCGATCTTCGGGTAGTGCACGTTGGGCCAGGCCGGCTCCTCCATGGTGAGCCAGTGGTGGAAGGCGCGCAGCCGCCACTCGGTGAGCCACTCGGGCTCGCCCTTCTTGGCGGAGATGGCGCGCACCACGTCGTCGTTGAGGCCCGGCGGCAGGGTGTCCTGTTCGATCAGGGTCTCGAAGCCGAACTTGTAGTCCTGGCCTGCGTAGCCCTGGATGACTTCGGTCGCGGTGGGTGCGGGCATGGTCGGTATCCTCTCTGATCGGTCTCTGGCGAATCTGCACGCGGCGACGGGCGCCGCGGGATGTCGGGAAGTCTCGGGCTCTGGAGCTCGCGCCGCGCCTCAGGCGCCGGCCTCGGCCAACTCGCGGCGGCCGAGGGTCACCAGCCGCTCGCCGGCGCCGTCGCGGGGCAGCGGCCGGGCCATGTCGGCCAGGCAGATGCCGTCGAGGGCGCGGCGGATGGCGCCGTTGATGAGCTGCCAGTTGCTGCGCACCGGGCACACCGCCTCCTGGGAGCACACGCCCGGCGAGTCGTCGACGCACTCGGTGATGGCGATCGGTCCCTCGAGGGCGGCGATGATCTCGGAGACCGCGATCTCCCGCGGCGGGCGGGCCAGGGCGTAGCCGCCGTTGACCCCGCGGTGCGAATCGAGCAGGCCTTCGCGGGTGAGGGTCTTTAAAATCTTGCTCACCATCGGCAGTGGGAGCTGGGCCTCCTCGGCCAGGTCCGGGGCGCTGAAGCGGTCTCCGGGACGGCTCGCCATCTGGGTCATCAGCACGATGCCGTAGTCGGTGGTCTTGGTGATGCGTATCATCGGTGCTCGTTTCGGTGCCCTGCTGTTCGGGCGCGGTCTGGATTGCCCTCCGGCTCGGCGCAGGCGATCTCGGCCGGCGGGGGACCTCGTGCGCTGATTGAAACCGTACCGGAACGGTACAGATTCCCGGTCATGATACCAGCGGACGGGGCGCTGTCAACGGCCGCGACCCCGATCGATCGCTGCCGCAGGTAAGATGGCCCCTTGTGGTCGTATGGTCGTATTTCGAAGAGTTCCCAGAGGAGAGACCTCGTGGCCGAAGCACTGCTCAGTCCGGCGGCCTACCGCCTGCTCGTCGAGCACTCCCCGGTGCTGATCTGGCGTGCGGGTCCCGATGGCCGGTGCGACTACTTCAACGACACCTGGCTGCGCTTCACCGGCCGCACCCTGGACCAGGAGCTGGGCGAGCGCTGGGCGGTAGGGGTGCATCCGGAGGACGTCGATCGGTGCCTGCGGATCTACCGCGACCACTTCGGCCGCCGCGAGCCGTTCGAGATGGAGTACCGGCTGCGGCGTCACGACGGCGTCTATCGCTGGATCTTCGACCGCGGCGTGCCGGTGTTCGACGCCGGGGTCTTCGTCGGGTTCGTCGGGAGCTGCATCGACATCCACGTCCGGCGCGAGGCCGAGGCGCTGCGCTCGAGCTTCCTGTCGCTGATCGCCCACGAGCTGCGCACGCCGCTGCAGGCGATCCACACCTACCTCGAGGTGGTGCAGCGCCGCATCGAGCGCAACGAGGCCCTGCCCACCGACGTATGGGAGAAGGTGTCGCGGCAGATCCAGCGGTTCTCGTCCCTGGTCGACGACCTCTCCGAGGCCGGCCGCGTGGAGCGCCGCGAGGCGGTGCCGGTGGAGCGGGTGGCCATGGACCTGCGTCCGGTGGTGGAGGCGGCGGTGCGCCGCCAGCGCGACGAGCTCGCGGCGCTGCCGGCGGCGGCCGCCGGCCGGCACACGGTGACGCTGGAGGTGACCGGTGAGCGCTTCCCGCTGCTCGGCGACGCCGAGCGCCTCGACCGCGTGCTGGAGGATTTGATCGGCAACGCGGTGAAGTTCTCGCCGGCCGGCGGCCAGGTGGCGGTGCGTCTCGCCACCGACGGCACGCGGCACCGGGTGAGCATCCGCGACGACGGCATCGGCATTCCGCAGGCCGAGATCGACCGCGTGGCCGAGCCGTTCTTCCGCGGCAGCAACGCGCTCAACCCGCGCTTTCCGGGCGTCGGCCTGGGGCTGGCGCTGGCGCGCGACATCGTCTCGGCCCATGGCGGCACCGTCGAGGTGGAGAGCATCCGCGACCGGGGCACGACGATCACCCTGAACCTGCCGGAGCTCCTGCCGGAGGGGGTGTCATGACCCGCCAGCGCATCCTGCTGGTCGACGACGACGCGGCGGTCCTGGACAGTCTGGCCATCGGGTTGGAGGACCGCTACCACGTGCTGGTGGCGAGGAACGGTGCCGAGGCGCTCGAAGTGCTGCGGCAGCAGTCGCCCGACGAGCCGGTGGACGCGGTGGTGCTCGATCTCTACATGCCGGTGCTCGACGGCGAGGGGTTCCTGCGCGAGTATTTCGCCCGCGGTGGCGCGGTGCCGGTGATCCTCGCCTCGGCGGCCCTGGACCTCGGCGCCACGGCCGACCGCACCGGCGCCGCCGACTGGCTGCAGAAGCCGTTCAGCCTGCGCGCGCTCGAGGCGAAGATCGACCGGGTCACGGCGGCCCGCCCGCCGGCAGGCACCGGCGGCACGCCCCCCGCCGCACCCAGCGGCGGCACCTCCGAGGGCGGCGGCGGCGGGGGCGCCCCGCGGAGCCGCCGCCGTGACTCGAGGCCCTACGAGATCTCCACCCTGGTCGTGGCCGAGATCGCCTCCGGCCAGCTGCCGGTGCTGCTCGGGCTGTAGCCTTCCTGGTGGCCGGCGCCGGCCCCGTGTCGGAGGCCGCCCCCGCCGTCCGCTGCCGGCGGAGCACCGTCCGGATTCGCACGCCGGCGAGCGCCGGCGCCCCCCCGCCCCGGCTGCGCAACTCGCTCTGGCAAAAGGGTTCCTGGCGCCAGGGGCCGACTGGTACGGCGCTTGCCCTGCTCCACCGCCGGTGCCGCCCGCAGCGGGCAGCGACCGACCACCCGGAGACGCCACCATGAGAGACCTGCTCGCCGACCTGCGCCACGCCGCCCGCTCCCTTCTACGCCGCCCCGGCTTCTCGCTGCTCGTGGTGGCGACCCTCGGCCTCGGCATGGCCGCCGTGGTCGCCGTCTTCAGCCTCGCCGATGCCGTGCTGCTGCGTCCGCTGCCGTTCCCGGACTCCGAGCGCCTGGTGGCGGTGTGGGAGACGCCGCCGCGGGAGCCGGGCGAGCGCAACGTGGTTTCGCCGGCGAACTACCTCGATTGGAAGGCGGCGAGCACCTCCTTCGCCCACCTCGGCGCCTGGTACGTGCAGCCCTTCACGCTCGCCGGTGCCGGCGAGGCGGTGGAGGTGCAGGGGGGCGTGGCGACGCCGGAGCTGTTCGCCGCCACCGGCCTGGCGCCGGTGGCGGGAAGCTGGCCAGCGGTGGAGGACCAGGCGGTGGTGCTCTCCCACGCCCTGTGGCAGCGCCGTTTCGCGGCCGATCCGGCGGTGGTCGCCTCGACGCTGTCGCTCGACGGCGAGAGCTTCACGGTCTCGGGGGTGGCGCCGGCCGGCCTGGAGCTGCTCGCCCCGGGCGTCGAGCTCTGGGCCGCCACCGACCTCGGCTTCGCCAATCGCGAGACGATGGGGCGCTTCCTGCGGGTGGCCGGCCGGTTGGCGCCGGGGGTCGACGCCGAGGCCGCCGGCGCGGAGCTCGCCGGCATCGCCGAGCGCCTGGCCCGCGAGTACCCGAGCTTCAACGCCGGCTGGAGCGCGGGCCTGGTGCCGCTGGACGAGCAGCTCCTGGGCGACAGTCGCCCCGTGCTGCGGGTGCTGCTGCTGGCGGCGGGCCTGCTGCTGGTAATCGCCTGTGCCAACGGAGCCAACCTGCTGCTAACCCGGGGCCTGGCGCGCGAGCGGGAGGTGGCGATCCGCACCTCGCTCGGTGCGCGGCGGCCCCACATCGTGCGCCAGTTCCTGCTCGAGAGCCTGCTGCTGAGCCTCGCGGCGGCCGGCGTGGCGCTGCTGGCGGCCACCTGGGTGCCGTCGGCCGTGGCGGCGCTGCCGGAGGCGGCGCGCCTGCCGCGGGCCGAGCAGGCCGGCACCGACCTGCGGGTGCTCGGCATCGCCGTGCTGGTGGCGCTGGCGACGGCGCTGGCGGCCGGGGCGGCGCCGGCCCTCGCGGCCAGCCGGCGCGATCCCCGCGAGGCGCTGCAGGAGGGGGGCCGCAACCTCGGCGGCCGCCGCGGCGGGCGCCTGCGCGCCGGGCTGGTAGTCACCGAGGTGGCGCTGTCGTTGGTTCTGCTGGCCGGTGCCGGCCTGATGGTCCGGAGCCTGGCGGCGCTGGGCGAGGTCGATCCGGGCTTCGAGTCGGCCGGCGTGGTCACCGCCCGGGTGCCGCTCTCCGGGGCCGAGTACCAGGAGGCCGCGCGGCAGGCGGAGCTGGTGCGCCGGGTCGGCGAGCGGCTGGCGGCGCTGCCGGGGGTCGAGGCGGCCGGGGCGATCAACTACCTGCCGCTGTCGGGCATCTGGTCGGCCACCGGCTTCTGGGACGCCGGCAAGCCGCAGCCGGGACCGCAGGAGGAGCCGGGCGCGGGCATCCGGCTGGTGAGCCCCGGCTACGTCGAGACGATGGGCATCCCGCTGCTCGCCGGCCGCGACCTGGCCGATGGCGACGCGGTGGGGGCCCGGCGCGTGGCGCTGGTCAATCGTGAGCTGGCGGAGACGATGTGGCCGGGGCAGGATCCGCTCGGCAAGCGCTTGACCCTCTCGTGGACCGACGACCCGACGGTCGAAGTGGTGGGGGTGGTCGGCAACGTGCGCCACGAGGCGCTGGCCGAGCGGCCCGACATGGAGATCTACCTGCCCTTCGGCCAGGGCGGCGCCACCAGCAGCGCGAGCTTCGTGGTGCGCACCGCGCAGCCCGCGGCGGTGATGCCGCTGCTGCGCGACGTGGTGCGCGAGGTCGACCCGGCGCTGGCGGTGGCGGACGTCCAGTCGGTGACCGACGTCGTGGGCTCGACGGTGGCGGCACCGCGCCTCCAGGCGCTGCTGCTGGCGGTCTTCGCCCTGGCCGCCGTGGCGCTCTCGGCGGTCGGCCTCTACGGTGTGCTCTCCCAGGTGGTGGTGGCGCGCACCGGGGAGATCGGGGTGCGCATGGCGCTCGGCGCCCGCCGCGCCCAGATCCTGCGCCGGATGGTGGTCTCCGGCATGCTGCTGGTGGCGGTGGGCCTGACCCTCGGCCTGGCGCTGTCGCTCGCCACCGGGCGCGCCCTGGAGGCGCTGCTCTTCGAGGTCGGGTCCACCGATCCCCTGGTGCTGGCCGCCGCCGCGACGCTCCTCGCCCTCGTCTCCGCCGCCGCCTGCCTCGCCCCGGCCCTGCGGGCGGCGGCCCTCGATCCGCTGACGGCGCTGCGGGAGGAGTAGAAGATTGGGTCGAGCGGACCGGGCACCAGAACGCAGTCTGGCTTCCACTGCGGAGAACTCTTCGTTCGGGGTCTGAAAAGGACGCTCTTTCGATCGGGTCGATCAGGTGCTCGCGAACGTGTAGCACGTTTCCCAGGAGCCGAAGACCGCCTCACGCCGGACTCAATTCTCTATCCCCCCCGCCGCGTTTCGGCGGGCCACCGGCCCGTCATTATCTCGACCTAGTGCCTGGCTGCGGGAGCCCCGCCGGCCTACTGCAGCAGGATCCCGGACGAGGTAAGTAGTCGAAACCGCCTGCAGATAGCCTTGTCTTGTGAGGCAAGCCCTCCCGCCATGCAAGCCACGATGAGGATCTCAATGTCCACCATCTCATTGAAAAGATGATCGGGCCGTGCGTTGGCTGCGCTCCCATATCGCCACCGGTGTTCGGCGCTCAGGAGTCCATAAAAAGCGACTCCTTCATGATAACTACAGTATCGTCGCAGAGTTTACAGGTGTACTCCCGCCGCGCTGCCTGCAAAAAGCTCTTATCGAGAACGATCTCGGTGTGGCCACTCAAGTAAGGCATGCTGCTCCTGCCATCAAGACTCACTGTTTCAGGGCTCATGGACCTCCGCTGCTTGCGTTTCAGGGAGTTCCTACGGCACTCCATTGTCTGTCGGCTCGACAGGGTTCCAACCGGCGCTTTGCTGGACGAGGCGGAGCGGTTGGTCGGCGACAGTCGGCTCCCCCAGCTAGCCGTGACCGTGGAGGCTGCTCGGCGTTCTCCGGTCCTCAGTCGCCTCCTCGGTCGCTCCCCGCCAGAGCCAGCGCATCCTCCATCGTGCGGCAGACGGCGAGGTCGCGGTCGAGAAGGCCGGAGCGGGCGAGCACGCGGGAAGGTTGTTCCTGGATCCCGGCGAGGATCACCGCCATGCCGAGCCCGTGCAGGCGAGCGACGGCGGATTCGAGGGCGACCAGGCCGGTGGCGTCGATCACCGGTACGGAGGCCAGGTCGAGCACCACCACCCGGATGCCGGTGGGCACCCGCTGCAGCGCGCTCATCGCCTTCTGGGCGGCACCGAAGAACAGTGGGCCGGCGACCTCGTAGACCAGCACCTCGGGCGGCAGGGTGCCCGTGGCGGTCGGATGCTGGGAGACCAGGCGGACGTCAGAGACCTCCGCCATGCGGCGCATGAAGATGAGCGCCGCGAGCACCACACCGGTGGTCACCGCCACCACCATGTCGAAGACCACCGTCAGGCCGAAGCAGGTGAGCAGCACCACCACGTCGCTGCGCGGCGCCACCCGCACCGCGTGGGCGAAGTGCTTCGCCTCGCTCATGTTCCAGGCGACCACCAGCAGCAGGGCGGCGAGCGAGGCCATCGGCAGGTACTCGAGCACCGGCGCCAGGGCGACGACGGCGAGCAGCACGAAGGCAGCGTGGAAGACGGCGGCCAGCGGCGAGCGGGCGCCGGAGCGCACGTTGGTGGCGGTGCGGGCCAGCGCTCCGGTGGCGGCGATGCCGCCGAAGAACGGCACCACCAGGTTGCCGAGGCCCTGCGCCACGAGCTCGGCGTCAGGATCGTGGGAGCCGCCGGTCATGCCGTCGGCGACCACCGCCGAGAGCAGCGACTCGATGGCACCGAGCATGGCGATGGCGAAGGCCGACGGCAGCAGCGCGCGCACCAGCTCCCAGGTGACGACCAGGGGTTGGCCGTCCGGCCCCGGCAGGTTCCAGGGGGCCGCCGGCAGCGGCGGGAGCTGGGGGATGCCGCCGGCGAAGCGGCTGCCGATGGTCGCCACGTCGAAGCCCGGCAGCCAGCGCGCCGCCAGCGCCGCCGCCGCGCCGGCCAACGCGAGGGCGACCAGCGGCCCCGGCACCTTACGGGTGATCCGCGGCCACACGAGCAGGATGGCGAGGGTGACGAGCCCGACGAGGAGATCCGGCCAGCGCACTGTCGGCAGGGCCGCGGCCAGGGCCGCCACCTTGCCGGCGTAGCTCTCCGGCAGCTCGAGGACGGCAAGACCGAGGAAGTCGCGAAGTTGCAGGGTGGCGATGACCACCGCGATGCCGGCGGTGAAGCCGGTGGTCACCGGATAGGGCACGAACTGGATCAGTCCGCCGAGGCGGGCGGCGCCGAGGACGACCAGCAGGACGCCCGCCATCAGCCCGGCGAGCAGCAGGCCCCCGAGGCCGAAGCGGGCTGAGATCGGCGCCAGCAGCACCACGAAGGCGGCGGTGGGCCCGCTGACCTGCACCATGGAGCCGCCGAGCACGGCGGTCAGGGCGCCAGCGACGATGGCGGTGTAGAGCCCGTGCTGCGGCGCCACTCCGGAGGCCACCGCCAGCGCCATGGACAGCGGCAGCGCGACGATACCGACGACGACGCCGGCCAGCAGGTCGGAGCGCAGGTCCCGCGCGCCGTAGCCTTTGCGCAGCGCGCCCACCAGCGCGGTGGCGAGGCGCAGCGGGAACGCGGGGAGGGCGCCGGGGGTGGTCTCGAAGCGTCGGGGCATCGGGGGCTCGGCCGGGCCGGTGGAGACTACGCGATCCGTGGTCGGCCGTCAGCGGTGACGTGGCCGGATTTCTCCCCGCGGCCCGCCGGCTGGCGATCGAGCACCGGGCGGATGGGCGAGCGAGCACCGCGGAACGGCTGCCGGGGCGCCGCCCCCTCTTCGGCCGTCGCGACCTTCGCCAGGTCGGCTATCATCGTCCCAGTCATCTGTACCGAGGGGAACGATCCCGACCGGGAGACGCATGCCGTCGAGGGACCTGCCGTGAAGCCGGCGCCGTTCGCGTACCACGCGGCCCGCTCCGCCGAGGAGGCGGTGGGGCTGCTGGCGCAGTACGGCGGCGAGGCCAAGGTGCTCGCCGGCGGCCAGAGCCTGGTGCCGGTGATGAGCTTCCGGCTCGCCCAGCCGGCGGCGCTGGTCGACGTCAATCCCGTCTCCGAGCTCGATTTCCTCGAGGATACCGCCGCCGGCGGCCTGCGCATCGGCGCCCTCGTTCGGCTGCGCCGCCTGGAGCGCGATCCCCGGGTCGCCGCTCGCGCGCCGCTGCTCGCCGCGGCCCTGCCCCACGTCGCCCATCCCCAGATCCGCACCCGCGGCACCGCCGGCGGCAGCATCGCCCACGCCGATCCGGCGGCCGAGCTGCCCTGCCTCGCCGTGGCCCTCGACGCGCGGCTGCGGCTGGTCGGCCCGGCCGGCGAGCGGTGGGTCGAGGCGCGGGAGTTCTTCTTCGGCCTCTTCGCCACCGCCCTCGAGCCCGACGAGCTGCTGGCCGAGATCGAGCTGCCGCCGCGCCCGCCCGGCGAGGGCTGGGCTTTCCTCGAGATCGCCCGCCGCCACGGCGACTACGCCCAGGTGGGAGTGGCGGCGCGCCTCGTCCTCGGCTCCGACGGCCGCGTCGCCGCCGCCCGCCTCGTCTACCTGTCGGTGGGCGACGCGCCGATGGAGGCCACCCGGGCGGCCGCCTCGCTGGTCGGCGAGGCGCCCGGCCCCGCGGCCTTCGCCGCCGCGGCCGCTCTCGCCGCCAGCGAGGAGATCGACCCCGCCGGCGACATCCACGCCAGCGCCGAGTTCAAGCGCCACCTCACCCGGGTGCTCACCGCCCGCGCCCTGACCGCGGCCGCCGTTCGGGCGGGAAGGGAGACGGCATGAGGGAGCCGGAGACGATCGCGCCGCCGCGCCACCCGGTGCGCCTGGAGGTCAACGGCGCCCGCCACCAGCGGGAGGTGGAGCCGCGCCTGCTGCTGTCCGACTTCCTGCGCCACGAGCTCGGCCTCACCGGCACCCACGTGGGCTGCGAGCACGGCGTGTGCGGCGCCTGCACGGTGCTGCTCGACGGCGAGCCGGTGCGCTCCTGCCTGCTGCTCGCGGTGCAGGCCGACGGCCGCCGGGTGACCACCGTCGAGGGGCTCGCCCCGGCCGACGCCGCCGGTGCCGACGGCGCCCGGAGCCCCCACGGCGGGCCGCTCCACCCGCTCCAGGAGGCGTTTCGCGAGACCCACGGGCTGCAGTGCGGCTTCTGCACGCCCGGGTTCCTGATGACCCTCGTCGCCTTCCTGGCCGAGAACCCGGACCCGAGCGAGGAGGAGATCCGCCACGCCCTGTCCGGCAACCTGTGCCGCTGCACCGGCTACCAGAACATCGTCGCCGCGGCCCTGCGGGCGGCGGAGATGCTGCGGGCGGCCGACGGGGACGCAACCCCGCGTCCGCCGATCGGCACCGCGGAGACGCCCGGGGCGTGATCTCCGGCGATCTGCGGCGCCGCTTCGTGGAGGCGCAGCGCCGCTTCCATCCCTTCGTGGCCGAGCCCGGCCGCTGGCGCCGGCTGGAGGCCGAGACGGCGGACCTCGACCGTCGCTTCCCGGACCCCGCCGGGCGGCCTCCCCTCTTCGGCGCCCTGCTCGGCGTCAAGGACGTCTTCCACGTCGACGGCCTCCCCACCCGCGCCGGCAGCCGGCTGCCCTCCGAGGAGCTGGCCGCCCCCGCCGCCGCCGGCGAGCGGAACCGTCCGGAGGCCGAGAGCGTGCGCCGCCTGCGGGCAGCCGGCGCCCTGGTGCTCGGCAAGACGGTCACCACCGAGTTTGCCTACTTCGAGCCCGGCCCCACCCGCAACCCGCGCGCTGCCGGTCACACGCCGGGCGGCTCGTCCAGCGGTTCGGCGGCGGCGGTGGCGGCCGGCGTGTGCCCGCTGGCCCTCGGCACCCAGACCATCGGCTCCATCGGGCGACCGGCCGCCTACTGCGGCGTCGTCGGGTTCAAGCCGACCTACGACCGCGTGCCGCGGGACGGGGTGATCCCGCTGGCTCCGTCGCTCGACCACGTCGGGGTGCTGGCGGCGGAGCCAGCGGGATCACCCCGTCCCGCGGCACGCGGTCGTAGGTCGGCTTGAACCCGACGACGCCGCAGTAGGCGGCCGGTCGCCCGATGGAGCCGATGGTCTGGGTGCCGAGGGC
>DATACC010000049.1:0-8197 GCA_036259255.1 Thermoanaerobaculia bacterium | reverse complement strand
TCGCCGGCGACGGCGTCGAGGTGGGAGGTTTCGGCCGGCAGGCGGCGTAGCGGGGAGTCCACCGTGCCGCCGTGGGCCTCGACCCGCTCCCGGGTGGCCGTGGTGCGGCGCAGCAGGCGCCACCAGGGCTCCGGGTCGCCGGCCCGGAGCTCCCGGTGGAGCAGGTCGCCGTCGGTCATCCAGGCCACCGCCAGCCGGCCGTCGGCGAGCAGGGCCGAGTACCACCAGCCGTCCGGAGTGGATTCCACCAGCGTGTAGGTGTCGCGCAGGGCCTCCGTCGGGCCGAGCAGGGCGGCCACCCCCACCAGCCGGTCGTGGCGCACGCGGCGGGCGCCGAGGCGGCGGGCGCCGAGGCGGCGGGCGAGGCGGGCGGCGCGGCCGGTGGCGTCGGCGAGATAGCGGGCGGCCAGCGTCTCGACCACTGCCCGCTCCTCGCCTCCGGCCGACCTCACCTCCAGCCTCCATCCCTCGCCGTCCGGCGCGCAGCGCACCACCTCGCAGCTCCACCGCCACTCGGCCCCGGCGGCCACCGCGGCCGCCGCCAGGCGGGCCTCGAAGCGGCGGCGGTCGACGTGCCAGCCGGCGCCGTGGGGATTGGCGAGGAAGGGGGCGTCGTACGGCTCGGCGGAGCCCCACACCGCGCGATTGCCGTGGGAGCGCAGGTGGCCGTCAGCGGCGAGCAGCCGGTCGAGGCCGAGGTGGGCGAGGAGCGGCGCCACCGTCGGCGGGAGGGTCTCGCCGACTTTCGCCCCCGGCGCGGCGCGGCGCTCCAGCACCGTCACCGGCACGCCGCGGCGAGCGAGGACCAGGGCGGCGACGGCGCCGGCGGGTCCGCCGCCGGCGATCACCACCCGCTCCCGGTCCGCCCGCCGCGCGCGCTCGCCCGTGCGGCCTCGGCTCACCGCTCGTCCTGGCGGATGCGGCGGCGGCGCGGGTGGACCACCGTCTCGACCGGCCGCTGCTGCTCGGCGGCGAGCTCCTCGAGGGGCAGCGCCGCCTTGCGCAGCCGCTCGGTGGTCGGCTCCGCCTCCTCGATCATCAGGAGCTGGCGCCAGGTGGGGTCGGCGGCGCTGAACTGGGGCGAGCGCTCGGTCTCCACCCACCAGCGCTCCGGGAAGCCGTCCGGCACCTTCTTCTCGGGCGCGGGGCGCTCGGCGACGATGCCGAGCAGGTTCCACTCCGCCACCATGTTGGCGATGCGGGCGCTGTAGCCCGAGCCCTGGAGGTCGCGCAGCCAGAACTGGCGGTGGCCCAGGTGCTTGAAGCGCTGCGGCTCGGAGAGCTTGCGGTCGTTGGCCTGCTGGAAGGCGTGCTGGGGCAGCACGTCGTTGGGCACCCGGGCGGCCCAGAACGACGGCACCGGCAGGTAGGTGGACAGATCGTAGCCGGCCAGGCAGCTCGCCTCGTCGGTCTGCCACGGGATGCCGAGCCAGCGGGTGAGGGTGCCGGGGCCGCTGGCGGTGAGCGGCCCGCTGGGGCCGAGACAGACCTGCGGCGTGAGCACCGCTCCGAAATCGTCCTGGGGCTGGACGCCGGGCGGCAGGATGTGGAGCCGGTAGGGGAGGCCGCCGGCCTGGGCCGGCGGACGCCACATCCGCGGCACCCGCAGCGGCCAGGTGAGCTCGATGCCGGGGTGGAACGGGCCGCCGAGGCAGTCCTCGAGCGGCGTGCGGTCGAGGGCCCGGGGCTGCTCGGCGGTCGGCAGGTCCTCCAGGCGCTGCGGCGGCTGGCGGCGCTCGCCGGGCTCGAAGTCGCCGGCGGCCCAGCGCTCGAGCCAGCCGTACTGGGTGGGGGTCAGCGCCAGCTCGTCGATGGCGAGGCCGGTGTACTCGCCGAAGCCGTCGCCGTAGAAGGGCGGCAGCTTCTGCGGCTGGGGCGGCGGCAGCTCGGTGCGCGGGCCGCCCTCGTCCCACGGCGGCGGCGGCTGGCGGAACCAGCCGAACACCCGCTGGCGCTCGGCTTGGCCGCCGCGGCCGGGGTCGGCCAGCTGGGCGAGGCGCTTCGGCTCCAGCAGGTCGCCGGGGGAGCCGGGGCCGAAGAGGAAGAACATGCCGCCGTTGACCCACTGGCTGTTGACCATGCGCTCGAAGATGGGGAACACGTGCTCCCAGAACAGCACCGTCTTCGGCGGCTCGATCCAGCCCTGGCGCACGAACAGATCGTAGACGACGTCGTACATCGTGACCACGCCGTAGAGGCCGGGGCCGAAGTTGGGCGGCGTCACCGCCACCATGGCGGGCTCGGCCTCGAACGTCTGTCCGCCGGGGAGCGTGACGGTGGCGCGCACCGGGCCGTCGGACACGTCGTCGTACCAGCCGTCGTTGTTGGCGAAGGTGGTGGGCGGCTGGTTGAAGGCGGAGCCGGAATGGCCGTCGCCGCCGAGCACCAGCAGGCGGCCCTCGGCGTCGGTGCGCAGCTCGCCCAGCGGCACCTGGATGGGTGGCCCGTCGTTCCAGCGCACGTAGCCCTGGTCGAAGCGGTAGCGGGTGCCCTTCTGGTCGCGCCCGGCGATCTCGAGGGGGCCGGGATCGTTGACCAGCGCCTGGCGCGACTCGCCGGCGACGGTGGCGTTCCTGTAGGTGGTCGACAGCGCGTACTGCTTGAGATCCATGGCGTTGGCGAACTTGTACCAGCCGCTCTTGCGGTTGGCGAGGTGCACCTGCCAAGTGATCTCGGCGTCGCCGGCGGTGATCTCGCCCACCACGTTGCCCTCGGCGTCGTACCCGTACACCCGGAACCGCGCCGCCTCCTTGCGCACCTCGCCCTGGTCGTTCTTGAAGGTGTCGATGCCGGCCGGGCCGCTGGCCGGATCGGCCGTCGTGCCGGGCACCTCCGGCGCCAGGTAGTACTGGTCCGCCGGCGCGTTGCCGACGCGGGCGATGCCGAGGGCGGGGTGGATGGCGCAGCGGACGACGGACGTCAAGTCGGGCATGGGCGAGGCTCCTCCAGAATGGATGATGGATCGATCACTGCGAGGTGCTCGATGGGGAGCAAGTATTTCGGATTTCCGGGCATCGTGCCGGGGTGCCGGGTGGAGCGGCTCGGCGGCCGGCGCCGGAGGGCGGCCCGGAGGCCGGCTCGGCGTTGAAACCCCGCCCGCCGGTGCGCTAGACTCCGCGCCTTGTCACGCGGCCCTCCCCGGGCCCCGGGCCGACGTAGCTCAGTTGGTAGAGCAGCTGATTCGTAATCAGCAGGTCAGCGGTTCGAGTCCGCTCGTCGGCTCCACTCCAGCTCCATCGATCGAAGCCACCTCCCGTGACCCGGATCCTGGTCGACGCCGACGCCTGCCCGGTGAAGCAGGAGATCTACCGGGTGGCGGGCCGCTACGGGCTGCCGGTGACGCTGGTGGCCAACTCCTGGATGCGGACGCCGGACGATCCCCGCATCACGCTCGAGGTGGTGGACGCCGGCATGGACGAGGCGGACGACCGGATCGTCGAGCAGGTGGGGCCCGACGACGTGGTGGTCACCGCCGACATCCCGCTCGCCAGCCGCTGCCTGGAGAAGGGGGCCCGGGTGCTCGGCACCAGCGGCCAGCCGTTCACCGAGGACAACATCGGCAGCGCCGTGGCCACCCGGGACCTGATGGCCGAGCTGCGCAGCGCCGGCGAGCTCACCGGCGGCCCCGCGCCCCTCACCAAGGCCGACCGGTCCCGCTTCCTGCAGAAGCTCGACGAGATGATCCAGGCCATCCGCCGGCGCCGGCCGGATTCCTAGGCGGCTTCTCCGGGCCGGGCGTCCCGGGTTGGCTTCCCATGCCGCCCTCTCCTCACCCGGCCGCACCTGGAGGCTTCAGCGGAGCTGCTCGGCCAGTTCGATGAGGAAGCCCTCGGGGTCCCGCAGGAAGCAGAGCCGGTACTTGTCCTCGTACTGCGATTCGGCGAGAGGCTGAGGTAAGCCATCCCGGATCAAGGAGGGAAGACGCCCTCCTCGGCCTGGAGGCCCGTGTCGAAGGACGCGACGCGGTCGCAACCGGCGGCGCGGCAGCGGTCCAGGATCAGGTAGTCGGCAAAGTCCGCGGAGCCTTCGGCGTACCGATCCAACGCTCTGCGAGCGGACTCCGGCTGCTCCACGGCCAATTGGCGTGTCCGCAACAGGTCTCGGAGAACCTCCACGATCCGCTGTCTCGGTAGGCGGTAGGCGCTCTGGAGCACCCAGACGACCTCGCAGAGCACGATCTCTGGGAGGAACAAACGGTCATCCGCGTCCAGGGCGTCGTAGATCAGCTCTGCTGCACGGGCGGTCTGGTCCGGATCGTCCTCCACAAGGTAACGCACCAGGACGTTGGTATCGAGCCCGATCAACACCGGGTTCCCGCCCGCCGGACCACCTCCTTCATCTCCTCTACCGTCACCCGCCGGTCCGCCTTCAGCGCGCCGCGGAGATCCCGTAGGTCCACTGTTGCCGCCTCGACCACGACCTCCCCCGTGGGATTGACGCGGAACTCGATCCGATCTCCGGACCGCAGCCCCAGGCGCTCCCGGATCGGCTTCGGTACGGTGACCTGGCCCTTGATGGTGACTGTGCTGACTGGCATTCCTTACCCCTCCAGGCGTTCCTTGACGAGGGTAAGGATATCATCTCGAAGAGTCGCCCGGCTCGTGGGTGAGCGCAAGGCGCAAGGGCATCGGCGTTCAGGCGCCGAAAGCTCCGCCGACTGCTTGGCGGTCGCGCTTCTAGGTCGTCTTCTCCTCCAGCTCCGCCCAGCGCGCGTAGAGCCGCTCGACCTCCCGGCGGCGCTCGTCGAGCGCCAGGCTGCGCTCCTGGAGGGCCTGGGGATCGGTGGCGATGGCCGGGTCGGCGGCGGCCTGCTCGGCTTCCTCCAGGCGGGCCTCGGCCTGGAGCACGGCCGCCTCCATGCCGTCCCACTCCCGCTGCTCGTGGTAGGAGAGCTTCTTCGCCTTCGGTCTCCCCCCGTCGGCAGGCGCCGACCGTTCCCGGCCGCTCGGCGGCTCACTGGCGACCCGCTCCGGGCGCCGGCGGCGGGCCTCCAACCACTGCTCGAGGTCGGCATAGCGCTCGGCGCGCCCGCCGCCCTCGCCGCCGGACAGCGCGAGGATCTCGGTCGACACGCGGTCGAGGAGGAAGCGGTCGTGGGTGACTAGGACCAGGGCGCCGGTGAACTCGAGCAGGGCCTCCTCCAGCACGTCGAGGGTGGGGATGTCGAGGTCGTTGGTGGGCTCGTCGAGCACCAGGACGTCGGCCGGACGGAGCATCAGCCGGGCGAGCAGGGCGCGGGCCTTCTCGCCGCCCGAGAGCTGGCCCACCGGGCTGCGCAGCCGCTCGGGCGGGAACAGGAAGCGCTTCGCCCAGGAGGCCACGTGGAGCGAGCGGCCCTGGAACTCCACGTGGTCCGCCCGCGCGCCGCCCAGGGTGAGGGTCTGCTCCAGGGTGAGCTCCGGGTCCAGGCTCTCGCGGTTCTGCTCGAAGTAGACCACCCGCAGCCCGTCGGCGCGCTCGATGGTGCCGGCGTCCGGCTCGAGCTCGCCGACCAGGATGCGCAGCAGGGTCGTCTTGCCGGAGCCGTTCCTGCCCACCACGCCGATCCGCTTGCCGGGGCTGAGCAGCAGGTCCAGGTTCTCGAAGACCGGCCGTCCCGCGAACGTCTTGGTGAGACCCCGGCCCACCCACAGGCGCCGGGTGCGCCGGCCGGAGGCGGTGAAGTCGATGCCGGCGGTGGCGGTGCGGGTGCGCTCGGTGGCGGCGTCGAGCTCGCCGAACAGCTCCTCGGCGGCGTCGATGCGGGCCTTGGACTTCGAGGTGCGGGCCTTGGGGCCGCGGCGCAGCCACTCCACCTCGCGCCGCGCCAGGTTGGCCAGCGTGGAGCGGTAGACCTCGTCGCGGCTCAGCCGCTCGTCGCGGGCCTCGAGGAACTCGGCGTAGCTGCCGTCCACCGCGAACAGCCCCTCCGGGTAGCGCGGGTCGAGCTCCACGACGCGCCGGGCCACCGCCTCCAGGAAGTAGCGGTCGTGGCTCACCACGACGAAGGCCCGCGCCTCGCGGCGCAGGAGGTCCTCGAGCCAGAGGATCGACTCGACGTCCAGGTGGTTGGTCGGCTCGTCGAGGAGCAGGACGTCGGGCTCCGTGGCCAGCTCGCGGGCGATCGCCAGCCGCTTGCGCCAGCCGCCGGACAGGGTCTCGGTGCGCTGCCCGGGATCGGTGAAGCCCACCTTGCCCAGGGTGACGGCCAGGCGGCGGTGGTGCTCCGCCGCGTCCACCGAGCCGAGCCCGGCCAGGGCCTCCTCGACCACCTCTTCCACCGTGCGGCCGGGGGCGAACACCGGGTCCTGGGGCACGGAGCCCACCCGCAGGTGGCGGCGCGTGCGCACCTCGCCGGCGTCGGGCTCGATCTGTCCGGCGAGGATGCCGAGCAGCGTCGACTTACCGGAGCCGTTCGGTCCCACCAGCCCCACGTGGTCGCCCTCGTGGAGGGTGAAGGAGAGCCCCTGGAACAGCGGCGCGCCGCCGAAGCCCTTGGCGAGGCGGTCGCAGTCGATGACGACGGGTAGAGGCATGGGGAGGCTGGGGTGCGCCGCGGCGGTCCGGGGCGGTCCGGCAGTATACGCAAGGGACCGGTGGGGGATGGGGCGCCCGCCGGCTATGATCGCCTCTCCAGCGACGCCCTTTCCCGCCCCGGGCTCGCCCTCCCACGCAGCCGCGGAACGACGATTGAATGCGAACGGAGCCATGACCCGACCCGCCGATTCAGAGATCACCCCGTCCCCAGCCGAGGCGCCGGCCGCCGCCACTCCCGACGCCGCCACTCCGGACGACTCCACCCCCGGCTTCGACACCCTCGGCCTCGACGCGCGCCTGGTCGAGGTCCTCGCCGAGCTCGGCTACGAGGAACCCACCGCCATCCAGAGCGAGACGATCCCGCACCTGCTCACCGGGCGCGACCTCATCGGCCAGGCGGCCACCGGCACCGGCAAGACGGCAGCCTTCGCCCTGCCGTTGCTGCACCGCATGGCCCAGGATGCGGGTACGGGGCCGCGGGCCCAGCCGTCGGCCCTGGTGCTGGTGCCCACGCGGGAGCTGGCGATGCAGGTGGCCGAGGCGGTGCACCGCTACGGGCGCGGCCTCGGCACCAAGGTGCTGCCGATTTACGGTGGGCAGTCGTACTCGCAGCAGCTCCGGGCGCTGAAGCGGGGGATCGACGTGGTGGTGGCGACGCCGGGCCGCGCCCTCGACCACCTGCGCCGCGGCACGCTCAGCCTCGAGGGCGTCGCGACGGTGGTGCTCGACGAGGCGGACGAGATGCTCGACATGGGGTTCGCCGAGGACCTGGAGGCGATCCTGGCGGAGACGCCGGCGGAGCGACAGACGGTGCTCTTCTCGGCCACCCTGCCGTCGCGCATCGCGAGCCTGGCCAGGCGCCACCTGCGCGACCCGGTGCGCATCGAGATCGCCCGCGAGCCGGTGCCGGCGGGGGAGGCGCCGCTGGTGCGCCAGACGGCCTACATCGTGGCGCGGGCGCACAAGCCGGCGGCGCTCGGCCGGGTGCTCGATCTCGAGAGCCCGGAGGCGGCCATCGTCTTCTGCCGCACCCGCAACGAGGTGGACGAGGTCTCCCGCATGCTCGCCGCCCACGGCTACCGGGTGGAGGCGATCCACGGCGGGCTCACCCAGGAGCAGCGCGACCGGGTGATGCACAAGCTGCGCACCGGCGTGGCCGAGCTGCTGGTGGCCACCGACGTGGCGGCCCGCGGCCTCGACATCCCCCAGCTCACCCACGTCATCAACTACGACGTGCCCTCGGCGCCGGAATCCTACGTCCACCGCATCGGCCGGGTGGGCCGGGCCGGCCGCGAGGGTGTGGCGGTCACCCTGGCCGAGCCCCGGGAGCACCGGCAGCTCCGCAACATCGAGCACCTGACCCGTCGCAAGATCGCCATCGGCCAGGTGCCCACGGTGGCCGACCTGCGGGCCCGCCGCCTGGACCTCGTGCGCGCCTCCCTGCGCGAAGCGCTGCTGGCCGGCGAGCTCGACTCCTACCGCGTGGTGGTCGAATCGCTGGCCGAGGAGTTCGACGTGATGGAGATCGCCATGGCGGCGGTGAAGCTGGCCCAGGAGGCGAGCGGCCCCGAGGCCGAGCCGGTCGACATCCCGCCGGTGGCCACGGCCCGCGAGCGCCCCGGCCGCGACTCCCGCTCCGGCTCGGGGCGCCCCAGCGGCCCGCGGGCCCGGGGGCCGGCCG
>DATACC010000048.1:0-26351 GCA_036259255.1 Thermoanaerobaculia bacterium | reverse complement strand
CCGCGGGTGCGGAAGCAGCGGGCGACGAACTCGAGCAAGAGCTGCTGAGGCAGGCGCCGCAGGGGTCCGGGGCGCACCTCGGGGACGCGCAGCACGCCGTCGCCGCCCATGCGGGCTCCGGACCAGCCGTCCGGCAGGTGGGCCCCGGCGTGCTCGAGATGCGCCACCAGGGCCGCCGCCTGCAGCACGGCGGCGAGGCGGTCGCGGTCGGTGCGCAGCGCTTCGGGGAACGGCCGCAGCGAGGCGGCGTCGCCGGGAGCGAGCGCGGCGTGGAGGATCCCAGGCCCGGTCATGACACGAAGGTTGCAGGACTGCGCGGTCATGGTAGCGCAGAAATGTTCCTTCGGAAGCAACGCTCCGGCGCGTCGGTGCGCGGCGCCACCCGGGCCGCGGCGCTAGCCGAGCACGGAGTCGAGGTGCTGCCAGAACGCCGCGTACGACTTGCCCACGGTCTCCGGACGGGTCACCAGCACGCCGGGCCGCACCAGGCCGGTGAGGGCGAGGCTCATGGCGATGCGGTGGTCGTCGTGCGGATCGACGGCGATCGGTGCCGGCGGCGGCGGCGGTGCGCCGGTGCTCCACACGCCGGGGATCACCAGGCCGTCCGGCCGCTCCTCGACCTCGGCACCGAGACGGCCGAGCCCCTCGGCCATGGCGGCCAGGCGGTCGCTCTCCTTGACCCGCAGGTGGGGCACCTCCCGGATGCGGGTGGTGCCGTGGGCGAACGGGGCGAGGGCGGCCAGGGTGGGCACCTGGTCGGGCATGGAGGCCAGCGAAACGTCCGCCCCCCGCAGCCTCCCGGTGCCGCGCACGGTCAGCTCGTCGCCCCCGGGGCCGGTGCTCCATGCCACCTCGGCCCCCAGCGCGGTGAGGATCTCGAGGAAGCCGCGGTCGCCCTGCCGCGACTCCCGGGCCAGACCGAGCAGGGTGACGCGCCCGCCGGTGAGCGCCGCCGCGGCGGCCGGGTAGCAGGCGGCGGACCAGTCGCCCTCGACGGCGAAGGCGGCGGGCGGCGCCGGGATGCCCGGTTCGATGCGGAAGCCGCGCGCCCTCCGCTCGATCCGGCCGCCGAAGGCGGCCACCGCGTCGAGGGTGAGATCGACGTACGGCTCGGAGGTGAGCGCCGCCACCTCCACCGTCACGACGTCCTCGGCCCGGAGGGCCGCCATCAGCAGGGCGGAGAGGAACTGGCTGGAGGTGCCGGCGTCGAGCTCCACCCGCCCACCCGCCAGGCGTCCGCCGGTGATGGCGAGGGGGGCGCAGCCCTCCCGCTCCACGTACTCGATGCGCCCACCCAGCGCCCGCAACGCCGCGACCAGCGCCGCCACCGGGCGCTCGCGCAGCCGCGGCGTGCCGTCGAGGATCCAGCGCCCCGGCAGCACCGCGAGGGAGGCGACGAGGAAGCGGAACATGGTGCCGGCGTTGCCGCAGTCGATCGCGGCCGCGGCGGGCAGCTCGCCGGGCACCAGGCGCAGCCCGTCCGCCGCCCCCCCGCCGGCCTGCTCCCCCACCGGCTCCACCCGCCAGCCGAGGCGCTCCAGGGCCTGCCGGAACAGGCGCGTGTCCTCGGCGTCGAGGGGGTGCTCCACGGTGAGCGGCCGCCGGGCGAGAAGCGCCAGGTTGAAGACCCGGTGGGTCAGGCTCTTCGACGGCGGCACCCGCACCGGGCCGGCGACTCGCCGGCCGGCCGGGATCTCGATGCCGCGGGAGGTCACCCGCAGATGGCGCAGGCTCACCGGGAGCCTCGAGAGGCAGGGTCCACCCTTCGTCCGGCGGCGGCACCGGCGGCGGCCGCCGCCCCGGGGCCCTCGTCTCCGGCGGCCTCCCCCGCCACCTCGAAACGCAGCCCGTCGTGGGCGAGCTCGACGCCGGGGGGCAGGTCCACGGCGGGGGCGGCGTGGTCGACGTCGTGGCACAGGTGGGTAAAGAGCGTCCGCCGCGCGCCGATGCGCCCGGCCACCGCGATCGCCTCCTCGAGGTGGAAGTGGGTCGGATGGGGACGGTAGCGCAGCGCCCCGAGCACCAGCACCTCGAGGCCGCCGAGAAGCGCCAGGCTCGACTCCGGGACGTGGTTGACGTCGGTGACCAGGGCGAACCCGCCGAGGCGGTAGCCGAAGACCTCCATCTCGCCGTGCAGCACCGGCACCGGCACCACGCGTTGGCCGAGCACCTCGAACGGCGCGCGCACCGGCCGCAGCTCGAAGCGTGGTTTGCCGCCGCCCTGCTGCCCGGGCTCGAAGGCGTAGGCGAAGTAGCGGCGCACGGCGTCGAGTGTCGCCGCCGAGCCGTGGAGCGGCAGGTGGGCGCGTTGCAGGAAGTTGAAGATGCGCAGGTCGTCCAGACCGTAGATGTGGTCGGCGTGGGCGTGGGTGAAGAGCACCGCGTCGACCCGGCGCAGATCGTGGGCGAGGGCCTGCTGGCGCAGGTCCGGCGAGGTGTCGACCAGTACCGTGCCGCCGGGGCCCGCCGGCCCCGGCCCCACGTCGATGCGCACGCCGGCGCGCAGGCGCCGGTTGCGCGGGTCGGGGGAGGTGCACACGGCGCAGTCGCAGGCGATGCGCGGCACGCCGGTGGAGGTGCCGGTGCCGGTGAGGGTGACGGTGAGCCTGGCCGCGGCGGTCACGGGCGCGCCTCCGGCGGCGGGAACCACTCGATCCGCCGGCTGGTGAACCACGCCTCGAGCAGGTGCACCTCGCCGCCGGGCACCGTCCAGCGGTGCTCCTCGTGGAAGTGGCCGAGCAGCAGCACGTCGTGGCCCTCGGCCAGGCGCGACGCGGCGTAGCGGCGCACCACCTCCTCGGGGATGCGCACCTTGTGCTTGAAGTTGGTGCGCGACAGGCGCTCCTCGGTGCTCGCCACCAGGCGCCGGGCGAGGCGCCGCGGCGTGCGCGAGACGAGCTGGCGCGACAGCCAGCTCTTCGACGCGGCGCGCCAGAAACGGTACTGCCAGTCGCGGTCGTCGAGGCCGTCGCCGTGGATCGCCAGGTAGCGCACGCCGCCGGCGGTGAAGGCGACCTCGGGGACCACCGCGTCGAAGGCGGCGGCGTAGGCGCTGCCGGCGAGGAAGAAGTCGCGGTTGCCCTCGATGCAATCGACCCGCACGCCGCGGGCGCGCAGCCGCTCCAGGGCGGCGGTGACGGCGGCGATGTCGGGGGTCTCGAAGCGGCGGAAACCGATCCAGCCCTGGAACAGGTCGCCGAGCAGCACCAGGCGCTCGCAGGCTCCGACGGCCAGCGCGTCGAGCTGGGCGACGAGGGGGGCGGCGTCGCCTCCGGGGCCGCCCACGTGGGCGTCGGCGATGACGGCGACGGCCAAGCCGGCAGGCGCTCCGCGGCCGTTCAGACGATCGAGAGCTGGGGCCGGTCGGCGGAGCGGGCCACCTCCGCGACCACGGCCTCGGCGATGCGCTGGAACGCCTGGGCGTGGGGCCCGTCGGGCTGGGAGACGACGATCGGCACCCCGGCGTCGCCGCCTTCGACGATGGCGGCGTCGAGGGGCACGCGGCCGAGGAAGGCGGTCTCCAGCAGCTCGGCGGTGCGCTCGCCGCCGCCGCGCTTGAAGACGTCGGTCTCCTCGCCGCAGTGGGGGCAGACGAAGCCCGACATGTTCTCGACGATGCCGACCACCGGGACGTTGAGCTTGCGGAACATGGCGAGGCCCTTGCGGGCGTCGATCAGCGCCACGTCCTGGGGGGTGGTGACGACCACGGCGCCGGACAGCGGCACGCGCTGACTGATGGTGAGCTGGGCGTCCCCGGTGCCGGGGGGCAGGTCGACCACCATCACGTCGAGCTCGCCCCACTCGACGTCGCCGAGCATCTGCTCGATGCCGCGCATCACCATCGGCCCGCGCCAGATCACCGGCGTGTCGGTGTCGAGCACGAAGCCGAGGGACATCACGCGCACGCCGAACTTGTCGAACGGCAGAATGCGGTTGCCGCCCATCACGCGGGGCCGCTGCTGGATGCCGAACATGGTCGGCAGCGACGGGCCGTAGATGTCGGCGTCGAGCAGGCCGACGGTGTGCCCCAGCTTCGCCAGCGCCACCGCCAGGTTCACCGCCACCGTCGATTTGCCGACGCCGCCCTTGCCGGAGGCGACGGCCACCACGTGGCGCACGCCGGGGATCAGGTTCTCGCCGCGGGACACCGCCGCCTGGGCACCGGCGGCCGGCGGCGGCGCCTTGGGCGGCTTGGCGACCTGCAGATCCACCTCGTGGCGACCGACGCCCTGGAGACCGGAGAGCACCTCCCCCACCTCGCTCCGCACCTGCTCGGCGGCCTCCGGATTGTGGGTCGACAGGCGCAGCCGGACGGTCACCGCGTCGCCCTCGGCCGCGACCTTCTCGACGAACCCGAACGACACGATGTCCCGGCTCATCCCCGGATAGCGAACGTGCTTCAGCGCCTCCCAGACCCTGGTCTCGAGCTCCCGCGACATGCCTGCGATCGTAGCACGCGGGTCGGCACCCGCCGGTGGCGAACGGGCGCAAAACCCGCGCCGGTCGCGCCGTTCACCAGAACGTCATTCGTCGCGGTGATAGCGCCAGGTGCAGCCGATCGCGGCCACGTGCCTCGTTCCCTGCCGGCCGAAGATCCGGTACAGCGACGCGCCCGCCTCGTCGGGTGGATCGCCGATGACGTAGACGCCGCCCCTCCCGCCGCCGCCCACCCAGCGGCCGTGGTTCGTCTCGAACTGGAGGAAGTCGACCCCTTCGCCGCCGCGCACGCGCACGCCGACGATCTTCTCGCCCGGCTCCAGGTCGAGCTGGTGTCTCTCCCCTCCAACCTGTCCGTGCAGACCGCCGGAGACGCCGCCGTAGAAGATCTCGACGCCGTCGACGCGAGTTCCCGCGTGGATGACGACGCTCGTGATCGGCTGCCCGTTCGGATCGTCCGCGAACTCCCGCTCCCGACCGCCGCCCCACGGACCGGTCGTGATGTCGACCGGCATACGCTTCGGTTTCTCGGTCGTCGTCGGGTCGAGATACTTCCAGAGAAACGCCGGCGCCAGGAAGCGCTCGAGCTCCGAGCCCCACCCGCCGCGGACCTGCTGCAGACGGTTCGCCGCCGAGGCGCGGGCGAGCTGCTCCGCATCGTAGTGGCCGCCGGTCGTGCTGTTGTACTGCCACGACGCACGCCATCCGTCATAGCGGTCGAACGCGGTCCAGACGTGAACCCTCGTGAGGGTCGTTTCGGTCGTATGTTCGACACCGATCTGATCGGCGCGCCACTTCATGGCCCGCGCACGACTCGTCTTCGCCGCCGCCGTGTACTCCCGGATCTTCGTCTGCAGCAGCTCGAGATGTTTCGCCTCGTCCGGATCGGGCTTTCCGTAGATCTTCTCGTACGAGACGCACTGCTCGCGGAGCGTCGCGAGATGGAGGGTGCCGAGCGCAACGAAGTACGGGAGCTGCTGTTCGGGATTGCGCGGGTCGAAGAAGTACGGCTCCGCCAGGTCGAACTCGGCGAGCAGGGAGGTGAAGAACTGCGCCTTCTGGTCGCTACCGAACGACGTGCTCTCGTAGGACCGCAACAGGTTGCGCAGCCCTGCGAGCTTCTTCCCCAGCTCGATCACCCGCTCTTGCGCGATCATCTCGCGCACGAGATCGGTGACGAAGCGCTTCATCTGACTCCAGACGAGCATTCCGGCGTCTTGCGCCGGCCACAGAAAACCGGTCAAGAACTTGATCCCCGAACCCACCTCGGGCACGAAGCCGATGATGCCGAGGACCGCGGTCCGCATCATCTCGCTGGTGTCGGTGACGAGATCGCGGCCCGTGATGCTGTCGTAAGCCGCGCCGTCGGCGACGAGCTTGAACTTCGCGAAGTCGCCCCCGGCGTCACTCGACTGGACGAAGTCGACGTCGCCGCTCGACTGGTCGCGTGGGACGATGTACTTGTTGCTGTGGCAGACCTGGAGCTTGTAGAAGCCGTCGCCCGCGCGCACGAAGCGGAAGTGCTCGTTCCAGACGTGGTCGCTGCGCTCCCACTGGATCAGCGCCGCCCCGTCATCGTGCGAGGCGCGGGCGACGTCGAGGTTGTGGTTGCTATTCTTCGCCGTGATCGCGAAGTGGTCCTCGCCCATGGGGCGGATCGAGAACAGCTGGTGCGCCGCGTCCGGTTCCATCGCGCGCTGCACCACCGGCTCCCCCCTGTGTGGTGACGCGTTCCTGATCGTGACGCACTTGCCGCTGTGCTTCGCGTAAATGCGGTAATACGTGTCCCTCGCCGGCAGGAACGCCATCGGGCTCACTCTCGATTCTGTGGGTAACCGACTGCGCATCAGTGTAGCACCACGCGGCCCATCGGACCGGGCCAGGTCACCCGCGTTCACCGTCCCCATCGACTTGCCGACGCTCCCTGGCCGGGAGGCGACGGCCACCACGTGGCGCACGGGGCGAGGACCTCACGACCTCCTGGACGGCACTGCCGGGCGCCGGGCCCAGCGGTCGCCGGCCTCGGGAACCCGGAACGGGTGCAGCGCGCTGATCTTCGAGAGCACCGCGGCGACCCGCGCCAGCAGGGCGATCTCCTCGTCCGCCACCGCGGGCTCGGCGGCCAGCGACCCGGCGTTGGCGAGCAGCACCTGGGCCTCGGTCTTCCCCACCTCCAGCAGCGTCGGCAGATGCAGCTCGGGGTCGATGTCCGGCGTCTCGTAGTAGGCGCCGGTGACGTAGGCCAGCGAAACCATCCACTCGAGGCCGGCCCAGAAGCGTTCCGGCAGGAACAGGCGGCTCTGGCGCCGCAGCGCCTCCTCCTCGTTCCAGGTGGGCGGTACCGGACCGAAGCGCTCCGCCAGCGCCGCCACCGGCACGACGAGCCACCCCGCCGCCGCTTCCGCGACCAGGCCCACCCGCCGGTCGGAATCCCGGCGCAGATCCGCGTTCTCCCGGTAGGCGCCGAGCCAGGCGAGGAAATCGCCGAGCCACGCGAGGTCGGCCGCGAGAGCCGCCCCCGCGGCGTCCAGCGAGGGAGCCGGGACCGCGCCCTCCCCCGCCTGGCCGGCGGCGAACCCGAGCCACTGGTCGACGAAGGGAAGATCGGCCCTGGAGATCCACTGGAGGATCGGCGCCCGCACCACCCAGAGGTGGGGATAGGCGCCCCCGCCGGTCGGCCTGCCGGTGACGCGGCGTTCCCCGGCTCCGTCGTCGTCGTTTTTCCCCATGCGCGTCTCCCCGGTTGCGTCGCCAAGGGAATACGGCGCCCCGTCCGGAGCCTGCAGGGGGGTGCACGGATGCATGCTGTTGCGCCTCCGTTGCCGGCTCGTTGTCGAAAAACTCGGCAACAAGGCACTTCCTGGTGCAACCTTTGTGGACGGCCGGCCGGGTTGGGGCGTGGTGCCGCAACCGGCGCGCCGGCCGATGGGAGGTTCCCCCGATGAAGGTCCGACGCACCGGCCTCGCCCTGCTCCTCGCGCTGCTCCTGGCAGCCCCCCTCACCCTGGCCGCGGCCCCGCAGGCCGACGGCCCCTGCTCGCCCGGATCGGCCCTGCAGGGCGACTGCAGCATCGGGCACCTGCTCTCCGCCCTGCTCCAGGCGGTGCTCGGCCCCGAGGCGGTGCGCGCAGGTAGCACCGACGATCCGCCCGACGGCTCGACGGAGTTGGGGCCGGGCATGGGCCCACTCGGCGGCTCGGAGGCGAACAGTTCGCCGACGGACCCGGACGGCGGCGCGACCGAGCTCCGTCCCGACATGGACCCGGCAGGCTAGGCGCGTACAGCGGCCGGCGCTCCGGTGCCGGCCGCTGTCACGTTCTGGTGAGGGTGCAGCACCAAGCGGTAGGATGAAGAATCTTCGAGGAGAACGTATGTCTTCAACAAAGCACCTCGGGCCGGACCTGCTCGAGAAGCTGTGGAGCGGCGAGGGCTGGCCCGTCGAGGTCCAGCGCGAGGTCCTGCCGCACCTGTTCAAGCTCTGCCCGGAGTGCAGCATGGCGTGGCAGGAGTGGCAGCCACCCCGCGGCGGCGAAGGTCTGCCCAGGCTGCCGGACCTGCGCCTGCCCGCCACCCTCGGCAGGTTGCGACCCGAAGCGGAGAGCCGCGAGGCCCGCGAGAAGGTGAAGCGGGAGCTGCGGGCGCTCTTCAAGCATCCACCGCGGAGGCGGTTGGCGGTGATCGAGAAGGCGCGCGCCTGGTACCGCCACCCGCTGGTCGTCGAGGAGCTCCTCGCCCGGTCGTGGAAGGCGATGCCGGGAAAGCCGAAGGAAGCCGAGCACCACGCGCACCTGGCCTACGCCGTGGCCTGCCGCGGTGGCGAACGAACCCGGGCACTGCGCGCCCTCGCTGCGGCCCATGTCGCGAACAGCCTCCGCGCCCGGGGCGACCTCCAACCAGCCGACTCCTACATGAAGCACGCCCGCAGTCTGGCCGATGAGGAGTCAGTCCTCCACCCGCGGATCCTCGCGGACATCGACTATCTAGAGGCCGTCTTGTGCCTAGCCCAAGGTCGGTTCCGACAGGCGGAGGCCCTGGAGAGCCGGGCGATCCTCCGCTTCCACCAGTTGGGCGAGCGCACCAGCCTGATTCAGAGCCTGATCACCCTCGGAGCGATCCACTCGGCGAAGGCGGAGCCGGAGCAGGCGTTCGAGATCGTCTCCCAGGCGCTTCCCCTCATCGACCCCATCCGCGAGCGCCGCCTGCACCTCTGTGCCCGCCACAACGTCGCCCTCTACCTGTGCGACGCCGGCCGCTTCGAGGAGGCGGAGGAGGCCTTCCGTAAGAACCAGCCGCTCTACGACCGGTTCCCGGACGACTGGACCCAGCTCCGGCGTCGCTGGCTCGCCGGCCGGCTGGCCCGCAGCCGCCAGGACTGGCGGGAGGCGGAGCGCCAGCTCGTCGCCACCCTGGAGGGTTTCGCGCGCAAGGGCGTCGGCTACGACGCCGCCCTCGCCTGCCTCGATCTCGCCGAGCTCTATCTCGCCGCCGGCGAGAAGAAGAAGTTCCGGCGGGTGGCCCGGGGGCTCGACGGCGCGCTGCGCAGCAAGGACCTGCACCAGGAGGCGACCGCGGCGGTGGTGCTGCTGCGCCGGGCCCTGGTGGACGAGGTGATCTCCAAGGAGCTGCTGGCCCACGTGCGCAACTACCTCGACGAGGCGCGCAACAACCCCGCCCTGCGCTTCGATCCCTCGGCCTAGGAAAGGCGCCATTCGAGCCGCTGCAGTGCGGCGCCCACGCTCAGACAGGCAGGGTGGGCACGCCGCATGCGCTGATCCTCGGTGACGAAGCCGTCGGCACCCGCCACGACGGCGGTGGCCAGGTGCAACGCGTCCGGCGTTCGCAAGTTGCCGTCGGCCCGGAGATCGGCGGCGACCTCGGCGACGCGTTCATCGACGTCCAGCAGGACGAGGCGCGGCTGAGCGTGGAATCAGCTTCGATACCGATCCACGAGATCCTGTCGCCCGACTCGCTTCGGCAACACGAGGATCTCGGAGAGCGCCAGGACCGATGCCACGATGCGGCTGTGGCCATCCTCCACGCTGCGAAAGAAATTCCCCACCCTTTCGCCATACTCCGGATGGTCCTCGAAATGATAGACGAACACCATGCTATCGACGTGTGGCCGCCGCCGAGGACATCTGCGGCACGTGACCGAAGACGCACAGGGGAGCTACGCCGCTCCCCTACCCTCCGGCTCGAACGCCACGCCGGACAGCTCCGAGACCGTTGCCCGCACCCGCGCCACCAGCGCGTCCTTCTCGCGCACGCTGTACTCGCCGGGGTCGAGGGGTTCGCCGAAGCGCAGGGAGATGGTGCCGGGGGTGATCCACAGGGTGCCGGGGGGCATCACCTCGTGGGCTCCGGACACCCCCGTGGGGACGATGGGGGCGCCGGTCTTCAGCGCCACCAGGAAGGCGCCGCGATGGAAGGGGCCGATCAACCCGGTGCGCGAGCGGGTGCCCTCCGGGTAGAAGAGCACCGAGGCGCCGCGGGCCAGGCGGTCGCCGGCCGCCTTCCAGATGTCGCGGGCGCGGCTGCGGTCGTGGCGGTCGACGGGGATGAAGCCGCCGGCCCACAGCGCCCAGCCGAAGATGGGAATCCCGAACAGGCTGCGCTTGGCGACGAAGCGGTAGGTACCGGGGATCGCGGCGAGCATCGCCACCACGTCGAAGTAGCTCTGGTGGTTCGGCATGAAGAGGTACCCGCGCCGCCGCTCCAGCCGCTCGACGCCCTCGATCCGTACCCGGACTCCGGCGGCGGCGAGCAGCCCGCGCGCCCAGATCCGCGCCAGCAGGGCCACCCCGTTCCCCCGCGGCGGAACCCACGCCACGACCACGGCCAGCGACCCCAGGATCAGCGTGGCGGGCAGCAGGTACAGCACGGCGCACACGGTGGCGAGCCCTCGTCGCAGTCTGCTCATGCCGGAGATTGTGCCACTCCTGCCCGGGACGGAAGATTCCTCGTGACGCGCCACGTTATGCGCGACGTGTGCTGAGGCGTCGACTACCACTGAGATCGAGATGACCGACCGCCTTCCCAACATCCATCCCGGCGAGGTCCTTCTGGAGGAGTTCCTCAAGCCTCTGGGCATGAGCCAGAATCGGTTAGCGCGGGACCTGCGGGTGCCGCCGAGACGCGTAAACCAGATCGTGCTCGGCCAGCGCGCCGTCACCCCCGATACGGCCCTGCGGCTCGCCCGCTACTTCGGCACCTCCGAACGCTTCCGGCTCGGTCTTCAGATGGATTTCGACCTGGAAGAGGCACGGCGGCAGGGAGGGGACCGGATCGATCAGCAGGTGCACCCGCTGGCGAGCTGAGCTGCTTCGGGGCCCAGCCTTTGGAAGGGCTGCGTAAATCCCGGCTGCCGCGCGAGGTGTGCGCCAACAGGCCCGCCATCGCCCCCTCTCCGAGCAGCCGCGCGTCCCAGCCCCACCGCCTCCACCCGCCCAGCGGAACGGCCACCCCTCCCGCCGGCCCGCAGCCAGCCGCGGTAAGATCGCCGCCCATGCCCGACCTCGCCCGCTTTGCCCGCCGCTTCTTCCTGCTGCGGCTGCTGCGGGTGAGCCTGGTGCTCGGTGCGCTCTACGATCTGGTGTTCGCGGTGCTGATGGTCGCCGCTCCCCAGGGTCTCGCCGAGCGGTTCGACCTGCCGCTGCCCGGGGCCCCCTTCTACCTGTGGCTGCTGGCGCTGCTGCTGACGATGCTGGCGGCGCTCTACCTGATCGCGGCGCGCGACCCGCGACGCTACAGCGGGATCATCGGCGTCGCCGTCGCCGGGCGCCTTGCCGGAGCGATCGTCTTCGCCGTGGCCGCCGCGCGGGAGCCCGCCTGGGCCGGGTTGTGGAGCGCCGCCGCCGCCGACGCCGTCTTCGGGCTGGCCCACGCCTTGCTCTGGCGCTCGATCCACTGATGATCGACCGACTGCGCGAAATCGCCACCAAGACGGGGGGGCTCGCCCTGCTGACCGTCCACGCGTTCGCCGCCATGGTGCGGCCACGCTACGAGGTGGGGCTGTGGACGCAGCAGATGTACCAGATCGGCGTACGCTCCCTGGGGGTCGCCGCCATCACCACCACCTTCACCGGCATGGTGATGGCGCTGCAGACGGCGCTCTCGCTGCCGAGCCTCGGCATCAAGTACTACATCGGCACCGTGGTCTCGAAGTCGCTGGTGCGGGAGCTCTCGCCGGTGCTCACCGCCCTCGTCGTCGGCGGACGCATCGGCGCCGGCATGACCGCCGAGATCGGCACCATGAACGTCACCGAACAGGTGGCGGCGCTGCGCTCCATGGCCTCGGACCCGGTGAAGAAGCTGGTGGTGCCGAAGCTCGTCGCCACCCTGGTCATGCTGCCGGCGCTCACCGTCCTCGGCGACTTCCTCGGCATCCTCGGCGGCATGATCGTGGCCGTGCTGCAGCTCGAGCTCACCGCCGGGCTCTACTTCAACGACGTCGTCGAGTCGCTCACCATCGCCGACGTCTGCAGCGGCATCGGCAAATCCATCTTCTTCGGCTACTTCATCGCCATCGTCGGTTGCTACAATGGCCTCCACGCCGAGGGCGGCGCCGACGGCGTCGGCCGCGCCACCACCAACACGGTGGTGCTCGCCGCGATCCTCGTCCTGGTCTCCGACTTCTTCCTCACCAAGCTGTTCTACGTCATCACCTGAGGCAAGCCCCCTAGCGATGAGCATCGCCGCCGAAACCCTCCCCGCCCCCCTGTTCCAGGTGCGGGGCCTCACCAAGCGCTACGGCAAGCGCACGATCCTCGACCGCCTCGACTTCGACATCGAGCGCGGCGAATGCCTGGTGATCCTCGGCCGCTCGGGCACCGGCAAGAGCGTGACGCTGCGCCAGCTCAACGGCCTCGAGCCGGCGGACGGCGGCTCGGTGGTGTTCGACGGCGTCAACGTCACCGACCTCGAGGAGCGCGACCTGTTCCCGCTGCGCAAGCGCATCGCCATGCTGTTCCAGAGCGGCGCGCTGTTCGACTCGATGAACGTGCTCGACAACGTCGCCTTCCCGCTGCGCGAGCACACCGCCATGGGCGACGAGGAGGTCCGCCAACGGGTCGCCGACCGGCTGCAGATGGTGCGCCTGTCGGGCATCGAGGACAAGATGCCGTCGGATCTGTCCGGCGGTATGAAGAAGCGCGTGGCGCTCGCCCGTTCCCTGGTGCTCGACCCGGAGGTGGTGCTGTTCGACGAGCCCACCACCGGCCTCGACCCGGTGACCTCGGCCACCATCGGGCGGCTGATCCGCGACGTGCAGGAGAGTGTCGGGGTGACCGCCGTGGTGGTGACCCACGACATCCCGCTGGCACGGCTGGTGGGCGACCGTCTCGCATACCTCGCCGAAGGCCGCTTTCGCTTCTTCGGCACCTGGGCGGAGGCCGAGTCGTGCGATGATGCGGAGTTTGCCGACTTCCTGGCCGGCCGGGAAGAGAGTGATGGCGGGCGGCCGCAGAACCAGCAGACCGGGAGCTGACGAGAACCCATGGCGCGGAGGCGAAGACGGGAATGGATGGTGGGACTGCTGGTGATCGCGGCGGTCGTCGTATTCGTCGTGGGCATCCTGCTGATCGGTGAGCAGAGCAGCCTGTTCGCCCGCAAGAACGACTACTACATCCTGTTCAACGACGTCAGCGGCCTGAACCCCGGCAACCCGGTGCAGCTCAACGGCGTCTCGGTGGGCCGGGTGACCGAGGTGATCCTGCCGGAGGAGCCGGGCGAGAACGACTTGCGGGTATGGATCACCGTCGAGCGCCGCTACGCCGACCGCATCCGCGAGGACTCCCAGGCGCAGATCAAGACCCTGGGCCTGCTGGGGGACAAGTACATCGAGCTGTCCTCCGGCAGCCTGCAGGCGCCACCGATCCCGGACGGCGGGCAGATCTCCACCGCGCCGGCCAGCTCCATCGACCAGCTCCTCGCCTCGGGCGAGAACCTGATGGACAACGTCACGACCATCTCGTTCTCGCTGCGCAACATCCTGGGCCGCATGGAGCGCGGCGAGGGCATCCTCGGCCAGCTCACCCAGGACACGCCGGAGGGCGAGCAGCTCATCAGCTCGACCGTGGCCACCATGGAGTCGCTGGAGTCGATCGCCGCCAAGATCGAGACCGGCGACGGCGCCCTGCCGCGGCTGCTCAACGACGCCGAGCTGGCGGAACGCGTGGAAGGCTCGCTCGACCGTCTCGAGAGCGTGCTGGCCAAGGCCGACGAGGGCGAGGGCATGCTGCCGAAGCTGCTCAACGATCCGGAGTCGGCCCGGCAGGTGGACGAGGTGCTCGCCAACCTGCGCGAGACCTCCGAGAGCCTGCGCCGCCTCTCCGACGAGATCGAGACCTCCGAAGGCCTGGTGCAGCGCCTGCTCACCGACGAGGAGTACGGCCGCCAGGTGAGCGAGGAGATCCGCGCCATCGTCGAGCGGGTCGACGTGGCCTCGCGCCAGATCACCGAGGGCGACAACACGCTGGCGCGGCTGATCAACGACGACTCCCTCTACACCGCCGTCGAGGACATCCTGGTCGGTGTCAACGAGTCGCGCCTGCTGCGCTGGCTGATCCGCAACCGCCAGGAAGCCGGCATCGAGCGGCGCTACGAGGACGCGGTGGAGGCGGGCGAGGTGGAGCCGCTGCCGCGCGGCCAGGAGGTGCCGCCCGTCGAGCCGGAGGCTCCCGCTCCCGAGAGCGGCCCGCGGGACGAGCCGAACGAACCCCGGAGCGAGCCCCAGAACGCGCCCCGGGACACGCCCCAGGGCGAGCCCCTCGGTGGACCCGCCGGCGAGCCGGCCCCCCCGCCGGAGCCGCCACCCTCGGGAGGCTCGCGATGAGCGCCCACACCCTGATCACCGGCGGCGCCGGCTTCATCGGCTCCCACCTCACCCGCCGCCTCCTCGGCCAGGGGGAGCGGGTCACGGTGCTCGACGACTTCAACACCTTCTACGACCCGGCCATCAAGCGCGGCAACGTGGCGCCGCTGCTCGAGCGCCCCGACTACCGGCTGGTGGAGGGCGACATCCGCGACGAGGCGCTGGTCGAGGGGCTCTTCGCCGGCAACGACTTCACCTCCGTGGTGCACCTGGCAGCCCGCGCCGGCGTGCGCCCGAGCCTCGCCGAGCCGATCCTCTACGAGGACGTCAACTGCATCGGCACACTGCGCCTGCTCGAGGCGGCGCGCCACCACGGCCCGCGGGTGTTCGTGTTCGGCTCCTCGTCGTCGGTCTACGGCATCAACGAGAAGGTGCCGTTCGCCGAGGACGACCCGGTGGACCACCCGATCAGCCCCTACGCCACCACCAAACGCACCGGCGAGCTGCTGTGCTTCAACTACCACCACCTCTACGGGCTGAAGACCTCCTGCCTGCGCTTCTTCACCGTCTACGGGCCGGCGCAGCGCCCGGAGATGGCGATCCACAAGTTCACCGACCTGGTCGCCCGCGGCGAGCGCGTGCCGCTCTACGGCGACGGCTCCAGCCGGCGCGACTACACCTTCGTCGACGACATCGTGGACGGCCTGGTGGCGGCGCGGGACCTCGCCCCCGGGTTCGAGATCTTCAATCTCGGCGGCGCCGAGACCACCGCGCTGGCAGATCTCGTGCACTGGATCGCGGAGGAGCTTGAGGTGGAGCCGCGGATCGACTATCTTCCGGATCAGCCCGGCGACGTGCCGATCACCTACGCCGACGTGTCGAAGGCGGCGCGCATGCTGGGCTACGCACCGAAGGTCCCCATCCGCGAAGGGCTGCGCCGTTTCGTCGCCTGGTACCGCCAGCGCGCCGTGGGCACCGCCTGAAGCCGTGAACCTGGCGCCAACAACCGAGCGGGGAACGCCATGAACATCTGTGTCGTCGGCAGCGGCTACGTCGGCCTGGTCACCGGGGCCTGCCTCGCGGACTTCGGCGTCAACGTCATCGGGGTCGACAAGGACGCCGCCAAGGTGGCGGCGCTCTCGCGCGGCGAGATCCCCATCTACGAGCCCGGCCTGGCGACGCTGGTGGCCAAGAACATGGAGGCGGGGCGGCTGTCCTTCACCACCGCCCTGGGGCCCGCCCTGGAGAAAGCCGACGCGGTGTTCATCGCCGTCGGCACCCCGTCGCTGCCCGACGGCTCGGCGGATCTGTGCTTCGTACGCGACGTGGCACGCTCGATCGGCGAGCACCTCAACGGCTACAAGGTGGTGATCACCAAGAGCACGGTGCCCATCGGCACCGGCCGCATGGTCGAGGAGATCATCCGCGAGACGAGCGGCGGCAGCCACGAGTTCGCGGTCGTCTCCAACCCCGAGTTCCTGCGCGAGGGCTCGGCCATCGAGGACTTCCAGCGGCCCGACCGGGTGGTCATCGGCAGCCGCGATCCGCGGGCCATCGAGATGATGCTCGACATCTACTCGCCGCTGGCCACCGCCGACGTGCCCTTCGTGGTCACCAACGTCGAGAGTGCCGAGCTGATCAAGTACGCCTCCAACGGCTTCCTCGCCACCAAGATCTCGTTCATCAACGAAGTGGCGGCGCTGTGCGAGGCCCTCGGCGCCGACGTCGAGGTGGTGGCCCGCGGCATGGGCCTCGACCAGCGCATCGGGCCGCGCTTCCTCAACGCCGGCCCCGGCTTCGGCGGCTCGTGCTTCCCGAAGGACACCCGCGCGGTGGCCCAGATCGCCCGCGACGCCGGCCAGCGCTTCCGCATCATCGAGGCGGTCCTCGACGTCAACGAGGCGACCAAGGCGCGCATGGTGGACAAGGTGGAAGAAGCCCTCGGCGGCTCGGCTCACGGCACCACCCTGGCCGTGCTCGGCCTGTCGTTCAAGCCGGACACCGACGACATCCGGGAATCGCCCGCCATCGAGATCGCTGCCGAGCTGGCGCGGCGCGGTGCGAAGCTGCGCTGCTTCGACCCGGAAGCGATGGACGCCGCCGCCGCCGAGCTGCCCGACGCGACCCTGGTGGACAACCCCTACGCGGCCTGCGAGGGCGCCGACGCGCTGGTCATCCTCACCGAATGGAACCAGTTCCAGAAGCTCGAGCTGAAGCGGGTCCGCAAGCTCCTCGACACGCCGCTGGTGATCGACCTGCGCAACATCTACGAGCCCCCGAAGGTGGCGGCGGCGGGCCTGCGCTACGTGTCGGTCGGCCGCAAGCCCGAGGGGCCGGACCCCCGGGCGACCCTCCAGGTGGTGGCCGCCGCCGCCGGGGAGCGCCGCGCATGACGGGCCTCGCGGCGGCCTCGCCCGCCAAGACGTCGATCGTCACCGGCGGTGCCGGGTTCCTCGGCTCCCACCTCTGCGAGCGGCTGCTCGCCGAGGGGCACCGGGTGCTCTGCGTCGACAACCTGATCACCGGCCGGCGGAGCAACGTCGAGCACCTGCAGGGGCGCGACGGCTTCGAGCTGCTCGAGCACGACGTCTGCGAGCCGCTGGAGGTGGCCGGCCGGCTGGACTACGTGTTCCACCTCGCCTCGCCGGCCAGCCCCATCGACTACCTGGAGCTGCCGCTCGAGACCCTGAAGGTCGGCTCGTTCGGTACCCACTGCACGCTGGAGCTGGCCCGCAAGAAGGGGGCGCGCTTCTTCCTGGCCTCGACCTCCGAGGTCTACGGCGATCCGCTGGAGCACCCGCAGAAGGAGACCTACTGGGGCAACGTCAACCCGGTGGGGCCGCGGGCGGTCTACGACGAGGCGAAGCGCTACGCCGAGGCGGTGACGGCGGCCTACGAGCGGCTGTACGGCCTGGAGGTGCGGATCGTGCGCATCTTCAACACCTACGGCCCGCGGATGCGGCTGGGCGACGGGCGGGTGGTGCCGGCGTTCATGGAACAGGCGATCCTCGGCGAGCCCCTGACCGTCTTCGGCGACGGCAGCCAGACCCGCGCCTTCTGCTACGTGGACGACCTGATCGAGGGCATCTACCGGCTGGCGACGAGCGACGCCAGGGGACCGGTGAACATCGGCAACCCCCACGAGATGACGATCCTCGAGTTCGCCCGCGAGATCCTCGCGGCGACCGGCAGCGACAGCGAGATCGTCTCCGAGCCGCTGCCGGAGAACGATCCGAAGCAGCGCCGGCCCGACATCACCCGGGCGCGCCAGGAGCTCGGCTGGGAGCCCCGGGTGGGGCTGGCCGAGGGCCTGGCGCGTACGGTGGACTACTTCCGCGAGACGCTCGCCGAGCGGGCGGAACGCACCGAGCCGGCCCGGGAGGCGGGCTAGGCCCGGCCGGCGCGCGGGGAAAGGAACGAGCATGTCCGAGACCATCCGCTGCAGCCGCTGCGGCGAGGAGAAGCCCCGCCTGCCGAAGCCCCCCGTGCCGGGGGTGGTCGGCCGCGAGGTCCACGAGAGCGTCTGCGCCGAGTGCTGGGCCGACTGGCAGGCGATGGAGGTGATGGTGATCAACGAGCTGCGCCTCAACTTCATGGACCCCAAGTCCCAGGACATCCTCGACGCCCAGATGCGCAACTTCTTCCACCTCGCCGGCGGCGAGGACACCGAGGCGGTGGCGCCGCCCTCGCCGTCGTAGGGCCCACCGGCCCACCGCCTCCCCCGGTCCGATGCCGCTGCCCTCCGACCCGGCGCCCCCCGCCGCGGCGGGATCGCACGCGCCCGGAGGAACTCCCGGCGCCGTGCAAGCAGCGGAACCCGCCGGCTCCGGCGGTGCCGCCGAGGCGGATGCTGGAACCGAGGCAGGCGCGGCGACGATGACCGGCCGTGCGGAGGCCAGTGGGGCGGCGGAGGCCGAGCCGACATCCCTCCGCGGTCCGCTGCTGCGCTTCGGCATCCTGATCGTCCTGTTGGTGGCCGGTTTCGCCGCGCTGCGCTGGAGCCCGCTGGCCGAGCACCTGGACCAGGAGGCCCTGCTCACCACCTTCCGCGACTTGGCGGCGAATCCCTGGGCGCCGGTGGCGCTGATCGCGATCTTCGCGGCGCTCTGTCCCCTCGGCCTGCCGGTGAGCCCGCTGGTGCTGGTGGGCGGCCTGGTCTTCGGCTTCGCCTGGGGCACGCTGTGGAACTTCCTCGGCACCTGGGCGGGTGCTGCCACCAGTTTCGCGGTGGCGCGCCTCCTCGGCCACGACCTGGTGGTGCGCCTCGCGGGAAGGCGCCTCGAGCGCGTCGAGCACCTGGTCGAGCGCCACGGCTTCTGGGCCCTGGTCCGCCTCCGCTTCGTCCCTATCCCCTACGCCCTGGTCAACTACGCGGCGGCCTTCGCCGGCGTGCGCCCGGGAGTCTTCCTCACCGCCACCGCCATCGGCCTCGCCCCCGCGATCACCCTCTACACCTGGTTCGCCGCGGCGCTGTTCCGCGCGGCGACGGGGGATCGGTTGGAGGTGATGTTGCAGTTGGCGGCGGCGCTGGTGGGGCTGTTCCTGCTGACCTTCCTGCCGCGGTTGCTGCAGCGCTCAGAGTCCTGAGCTCACTGGTCCTTCTGAAGAACACGCCAAGCAGCCACCTGTCTCAGAAGAGCTGAACTCTAGCTGATGGCATCTTCGACCTCCTGTCGATCGATCACCAAGGCCCCCCCGTCCTGGGCATGCCGCTCCGGGTCGTACTCGTAGTCCCGGATGACGCGGCGGAACACCTCCCTCAAGGCGCGGGCGCCGAGGCGCGGCTGCCGCCGCGCGGCTTCGGCGATGGCCCGGACGGCGGCCGGCGAGACGGCCAGGCGGATGCCGCGGCTGGCGAACCAGGCGCGGCTCTGGAGCAGGCTCGATTCCGGGCTCTCCAGGAGGATCTTCATCAGCTCGTCGAGCTCCAGGTTCTCGAGCAGCACCACGCTGTCGAACCGGGAGAGGAACTGGGGGCTCATGCCGTAGTCGAACAGGTCCTCGTTGCGCAGCCAGTCACGCAGCGCGAACTGCAGCTCCTCCTTGACCTCGCCGGCCTCCACCACCGTCACCGAGCGCAGCGACCCCCGGTCGCGGCCGATCGTCACCCGGTCATAGACCGTGTCGTGGAGACCTTCGAAGGCGCCGGCGCAGACGAACAGCAGGCCGGAGGAGTCGACCCGGATCGTGCCCCCGTCGCCCCCAACTCCGTCCTCCGCCTCTCCGCCGCCACCCGGGTGCCGACCCACCATCCGCCGCGCCCACTCGGGCAGGTCGAACGGCACCGCCTCGTTCTCGATCAGCGTCAGCAGCGCCTCCTGGGCGCGGATGCCGGCGACGTTGGGGCGGTCGCCCACCTGGCTGCGGATCTTGTCCACCTCGTCGATGAAGACGATGCCGTGGCGCACCCGCTCGAGCAGCGCGTCGAGCGGCGCCTCGCTGCCGAGCTGTTCGCGGGCGCGGGCCAGCAGGCGGCCGAGCACCGCCTCGCCGGGGCGGCCGCGCTCCGCCTCCTCGCCGAGGACGTTGGCGTGCAGGCGCACCAGGGTGGAGCGGCGGGCGAGCTCCGGGTCCGACGCCAGGTAATCCTCCACCGCCCGCATCAACGTCGTCTTGCCGGTGCCGGAGGCGCCGATCATCAGGATGTTGCCGGTGGGCAGGCCCGCCAGGTGCTTGGCGAGCCCCACCGCCATCTCGCGAACGGCGGCCGTCTGGCCGATCACCCGCCGGCCGAGCTGCGCCGCGATCTCCCGGGGGCTCGGCGTGGCGGCGACCGTCGGATCGGGTGCTGGAGCCTGGGTCACGCACCGATTCTAGACCCGGACGCCCCGGAAGCACGGTGGTGCTCGAAAAGCGCCGCCTGGGGCGGCGAACCGCGCACCGTCCTTCCACCGCAGAATCACTGCAGGGCCGACGGCGAGCCTCCAGCGACAACGCCCGCCCGCGATCGCGCCATCCCACCCTTGGCAGCGGACGGCGGGTCGGGTAGATTGCGCCCATCGCCATGCGCCGAACTCTCCTCCCCGCCGTCCTGCTCCTCGCCGCGGCCGCCCTCCTGCCCGCCCCTTCCGCCGCCGCCCAGAAGGAGGTCGTCGACCATGCGCGGGAGATGCTCGAGGACGACCGCGCCGAGGAGGCGCTGAAGCTCCTCGACCGCGCCGTCGCCCGCCACCCGAAGGATGCCGAGGCCCTGCTGCTGCGGTCCACCGCCCGGTTCCAGCTCGACGATCGGGAGGGCGGGCGCAAGGATCTCGAGCGGGCCCTGGAGCTCGATCCGAACCAGCGCCAGGGGTGGCTCCACCTGGCGGGCCTGGCGGTGGCCGACGAGCGGTACGACGCGGCCCTCGAAGCCTTCCGGCAGGCGGAGCGCATCGACCCGACGGCCCCGGACAACGATCTCAACGTCGGCGCCGTGCTGCTGCTCCAGGGGCAGCTCCAACCGGCCAGCGAGCGCTTCTCCCGCTACCTCGCCGGCGCCGGGGACTCCGCCGAGGGGCACTTCCTGGTGGCCAAGAACTACGCCCTGGCGGGATACGCGGCCCTGGCGGTGGAGACGCTGCGGACGGCCATCGAGCGCGACGAGCGGGCGCGGGTGCAGGCGAAGTCCGACGCTGCCTTCCGCGAGCTCAACGACCATCCCCGCTACCGCGATCTGATGGTCGCCGACACCTACCGCCCGCCCCTCGGCACCCACCGCGCCAGCCGCGACTTCGCCGCCGCCTACACCGGCGGCCGCGGCCCCCTGCTGCGGGCGGTGCTCGACACCCTGCAGCTCGGCGGCCATCCCTTCGACTCCCGGGTGGAGGTCACCGAGGAGTGGGCGCTGCTCTGGGGCGAGGCCCGAATCAAGGTGAGCGACACCGCGGAGGGCGGCCGGATCGAGCTGACCGCGCCGCCGGGCCGCTTCGGTGCCGACGAGTGGAGCGAGTACTCGGACACCCTGTTTCGCGCCATCGCCGGTCGCCTCGCCACGCGCCGCTGATCGCCTTCCCGGCCCTCACTTACCGCAAGCAGCACACGTCTCGACCGTGAGGCGGCCGGGGAAAGCTCGGCGAGGACCTTTCCCGCAGGCCGAACCGAGTTTTCCCCGGCCGCCGCCCCCGGCCTTCCAGGCGCCGACCCGCACCGGCGACCGCCTCAGATCAGCGACCGCGACTGCCCGCCATCCACCGTGACCGCGGCGCCGGTCACGAGGCTCGCCCGGGGCGAGCAGAGGAAGGTCACGACGTCGGCCACCTCCTCCACCGTGCCGAAGCGGCCGAAGGGGAGGTTCTGCTCGATGAACTCGGCGATCCCCTCCGGGTCCTTCTCCTGGCGGCGCTGCCAGCTCCCGCCGGGGAAGAGGATCGAGCCGGGGCACACCGTGAGCACTCGGACGCCCTTCGGCGCCAGCTCGAGGGACAGGATCTTGGCGAGGCTGATCAGCGCCGACTTCGTGCTGTTGTAGATCGTCAGCTCGGGCCCGCCCGCCTCGCGGCCGAAGATCGAGGAGACCAGCACCACCACGCCGCCGTCCCGCTCGTCGCGGCGCCCCGGGAGCAGCGGCAGCGCGGCGCGGACGGTGCGGGCGTGGGAGAGGAAGTTGAGGTCGAGCAGCGCCGACCAGTCCTCGTCGGTGGTCTCGGCGAAGGGCATGCGGCGGTTGCCGCCGACGTTGCCGACCACCACGTCGAGGCGTCCGAAGCGTTCCCGCGCCGTCGCCACCAGGCGCCCGGCGGCGTCCGGCTCGGTGACGTCGAGGGCCACCGTCTCCGCCTCGACGCCGAGACCACGCACCTCGGCCGCCGCGGCCTCCAGCTCGTCGGCGCCCCGGGCGCAGAGCACCAGGTGCACGCCCTCGGCCGCCAGCCCCAGGGCGATGCCGCGCCCGATGCCCCGGCTCGCCCCCGTCACCAGCGCCACCTTCCCGCGCAGCTCGAGATCCATGGCCGGCAGGCTACCAGAGGCCCGCAGGTCCCGGTCGGCGCGGGCGAGCTAGACTCGGGGCTTCGTTCCAAAGGAGAGATCGATGCGACGAGAGGACTTCATGCGCCGCGCCCTCGCGCTGGCGGAGGGCAACGTGGCCGAGGGCGGCGGGCCGTTCGGCGCCGTGGTGGCGTGCGGCGGCGAGATCGTCGCCGAGGCGACCAACCGGGTAACCGCCAGCAACGACCCGACGGCCCACGCCGAGGTGGAGGCGATCCGCGCCGCCTGCCGCCGGCTCGGCCGGTTCCATCTCTCGGGCTGCGAGATCTACACCTCCTGCGAGCCGTGCCCGATGTGCCTCGGCGCCGTCTACTGGGCGCGCCTCGACCGCGTCTGGTACGCCGCCCGTCGCGAGGACGCCGCCGCCGCCGGATTCTCGGACCAGCTCATCTACCAGGAGATCCCGCTGCCGCCGGCCGAGCGCACCATCCCCGCCGCCTCGCTGCTGCCCGGAGAGGGCGCCCGCCCCTTCGCCGCCTGGGAGGAGGCCGCGGCGAAGATCCCCTACTGACGCCGTCGAGGACGCGGCGGTCCCGCCGCTGGCTCCGCAGTTGCCCCGCCGCCGACTGGTGCAGTAGCTTCCGGGACATGCCCGATCCCCGCCACCGCCGTCTCGCCCGCCTGCTCGTCGAGTACTCCTGCGCCCTCCAACCCGGCGACAACGTGCTGATCGAGGCGGTCGACGTGCCGGAGGCCTTCGTGCGCGAGCTGGTCGCCGCGGCGGCCGCGGCCGGGGCGCGGCCCCTGGTGACGCTCAAGAGCCAGGCCGTGTGGCGGGCGCTGATGCTCGCCGCCAGCGAGGAGCAGATGCGGCTCATCGCCGAGGCCGAGGCCACCCGCATGCGGCAGATGGACGCCTACATCGGCATCCGCGGCAATCCCAACGTCTCCGAGTGGTCCGACGTGCCGGGCGAGAAGATGGCCCTCTACGAGCGGTTCTTCTGGAAGCCGGTGCACCAGGAGATCCGGGTGCGCCAGACGCGCTGGGTGGTGCTGCGCTGGCCCAACCCGTCCATGGCCCAGCTCGCCCAGACCTCCAGCGAGGCCTTCGAGGACTTCTACTTCGACGTCTGCACCGTGGACTACGCGCGGATGAGCCGCGCCATGCAGCCGCTGGCGGCGCGCATGGAGGCGGCCGACCGGGTGCGCCTGGTGGCCCCCGGCACCGAGCTGACCTTCAGCATCCGCGGCATTCCGGCCGTGCCCTGCGACGGCAAGCTCAACATCCCCGACGGCGAGGTGTTCACCGCCCCGGTGCGCGACAGCGTGAACGGCACCATCGCCTTCAACTGCCCCACCGTCTACCAGGGCGTCACCCACGAGAACGTGCGCCTCACCTTCCGGGACGGCCGCATCGTCGCCGCCACCTCGAGCGACCCGGCCCACCTCGCCCGGGTGCTCGACTCCGACGAGGGCGCCCGCTACGTGGGCGAGTTCGCCATCGGCTTCCATCCGCTGATCCGCCGGCCGATGAAGGACATCCTGTTCGACGAGAAGATCGCCGGGTCGATCCACTTCACCCCCGGCCAGGCCTACGAGGAGGCGGACAACGGCAACGAGAGCCAGATCCACTGGGACCTGGTCCTGCGCATGGACCCGGAGGTCGGCGGGGGCGAGATCTGGTTCGACGACCATCTCCTGCGCAAGGACGGCCGCTTCGTGCCCGACGATCTCCAGGACCTCAACCCGGAACGGTTGCTGGCCGGCCACGCGGCGGCGGGCGGCGGGGCGGCGGGCGAGTCCGTGGCCGCCGACGAGCCGGCCGTCGCCGGCGACCGGGAGCCGGCGTCGTGACCCGCCCCTTCGGCTCCATCTATCGCCACGGCTTCGTGCGGGTGGCGGTGTGCGTGCCGCGCCTCGAGGTGGCCAACCCGCGCTTCAACCTGGAGCACTCGCTGGAGCTGGCCCGCCGCGCCCACGACGAGCAGGCGGTGGTGGCGCTGTTCCCGGAGCTGGGGCTCGCGGCCTACTCCTGCGACGACCTGCACCAGCAGGACGCGCTGCTCGATGCCGTCGAGGCGGCGATCGCCGAGGCCCGCGCGGCGAGCGAGAAGATCACGCCGGTGTTGCTGCTCGGCGCGCCGCTGCGCAGCGAGGCGAAACTCTTCAACTGCGCCGTGGTGATCCACCGCGGGCGCATCCTCGGGGTGGTGCCGAAGAGCTTCCTGCCCAACTACCGCGAGTACTACGAGGCCCGGCAGTTCGCCACCGCGCGCCACGCGGTGCAGCCGACGATCGTGGTGGCCGGCGAGGAGGCGCCGTTCGGCAACGACCTGCTCTTCGAGGCCGCCGACCTCGCCGGCTTCGTCCTCCACGCGGAGATCTGCGAGGACCTGTGGGTGCCGGTGCCGCCGTCCACCTGGGCGGCGATGGCCGGCGCCACGGTGCTGGCCAACCTCTCGGCCTCGAACATCACCATCGGCAAGGCCGACTACCGGCGGGATCTGTGCGCGTCCCAGTCGGGCAAGTGCGTCGCCGCCTACCTCTACAGCGCCGCGGGCCCCGGCGAGTCGACCACCGACGCGGCGTGGGACGGCCAGGCGCTGATCTACGAGAACAACGAGTGCCTGGCGGCGGCGGAGCGCTTCCCCGACGAGGGGCAGATGATCACCGCCGACGTCGATCTCGAGCGCCTGCGCCAGGACCGCATGCGGCTCACCAGCTTCAACGACTGCGCGGCGGAGCACCGCGAGCGGGGCCGCCGCTTCCGGCGCCTGCGCTTCGCCCTCGACGTGCCGGCGGGCGAGGTGCCGCTGCGCCGCACCGTGGACCGCTTTCCCTTCGTGCCGTCGGCGCCTGCCACCTGTGACCTGCGCTGCTACGAGGCGTACAACATCCAGGTCCACGGGTTGATGAAGCGGCTCTCGGCGACCGGCATCGAGAAGGTGGTGATCGGGGTCTCCGGCGGTCTCGACTCGACCCAGGCGCTGATCGTCGCGGCCCGGTGCATGGACCGCCTCGGCCTGCCCCGCGCCAACATCCTCGCCTACACCCTGCCCGGCTTCGCCACCACCCGCCACACGCGGGACAACGCCTGGGCCCTGATGCGGGCCCTCGGCGTGAGCGCGGAGGAGATCGACATCCGCCCCTCGGCGCGCCAGATGCTGGCCGACATCGGCCACCCCTACGCGGCGGGCGAGCCGGTCTACGACGTGACCTTCGAGAACGTGCAGGCAGGCGAGCGCACCTCCCACCTGTTCCGCCTCGCCAATTTCCACCGTGGCTTGGTGCTCGGAACCGGCGATCTCTCGGAGCTGGCCCTCGGCTGGGCGACCTACGGAGTGGGCGACCACATGTCCCACTACAACGTGAACGCCTCGGTGCCGAAGACGCTGATCCAGTACCTGATCCGCTGGGTGATCGGCAGCGGCCAGTTCGACGGGGAGACGAACCGGGTGCTGCAGTCGATCCTCGACACCGAGATCTCGCCGGAGCTGGTGCCCGGCGAGGCCGACGACGACGCAGGGCCGAGCCAGAGCACCCAGGAGATCATCGGCCCCTACGAGCTGCAGGATTTCCACCTCTACTTCCTGTCGCGCTACGGCTTCCGCCCTTCGAAGATCGCCTTCCTGGCCCACCACGCCTGGGGCGACCGCGAGCGCGGCGAGTGGCCTTCGGGCATCCCGGAGACGAAGCGCAACGAGTACGACCTGCAGACCATCAAGCACTGGCTCGAGGTTTTCGTGCGCCGGTTCGTCGCCTTCAGCCAGTTCAAGCGCTCGGCGATGCCCAACGGGCCGAAGGTCGGCTCCGGCGGCTCGTTGTCGCCGCGCGGCGACTGGCGGGCACCTTCCGATGCCGAGGCCGATGCCTGGCTGGAGGAGCTGGCGGCGAACGTGCCTTGAGCACGGCGGGAGGGGCGCTTCGGCCCGGCGGGAGGGGGGGCGGTTGCGCTGGGCGGGTGGAGGCGGTGGGGCTGCGGACGCGGGGCGACTCGGTGAGGATCAACGGCGGGCCCCGCTCTGCGCCGCCGGCTGCCACCGCGCCGGCCCTTGCACCGTTCCGAGCGGCGCCGGCGACGAGGCCGCTGCCCCACCGCCTCCACCCGCCCGGTCGCTCCAGCGCCCCCCCCTCCCGCCTCCGGTGGTGGTAGAAGAGGCGATCCCCGGCGGCACCCCCGCGGACTGCGGAAGCCTGG
>DATACC010000047.1:0-2940 GCA_036259255.1 Thermoanaerobaculia bacterium | reverse complement strand
GCCAACGACGCGACGTTGACGATGTTTCCCGTGCGGCGCGGGACCATCCGCCGCATCGCCTCCTGGGTGCCGTGGATGACGGCCCGGAGGTTGAGCTCGAGCTGGCGGTGGATGCTCGCCGGGTCCTCGTCCACGAGCGGGGTGATGGGCATGATCCCGGCGTTGTTGACGAGAATGTGGAGCGGGCCGAGGCGCTGCTCGACCTCGTCGAGGAACGCGGTGAAGGCGTCCAGTTCGGTGACGTCGACCTCGAGCCCGAGCTCCGCGGGGGCCTCCTCGGCGACGTCCTTGTCGACGTCGCACACCGCCACCCGGGCGCCGTGGATCGTGAGGGCCTGCGCGATCGCCCGTCCGATTCCCCGGCCCCCGCCCGTGATGGCGACAACCTTGCCGGTGAGCGAACGCGGTTCTGGAGTCATGGCGGGACGGTATCTCACAGGTAGGCGCCGCTCGGCAGGTAGGGAGCGAAGCGGCCGACGTCCCCGCCGAGGAAGACGGCGCCGAGAGCGTGGAGCTCGAGCCCGGCGTCCAGGCACGGTCAAGCTCCTCGCCGCCTTCGATGAGGACGCCGCCGCGACGTAGCCGCGCTCGGGCAGGACGAGCAGCTCGCCGCCGGCGGCGAGCAGCGCCGGCAGGTCGCCGGCGCTTTCGGCGAGGCGCCAATCGGGGCCGTTGCCGGTGGGCACCTGGAGCGGCAGCTTGAGACCGGGGACGGTGCGCAGCGCGGTGCGCAGGATCTCGTGGCGCGCCGCCACCGCCGCCAGGGCGCCGGCCACGGCGTCCGTCGCGACCTGCGGCGGCAGCGCCACGACGCACTCCACCCGGAGCGCTTCACCGGCCTGTGGATCCTGCTGCAGCCGCCACAGGTAGCGCTGCTGGGCCGACAGCCGCAGCCCCTCGACCGCCTGCGCCTCGCTCACCACCGCCACCTCAGAGCCGGTCCCGGTGAATCGGCTGGGCCATGCCCACCAGCACCTTGCGGGCGCCCTGGAACGGCTCGCGACCGTGGGCGGCCAGCATGTTGTCGAGCATCAGCACGTCGCCCTCCTGCCAGGGGAAGGCGCGCTCCTCGGCGGCGTAGACGCCGCGCAGGGTGTCGAGCACCTCCGGCTCGATGCTGGTGCCGTCGCCGTAGTAGGTGTTGTTCGGCAGGTCCTCCTCGGCGAACTGGGCGAGCAGGCCATCGCGGATCTCCGGCTGCAGGGTGGTGACGTGGAAGAAGGTGACGTGGTTGAACCAGATCTCGTCCCCGCTCACCGGGTGACGGGTCAGAGCCGGCCGCACCTGCCGGGTACGCAACCGGTCGCCGGGCTTCCACTCCATCTCGATGCCGGCCTTACGGCAGTACTCCTCGACCCGAGCGCGGTCGTCGGTCTGGAAGGCGGTCTGCCAGGAGAGGCCGAAGCCGTCGCCGAAGTTGCGCACGTAGGCGTAGCCCTTCTCCGCGAAGCGCCGCACCACCTCGGCGGGCAGGCGCTGCTTGATGCGCCGGGTGTCGGCCAGCGGCGTGGCGCCGCCCTGCTGCGCCGCCGTCTTGCAGTAGAAGAAGATGCGCAGCGGGAACACCTGGGAGTAGGAGTGCTCGTTGTGCAGGAAGATCGGCTGGTCCGGCGGGTGGTCCGTCGAGGTGTAGATGTTGCCGCTCACCTGGTGGCGCGGCGAGGACCGCTCCTTGTACTCCAGCGCGTCGCCGGAGCTGGCGGCGATGAAGCGCTCGAACTCCTCCTCCGAGCCGACCCCGAAGCCGCGGAACAGGATGCCGCCGTGGCGGGTGAGCTTGTCGTCGAGCAGCTCGCGGTGGGAGCCGGCCCAGCTCACCAGGTCCACCCCCTCGACCGCCGGCTCGACCACCAGCGGCAGGTCAGCGTCGCCGTAGAGGGGCCGCAGGGTGACCAGGCTCTGCTCCGAGACGCTGACGGTGCGCCGGCGGGGCACCCCCAGCTTGAACAGGTCGGGTTTCGTGCTCTTCAGGTCTTTCATCGTTCACCTCGTCGGGTTCAGGCTTTCGGGTCCGCGGCCGGCAGTCCACGGGGGTCGCGGCGGCGCAGCGTCCGCAGCTTGTCCAGGCTCGCCTCGCGGCTCTGGCGTCGGCGGTCGCCGAGGCGCTCGCGCCGCCGTTCGGCCACAATCCAACAGAGTGCCTCGACCGGCGTTTCGGGGGTCGTCGCCAGGCGCGACAGCAACAGCTCCAGGTCCGCCAGCAGCCAGTCGGCGGCGTCCGGGTGGAAACGGGCCTCGTCGAAGGTCACCCACAGCGTCAGCGCCTCGCGGGGGATGACGGTCAGGTACAGCGGGTAGTTGTTGCGGTCGAAGTCGTCGACGTCCTCGACCGCCAGGCGCTCCTCGCCGCGGCGCCCGAGGTCCACCCGCGGGTAGTTCTCGTAGACGACGATGGTCTCGAACAGCGGCTGGTCCCGGGGCACCTCGCTCCAGCGCTGCACCTGGGCCAGGGGGCTGTACTCGAACTCCCGGGCCTCCACCTGCTGGCGCTGCAGCTCGGCGAGCCAGGCGGCGGCCGGCGGGTTGCCGTCGAGGCGGGCGCGCACCGGCAGGGTGTTGATGAACAGACCGATCATCGTCTCCACCCCCGGCAGCTCCGCCGGGCGCCCCGAGACGGTGGCGCCGAACACCACGTCGGAAGCCCCGCTCCAACCGGCCAGCAGCAGCGCCCAGGCCCCCTGCACCACGGTGTTCAGGGTGAGCTGGTGGGTGGCCGCGAGCTGCTGTAGGCGGGCGGTGTCCTCGCGCGGCAGCACCACCTTGCGCGGGTTGGGGCGCTCGGCCGGGGCGCCGGCCGCGGGCGGCGGCAGCTCGGGGGTGGTGGCGGCGCGGAAACCGGCCAGCCGGCGGCGCCAGAAGTCCTCCGCCCGACCCAGGTCGCGGCCGGCGAGCCACGCCACGTACTCGCGGTAGGGGCGCGGCGCCTCGAGCTCGGGGCGC
>DATACC010000046.1:0-5406 GCA_036259255.1 Thermoanaerobaculia bacterium | reverse complement strand
GCCGCCGGCCGCCGCCGAAGCCACGGCGCAGGCCCACCCGGGCCTCCTCACCAACGCGCGCCAGCTCACCTTCGAGGGGCGCCGGGCCGGAGAGGGGTACTTCTCGCCGGACGGCCGGCGGCTGGTGTTCCAGAGCGAGCGCCAGGCCGACAACCCGTTCTTCCAGATCTACACCCTGCACCTCGGCAGCGGCGACGTCGAGCGCGTCTCGACCGGCGTCGGCAAGACCACCTGCGCCTTCTACCGCCCGGGCCCCGTCGTCGGCGGTTCGCACGAGGTCCTCTTCGCCTCCACCCACCACGATCCGGCCAGCCGCCAGCTCCAGGCGCGGGGGCTGGCCGAGCGCGCCGCCGGCACCGAGAGCCGGTATGCCTGGGACTACGACCCGGAGATGGAGCTCTACGTCGGGAGCCGGGGGACGGGAGGCGACTGGGCGCTGCGCCGCCTGACCCACCAGCGCGGCTACGACGCCGAGGCCGCCTTTTCGCCGGACGGCGAATGGATCGTCTTCACCTCCAACCGGCAGGCCTTCGAGCGGGAGCTCTCGTCGGCGGAGGCGAAGCGCCTGGAGGTCGACCCGGCGTACTTCGCCGAGATCTACCGCGTGCGCGCCGACGGCAGCGCCCTGGAGCGGCTCACCGACGCGCCCGGCTACGACGGCGGCCCGTTCTACTTCGCCGACGGCTCGCGCATCGTGTGGCGCCGCTTCGACGAGAAGGGGCTGCTGGCCGAGGTCTACACCATGCGCCCCGACGGCACCGACGTGCGCCGCCTCACCGACCTCGGCGCGATGAGCTGGGCACCTTACCCCCACCCCTCGGGCGAGTACGTGATCTTCGCCTCCAACGAGCTCGGTTTCGGCAACTTCGAGCTCTACCTGGTGGACGCCGAGGGGCGGCGCGAGCCGGTGCGGGTGACCGCCTCGGACGGCTTCGACGGCCTGCCGGTGTTCTCGCCCGACGGCACCACCCTGGTCTGGACCTCCAACCGCGGCGGCGGCCACGGCCAGCTCTTCACCGGCGACTGGAGCCACGAGCGGGCGCGCTCTGCCCTGGCCGCCGCCCCGCTGCGCCACCCAGGGCCCGGCGCGCCGCGCCCCGAGGCAGTGGCCGCCGCCGACGACGAGCTGGCCGTTCTGCGCCGCGACGTCGCCTTCCTCGCCTCGCCGGAGCTCGCCGGCCGCCTCACCGGCAGTGAAGGGGAGCGTCGTGCCGCCGCCTGGCTGGCCGGGCGCCTGGCCGAGCTCGGCGCCCGTCCGCTGCCCGGCGAGGACGACTTCCTGCTGCCCTTCGACTTCACCGCCGGCACCCGCGACGCCGGCAGCCGCCTGCAGCTCGCCGGCGCGGCCGTCTCCCTCGACGACGGTTCCCGCGCCTACGGCGGCACCGACACGGTCCAGGCCCTCTCCTTCTCCGACTCCGGGGAGGCCGCGGGCGAGGTCGTCTTCGCCGGCTACGGCCTGGTGGTGCCGGACGGCCAGGGCGTCGCCTACGACAGCTACGCCGGGCTCGACGTCACCGACAAGATCGTGCTCGTGCTGCGTTACTTCCCGGAGGACGCGGCCGCCGAGACCCGTGCCGTGCTGGCCCGCTACTCGGGGCTGCGCTACAAGGCGCTCCACGCCCGCGAGCAGGGCGCCCGGGCGCTGCTGGTGGTCACCGGACCGCGCTCGCCCAACGCCGGCGAGACGGTGCCGATGAGCTTCGACACCGCCATCAGCGGCTCGGGCCTGCTGGCGGCGAGCGTCTCCGGGGCGGTGGGCGAGGCGCTGATGGCCGCCGCCGGCAAGGAGCTGGCGGCAGTGCAGGAGTCGCTCGACGACGCCAACCCCCACGCCATCGGATTTCCGATCCCCGGGGTCACCGCCGAGCTGACGGTGGCGGTGGACCGCGAGCAGCGGGTGGGCACCAACGTCGCCGGCTACCTGCCGGCCACCGTCGCCGCCCCGGGCCTGGAGCGCCCGTGGCTGGTGCTCGGCGCCCACTACGACCACCTCGGCCACGGCGAGGGCGGCAACAGCCTGGCCGGCGAGGGCGAGGTGGGCCGGGTGCACCACGGGGCCGACGACAACGCCTCCGGCGTGGCGGCGGTGCTCGCCATCGGCCGACGCCTCGCCGCCCTGGAGGAGCGCTCCCGGCCGGTGGTGCTCGCCTTCTGGTCCGGCGAGGAGCTCGGCCTGCTCGGCTCGTCCGCGTTCGTGGCGGGGGAGGCGGTGCCGAGCAGCGAGATCGCCGCCTACCTCAACTTCGACATGGTGGGCCGCCTCGCCGACGGCGGGAGCCTCACCCTGCAGGCGGTCGGCACCAGCCCGGCGTGGCCGGCGTTGATCGAGCGCGCCAACGTGCCGGTGGGCCTGTCGCTGACCACCCACGCGGACCCCTATCTGCCCACCGACTCGGCGAGCTTCGATCAGGCCGGTGTCCCCACCCTCAACTTCTTCACCGGCAGCCACGCCGACTACCACCGGCCCAGCGACACGGCGGAGAAGGTCTCCTACGAGGGGATCGACCGCATCGCCCGCTTCGCCGGCCTGGTGGCGCGGCGCCTGGTCACCGAGCCGGCGCCGCCGGAGTTCGTGCGGGTGGAACGCAACCGGCCGGCCGGCGGCGACCGCGACACGCTGCGTGCCTTCACCGGCACCATCCCCGACTACACCACCGAGGTCGAGGGGCTGCGGCTCTCCGGCGTGGTCGGCGGCGGCCCGGCCGAGGAGGCGGGGCTGCGCGAAGGCGACGTCATCGTGGAGCTCGCCGGCCAGACCATCGCCAACATCTACGACTACACCTACGCGCTGGACGCGGTGAAGATCGGCCAACCCGCCGCCGTCGTCTACCTGCGCGACGGCGAGCGCCGCACCACCACCATCGTCCCGCGGGCGCGGGACTAGCCCCACCGGCCGCCGGCTCTCCGTGCTTCGGGCCATCGCCTCAAAGTTTATTAGAAGGAGCTTGACACCTAACTTAAGAAGTAAGTAGTCTCGGCCCCATCTTCGAATCAGCGACAGTCCCGCTGATGGACCGGTAATCCTGGGATGGAGGTGGAGAGTATGCCGAGGTGCAGTCGATGGAAGTCGATCGGAGCCGCGATGGCCGTGATGGTCCTGGTGGCCGGCAGCGCGCCCCTCGCGGGCGCAGCGAGTGGCAAGCAGTTGCCGAGGCCCGAACTGGCGCCGCCCGCGCCGCTGCTGGTGCCGGGTGAGTGGGTGCAGGTCGAAGCCGGTGTGCAGCAGCGCCTCAACGCCGACGGCTCGGTGGAGACCTACGCCACCGGCGTCGAGGGAATGGAGTTCCACGCCCGCGAGCTGCAGCGCATGATCCGGGAGGCGCGGCAGCGCTACGCCGCCGAGCCCGATCCGGAGCTGCGCGACCACGTCAATGCGTTGGTCGAGCGGGTGAACGACCTCGGCGACGAGATCCTGGAGGCGCGGTCCCGCAACCTGGGTGGCGGCCTGACGCCGCTGATCGCGGAATCCACCACCTGCACGCTGTCGGTCGGCTACTCGGCGGACGCGCGGCCGGGCTCCTGCGGCCCGGAGGCGGCGGCGAGCGGCTCGTTCAACCACTCGTGCGGCCATTTCGGCGACATCACCCTCACCTCCTATGCCCAGGGCTGGCGCTCCGGGTTGTTCCGCACGGCGAGCGACGACCACCCCCGCGCCGGCACCACCGGCAGCCACTCCGACTCGGTGTCCTCCTCGGTCGACGCGGACACCACCTGCTTCTCGGAGGCCTACGCCGAGGTGCGGGTGCAGGACAGCACGGGCGCCTTCAGCACCTGGTTCCAGACGGACACCAACTCGGTGTGCCGGACGGCCCTCGGCAGCGGCTACACCGGGCCGACCTCCGTGTTCGTACCGTACGGCAGCCACTCCAGCGTCACCTGGTATGCCTCCGGAACCGCCGACTCCTACGCCTGGTACGTCGACGGGTCTCTGGTGGGTACCGGCTCCTCGTACACGAGGTTCTTCCCCTCGCCCTACCTCTCGTTCGACACCTACGACTCGTTCGACCTGAAGCTCACCGTCACCCGGTGCGGCCAGTCGGCCAGCACCACGAAGGCGATCAACGTCACCTACGCGGGTGGCGGCGGTGGTAGCTGCGACTTCGAGCCGTGCTGCTCGGATCCGCGGAGGATCATCTGCGAGGACCCGATGTAGTGCACTTGCCGGCCCCGGCGACTCCTAGCCGCCGGGGCCGAACACCTTGGGGCCCTAAAACCTGGAAGGAGGTGGACCATGTCGAGACGGATGCCTTGGTTGGCGACCTGGAGCGCGATGGCGATGACCCTGCTGCTGGCCGGCAGCACCGTGGGTGCAGCGGGCGTGGGGGGGGAGGGACCGGGCAAGGAGCTGCCGGGCGCGCCGGCGGCGCCGGCGGAGCCGGGGGCGGCGAGCGGTGCCGAGCTCGTGGTCGGCGAGTGGATGGAGGTGGAGCCCGGGGTGCTGCAGCGCTTGCGGGTGGACGGCGCGGTGGAGACGCGGGCCGCGGGGCTGGCGGGCATGGAGTTCCAGGCCCGCGACCTCTACCGCATGATCCGGGAGATGAAGCAGCGCCACGCGGCGCACCCGGATGCCGAGCTGCGCGAGGCGATCGACGCCCGCGAGGAGCGCTACGAGGACTTGGTGGACGACATCCTGCTGGCCCGGGCCCGCGGTGACGACGCCGGCGCCCTGACCCCGATGGTGGCCGCCTCCGGCTGCACCGTGAACGTCGCCTACAACGCGGACGCGCGGCCCGCCGCCTGCGGCCCCGAGGCGGTGGCGAGCGGCTCGTTCTACCACTCGTGCGGCCACTTCGGCGACATCACGCTCGACAGCTACGCCCAGGGCTGGTCGAGCGGCCTCTTCCGCACGGCGAGCGACACCCATCCCCGGGCAGGCACCCATACCAGCCACTCCGATTCGGTCGCCGCATCGGTCGTCGCCAACACCACCTGCTTCTCCGAAGCCTACGCCGAGGTGCGGGTGCAGGACAGCGTCGGCAACTTCAGCACCTGGTACCAGAGCGACACCAACTACACCTGCCAGCTCGCCCTGAGCACCAGCATCACCGGCCTGACCTCAGTCTACGTGCCCTACGGCAGCGCCGCCGGCGGCACCTGGCACGCGGCCCCGAGCACCAGCGTGGACTCGTACGCCTGGTACCTCGACGGCGCCCTGGTCGGCACCGGCTCCTCCTACAGCCGGCTCTTCAGCTCGACCTACCCGAGTTGGGCGTACACCGACAGCCACACGCTGTCGCTGACCGTCACCAAGTGCGGCCAGGCGGCCAGCGCCAGCCGCACGATCTACGTCACCTACGAGCCGTACACCGATGGAGGGTGCGAGCAACCGACCAACCCGTGGGAGCCCGTGGAGCCCTGCTACCTCGAGTAAGCCGTCCTGCCGCCCGGTGGCGATCCACCGGG
>DATACC010000045.1:0-1709 GCA_036259255.1 Thermoanaerobaculia bacterium | reverse complement strand
GCGTCGTCGGAGCGGAACGAGTTCGAGCACACCAGCTCCGCGAGGCGGTCGGTCTTGTGGGCGTCGGTTGCGCGCACCGGGCGCATCTCGTGGAGGACGACGCGCACGCCCGCATGCCGGGCGAGCTGCCACGCCGCCTCGCTGCCGGCGAGGCCGCCACCGACGATGTGGACCTCTGTCCTCTCCATGGCGTAGTTTCCCGTTGCGGACCGGTGGAATAGGGGCTCGGCTCGCCGTTCCCTAGGAGGTAGTCCATCGTGCCTGGCCGCGCCAGCGTGCCGTCTGGGAGGCCGCGGGCGAGCGCAGGGGAAGGAACGGAGCGGCGATCGGTGCGTTAGTTTCACAGCGGTTCCAGTTTGGATCAGCGCCGCCGGGCCGCGCTTGTGCACGTGTGTATGTGGAGTCGCCGGGCGCCGGGGCCGCGTTTCCGGGCGCGGCGGCCGGCGACACGGAGCCGAGCCCGGCTGGAGCGTGCCGCCATCGCGCAACCGTGAACGGGAGGATCAATACGTGAGTCGGAAGTCACTTACCCTTGTCGCGCCGGTGGTGTTGGCGCTCGGGCTCGCCGCCTGCGACAACACCGAGGAGTACGAGGCCCGGATCGCCGACCTGGAGGGCCAGCTGGAGACGGTCCGGGGCGAGGCGGACACTTACCGGGGCGAGGCCGAGGAGCTGCGCACCCAGCTCCAGGAACTGGAGGCGACGGGCCCCGCGGCGGGCGGCGCCGCGGCGGCGGACGTCGAGGCGGTCCAGGGCGAGATCGAGACGGCGCTCGCGGCCCTGGCCGATGCCGACCAGCAGCTGCAGACCACCACCGTCCCGGAGGTGACCGCGGTACGCACCAGCCTCCAGGACGCCGCGCAGGCGATCGGCAACATCGCCCAGAACATGGGCATCGAGCTCGAAGCCGTCGCGCCGGAGCAGGCGGGGCAGCCCGCCACGGCGGAGCCGGCCGGGGCGGCGGAGGAGCCGCCGGCGGCGGCCGGTGCCGAGGAGGAGGGGCAGCAGCCGGCGGCGGGCGGCGCCACGCAGCAGTAGATCGCGGCGACCCCGGCGGGCGGCGGTACCACCACCACCACCACCGCCGCCGCAGCCGCCGGGGAGCGCGATCGCAGGAGCCTCGCGCGCGACAGCACCAGCAGGGCCTCGCCCGCAGAGGGCGGTGATTTCGGCCGCGCGCGGGGCTATGATGCCGGGCATCTTCGGCCAAGTCAGGGAGCTACGGTGAGTGCTGCTGCCGCCGACGCGCTGATTGATCGACTCGGTCTCCGGCCGCACCCCGAGGGCGGGTGCTACGTCGAGACCTACCGCGACCACCCGGCCGACGGCTCCGGCCGCGGCGCGGTCAGCTGCATCTACTTCCTGCTCAGGGCCGGGGAGCGCTCGGCCTGGCATCGCATCGACGCCACGGAAATCTGGCACTACCAGGCCGGCGGCCCGCTCGCGATCACCCTCTCGTCGAACGGCCGCGGCGCCGAGACGTACCGCCTCGGCCCCGATGTCCTCAAGGGTGAGCGCCCCCACGTCGTCGTTCCGCCCTTCTGCTGGCAGACCGCCGGGACCCTCGGCGGCGGCGGGTGGACGCTCGTGAGCTGCACCGTCGCGCCGGCGTTCACCTTCGAAGGCTTCGAGCTGGCGCCGGCCGGCTGGTGCCCGACGCCCGGCTGAGGCGGCGGCGCGTCCGGCCTCGCGGCATGGTGGTGCGCCGG
>DATACC010000044.1:0-15104 GCA_036259255.1 Thermoanaerobaculia bacterium | reverse complement strand
TGAGCGTCGTCTTGCCGGCGCCGTTCGGGCCGAGCAGCGCGGTGAAGCTGCCGGCGGGCACGGCGAGGCCGACGTCCTCCAGCGCGAAGGCCCCGCGACCGTAGCTGTAGGCGAGCCCCTCGATCTCCAGGGCGAGGCGGTCCCCGCCCGCCTCCTCGGCCGCGGCCGCCTCGGCCCCCTCCGGGGAGCCCGTTTCGATCTTCCCGACGGCGCCCATGATCCTCCCGCGATCCCATCCGATGGGTTCACCGCGCGCGTGGGGCGCGGCGGCGCCCCCACCCATAGCGCACCCGGCCGCCGCCCGAAAGCGGTTGTCGGTCGGCGCGCGGAGGGCGTCACCCGCCGACGAGATGGTGCCGCACCAGGTACCGAACGCCGCGCGCCCAGGACTCGTCGGTGTTCCCGCGGATGTCGACGCTCGCGCCCTCCACGAGCCGGCCCGATTCAACCTCGCGCAGCGAGACGTTCACGTTCAGGATCAGGTTGCTCACCTTCTGCACCCAGCCGATCAGCGCCAGGTCCGCGCCGAGCCCGGCGGCGATGGCGAGCTCGCAGCCGTTGCAGGCCCGCAGCCTGCCGGCGCGCGCGATCGCGTCGGCGGCGGGGGCGGTGTCGACGACGCGGTACCCGCCGGACGCCGCGAGCTGGTCGCGCAGCTGGTCGCTGATCCGGCGCAGGCGGTCGAGATCGGCCGGGCTCGCCCCCTCCAGCTCGCCCTGGAGGCTGGTGTCGACGAGCTCGAAGTCGAACACCGCGACCGACCGCGGCTCGCCGCCGCCGCCGCCGCCGAGCAGCTCCTCGACGCGCACCAGCTTCGGCAGCTCGGCGGCACGCAGCCAGGCGATCTCGGCGGCGAGGTAGCCGTTCTCGCTGCGCCGCACCATCGCCTCCGCCGTGAGGAGCTGCTGGACGAGCCGCAGCAGGTTCTCGTAGCCCGCGGCGCGGGCGAGCTCGGCCAGCGCCTCGGCCTCCTCCTGGGGCAGGTCCACCCGGCCGGCGCCGGTGCCGGTGGCACCGAGGGCGAGGTGGAGGGCGTCGCGGCAGTAGGAGAGGAACTGGCTGAAGACGTGGCGCGGATCGCGCCCCTCGTCCTCGAGGTTGGCGGCGATGGCGGTCACCGCTGCGCCGTCGCCGCCGACCAGCGCCGCCAGCAGATCGTGGAGCAGCGCGGCGTCGAGGCCGCCGAGCAGGCGCGCCGCGTCCTCGTCGGCGATGGTGCCGCCGCCGAAGGTGGCGAGCTGGTCGAGCAGGGCCACCGAGTCGCGGACGCTGCCCTCGCCGGCGCGGGCGATCATGCGCAGGGCGGGGTCGGAGGCCACGATCTCCTCGGCCTCGCAGATGCCGCGCAGATAGCGCGCCAGCTCGTCGGAGGCGACCCGCCGGAACTGGAACTCCTGGCAGCGCGACAGGATCGTCGCCGGCACCGCCTCGGACTCGGTGGTGGCGAAGACGAACACCAAGTGGGGCGGCGGCTCCTCGACGATCTTCAACAGCGCGTCGAAGGCTTGGCGGCTGAGGCGGTGGATCTCGTCGAGCACCACCACCTTGTAGCGGTCGCGGGAGGTGCCGTAGCGCAGGCTCTCGGTGAGCTCGCGCACCTGCTCGACCTTCGAGTAGGTGGCGGCGTCGACCTCGAGCACGTCGAGATCGGAGCCGGCGGTGATCTCACGGCAGGGCGTGCAGCGGTTGCACGGCTCGGGCGTTGGCCCCTGCTCGCAGTTCAGCGCCTTGGCGAGCAGCCGGGCGGCGGTCGTCTTGCCGACGCCGCGGATGCCGGAGAACAGGTATGCCTGGGCGATGCGCCGGTCCGCCAGCGCGTTGCGCAGCGCCGTGACCACGTGCTCCTGCCCCACGAGGCTGGCGAAATCCTGCGGGCGCCACTTGCGAGCTAGGACCTGGTAGGTCATGGAGGTGGAGGGTGTGTCTCGGCAGCGGGCGACGGGAGGCTCCGGCTTCCCTGCGGCACTCGGCCGTGCTCCTTATCGCTGCTCCCTTCCGGGCCTGACGAGGTTCGAAGCCGTCCGATGCACAGGACCCGAGCCCCCCGTCTCCCGCTGCCGGGAAGGTTCATCGTACGCCGGGGTCTCCGGGATGTAAAGCGTCGACAGCTCGACGGACCGGGTCACTCCGTCGTCGCTCGGTCGTCCTGCGGTGCACCTGGGGAGCCGGGGGTAGAGGGCTTCTTCGTCGTGGGCGCCTGGGGTCGAGCCGTCCCGATCCGACAGCCCAGCCGCGGCATCCGCAGGACTCTGCGCAGCGGCCCTCTCGTGCCGCGCTTGGCGCACGGCCCTGCTGTGGGGTATCATGCCCGTTCGCCCGCCGGGGCGGCCGGGTTCGGTGTGCGCCGGCCGCTGCGGTATCTTGCCGGGGATGGACGAGCACGCGGCCATGGGGCTCGCGCTCGCCGAGGCACGGCGGGCGGCGGAGCTGGGGGAGGTGCCGGTGGGCGCCGTGGTAGTGCTCGGCGACGAGGTGCTCGGCCGCGGCTACAACCGGCGCGAGATCGACGGCGACCCGTTGGCCCACGCCGAGATCCTGGCGCTGCGGCAGGCCGCGGCCCGGGTGGAAGGTTGGCGGCTCCTCGGCTGTTGGCTGGTGGTGACGCTGGAACCGTGCGCCCTGTGCGCCGGCGCCCTGGTCAACGCTCGGGTCGAGCGGCTGGTCTTCGGTGCCCGCGATCCCAAGGCCGGGTTCTGCGGCAGCCTGGGAAACCTGGTCCAGGACCCCCGCCTGAACCACCGCCTGGAGGTGGTCTCCGGCGTGCGCGAGGAGGAGTGCTCGGCGCTCCTGAAGGACTTCTTCGCCGCCTTGCGGCGCAGGAGCCGACGTTCTTTTGACGACGAATGAGGAGAGGTGTCCGAGTGGCTTAAGGAGCACGCTTGGAAAGCGTGTGTAGGGTAGCCCCCTACCGTGGGTTCGAATCCCACCCTCTCCGCCAACCATGCTCTCGATACGACTTGGGAGAGGTGCCGGAGTGGTCGAACGGGGCGGTCTCGAAAACCGTTGACCGGGCAACCGGTCCGTGGGTTCGAATCCCACCCTCTCCGCCATGACCTTTGAAGCGGTTGACACAGCAGCGCGGGCGGCGGCAGTCCCCAGTCCGGGGTACCCCGCCCGCTCGAACGAAGAAGCGAGATCCGAGAAGGGGATCCAACGTGAAGCGTACCTTTCAGCCGAACAACCGGCGCCGCAAGCGCACCCATGGCTTCCTGGTGCGGATGCGGACCCGCGCCGGCCGCGCCGTCATCTCCCGCCGTCGCCGCAAGGGCCGCAAGCGCCTGGGCGTCTGATGACCGCGGGCGGTCCGGCCGAGCGCGACGAGTCGCTGGGCCGCCACCACCGGGTCCGCCGCCGTCCGGAGTACCTGCGCAGCTATCGCGAGGGACGCCGGCGCGGCGGGAACCTGGCCACCCTGTTCTACGTGCCCAACGCGCTGGATCACTCCCGCCTCGGGGTGACCGCCAGCCGCAAGGTCGGCGGCGCGGTGGTGCGCCAGCGGCTCAAGCGCCAGGTCCGGGAGATCTATCGACGATGGGACAGACGCGGCGACCTGCCGGCGTTCGACCTGGTGGTCAACCTCAAGCCCACCGCGGCGACGGCGCGCTTCGACGAGCTGCGCCGGGAGCTGGAGCGCCAGCTCGGCGACCTGCTGCCGGGGAGCCGGCGGCACCGCTCCGGAGGCCGCAGCGAGGGGAGCCGTCGCGCGGACCCCTGACCCGCGCGATGGTCGCCCTGCTGGTGGCCTACAAGCGATGGATCTCGCCGCTGCTGCCGCGCTCGTGCCGCTTCTCGCCCACCTGCTCCGAGTACGCCCGGCTGGCCCTGCTGCGCCATGGTCCTCTGACCGGCACGGCCAAGGCCGCCGGGCGGCTGCTGCGCTGCCAGCCGTTCACCGCCGGCGGCATCGACCTGCCCTGACCGCGGCCACTCGCTAGGAAAGGAACACCGACTTCGTGGACAACCGCCGCGTACTGCTGGCCGTCCTGCTTTCGCTGGCGGTACTGATCGCCTGGCAGTTCCTGATGCCCGTGCCCCCGCCTCCGGCCCCGCCGGCGGTACCAGGGCCCGAGGAGGAGGGGGTGGCCACCGCCACCGCCCGCCCCGACCGCGCTGCCGACGAGGTGACGGGCGACGAAGCGGCCGCCGAGCCGGAGCCGCCCGGCGAGCCGGTCTCCGCCTCCACCGAGCAGCGGGTGACGGTGGAGACGGATCTCTACCGTGTCGAGCTGACCAACCGTGGCGGACAGATCCTCCACTTCGAGCTCGTCGAGCACGGCAGTCACGGCGGCGGCCAGGTGGACCTGGTGCGGCATCGCCCCGGCGGCCCCTACCCCTTCGCCCTCGTCGACGGTGCCGGCGAGCCGCTGCCGGTCAACGACGCGCTGTTCACCATCGAGCAGGAGGCCACCGGCGACGGTGCCCAGGTGACCTTCCGCTACCGCGGCGCCGAGGGCGACGTCGAGAAACGGTTCGTCTTCCAGCGCGGAGGGCTGTTCACCTTCGCGGCGACGGTGCCGCGGCCGCAGAGCTGGTGGCTCTTCGTGGGCCCGGGCGTGCGCAACCCCACCGTGGCGGAGCTCGAGAACACCTATGCGCGGCGCGGCGGTGTGTACCTGCAGGGCGACGACGTGGAGCGCCTCGACGGCAGCGACGCCAGCGAGCGCACGGTGATCGGCGGGCCGGGGGTACGCTGGTTCGGCCTGGAGGACACCTACTTCCTGACCGCGCTGATCCCCCGCCAGCCGGTGGAGCGGGTGGCGATGGTGCCCTACCTGCTCGACCCCCGAGGCGACGGCGGCTTCGCGCCGATGCCGGAGGCGCCCACGGAGGCGGAGGAGGAGCTGCGTCGCGACTATGCGCTGCTCGTCCAGCCGCCGGGCGACGGTCTCGATCTCGTCGCCTACTGGGGAGCCAAGAAGCACGACCGCTTGGCGGCCCTGCCGTACAGCCTGGAGGAGACGGTGAACTTCGGCGTGTTCGGCTTCCTGTCGCGCTGGATCCTCGTCGGGCTGATCTGGATTCACGACAACGTGGTGGCTAACTACGGTTGGGCCATCGTGCTGATGACCCTGTTCATCAAGGTGCTGCTGCTGCCGTTGACGCACAAGAGCTACGTGTCGATGCAGAAGATGCAGCAGCTCAACCCGAAGATGCAGGCGATCCGCGCCAAGTTCCGGGGCAAGCTCCGGGACAAGCAGGGTCGCATGAACTTCGAGGCGCAGCGCAAGATGAACGAAGAGATCCGGGAGCTGTACAGCCAGGAGGGCGTCAACCCGGCCGGCGGTTGTCTGCCGATGCTCCTCCAGCTCCCGGTGCTGTTCGCCTTCTACAGCCTGCTGGGGGCGGCGGTGGAGCTGCGCGGCGAGCCGTGGATGCTGTGGATCCAGGACCTCTCGGAGAAGGATCCGATCTACGCGCTGCCCATCATCATGGGGGCCACGCAGTTCATCCAGACGAAGATGACCCCGATGTCGGGCGATCCGATGCAGCGGCGCATCATGCAGATGATGCCGCTGATCTGGCTCATCTTCTTCCTCGGCTTCCCCAGCGGTCTCGTGCTCTACTGGCTGACCAACAACGTGCTGACCATCGCCCAGCAGGCGACCTACAACCATTTGAAGAAGCGCAACGAGGAGCCGCCCGCCGGGGGCAGCGCTCCACGTTCGCGCGACAAGGGCTCGAAACGGGTGGCTGCGAAATGACCAAGCGAAAGTTCTTCTCGGGCAACTCCCTGCGCCAGGCGCTCGTCAGCGCCGCGTCCTTTTTTGGCATCTCTCCCGACGAGGTGGTCTACCGCGAGGTGGAGAAGCGTCACGGCTTCATCAAGACGCGGCGCCGGGCGGTGATCGAGGTCGACGCCGACGATCCGCGCCGGCCCCTGCCGGCCCGGGCCGGCGAGGACTCCGGTGGCGAGGCCCCGCGCCGCGGTGAGGTTCGCGAGGCCGGCGCCGAGCTGCAGGCGGAGCCGGGCGGCCGCCCGCGCTATCCGGAGGCGCCCCACGAGGCGGAAGCCGACACCGGCTGGGCGGGCCCCGGCGATTCCCTGCGCCGGGCGGCGGACGAGGGGGCCGACAAGGAGGAGGACGGCTTCGAGGTGGAGGAGATCGAAGACGACGACCTCGAGGACGAGTACGGCTTCGACGACGACGACGAAGGCGAGGACGAAGGGGACGAGGACGAAGAGGACGACGACCTCGACGAGGAGGACGACCTCGACGACGACTACGACGACGAGGAGGACGGGGACGAGCAGCCCCGGGAGGAGCCGGCGGCGGTGGTCGCCGCCGCTGCCCGCCCGGAAGGCCGTCCTCGCCGTCGTCGCGGTGGTCGGGGCCGGGGCCGGCGCAGCGATTCGGGCGCGGCAGGGGCGGAGCCGCAGCGTTCGCCGGCCGACGGCAACCGGGGGAATCCGGCGGGCCAAGCCGGCCGAGGTGGCCGCGGAGGTGGCCGGGAGGACCGGCCGTCGCGCTTCGAGGATCGGACGCCGGTCGCCGGTGACCGTTCTCCCCGCACCGAGGATCGCGCCCTCCGCGGCGACCGGCCGTCGCGCCCACAGGAGCCGGCGCGTCGCGACGAGCGCCCGGTCCGGGACGACTCCCGGTCCGAGCGGCCCGTCGCCCCGGCGGCCGCGGACCGCGAGGAGAGCGGCGGGGGCGCCGGCGCGGCGAGGCGCGCGGTGGCGAGGCCCACGGTGGCGAGGCCCACCGTGGCGGCGGCCTGGTCGAACTGCCGGAGCGCCCGCGCCGCCCGTCGGAGCGCTACCGCGAGGCCACCGGGGAGCTGGCGGACGCCACCCGCCAAGTCCTCGACCGCCTGCTCGACGTTTCGGGGATCGAGGTGTCCTACACGGTGCTGCAGGGCGACGAGCGCCTGGAGGTCGATCTCGCCGGACCCGACGAGGCGTTGCTGACGGCCGAGGGTGGCGAGCTGCTGCGCGCCTTCGAGGTCCTGGTGCCGCGGGCGGTCCGGGGATTCGTGGGCGAGTCCGTCGACATCCGCATCAACAGCGGCGACTTCCACGAGATCCACGAGGAGCAGCTCCGTTCGTTGGCCCAGCGCACGGCGAGCGAGGTGCGGCGCAGCGCCCGGCCGCGAACGCTCGAGCCGATGAGCCCGGCCGACCGGCGGATCATCCACTTGACCCTGGCCGACGAGCCCGGCGTCACCTCGGCCAGTGACGGCCACGGGTTCCTGAAGCGGATCGTCGTCAAGCCCGACTGATCCACGCTCCTGCCCGGCGGCTGCCCGCCGCCGGGCTGCAGTTCTTCCCCGCTGCGCCCGCCCTCCACCCGCACGCCGCCGACGGCACCACCGGACAACGGCCGCGGTCGCCGGCTCGCGCCTCCAGCCAGCCCGCTGGCCGCTCGACGCTGACCTCGCGCGCGCCCGGTGATGCCCGCCTTCCACGAAGACGTTTCACGTGAAACAGCACGGGTCGACGAGTCCTCGAACGTCATCTTCGGGTGATGGCCGTTTCACGTGAAACAATGCGCCTCCCCATGCCCGCCGCCCTCCCCGACCTCACCCTCCCCGATTTCGCCAGCGAGATCCGGGGCCGCGCTCCCGAGGCGCTCGCCGACACGGTCGTGCAGGCCCTGCACGCCTACTACCGGGAGCTCCGGCGTTGGGCGCCGCGCCTGGCGCTGATCGGGCGCGGCACGCTGGACGAGGTGCTGGACCGGCACTTTGGCGAGTCGCTCGCCGCGCTGCCCCTGATCCCGCCCCGCCCCGGCGGCGAGATCGTCGATGTCGGCTCCGGTGCTGGTTTTCCCGGCTTGGTGCTGGCAGCGGCCCGACCGGGGTGGCGGGTGACCCTCGTCGAGGCACGGGAGCGCAAGTGGGCGTTTCTCGAAAGCGTGCGACGCAAGGCGGCCTTGGACTGCCGCTGCCTCAATGCTAGAGTCGGCCACCCGTTGCCGGACGGTCCCCTGCCGGAGGGACTGCCGGCCGCGTTCGACGTCGTCACCGCGCGGGCCATTCGCCTCGACGCCGCAACCACCGGAGCCCTGCTCGCGCGCCTGACCCCGCGGGGCCGCGCCCTGTTCTGGGCGGGCGAAGCCGACCCCGACCTGCCGGGGAGCGCCCGGGCGGCCACCGTGGCACGGCTTCCCGGCAGCGAACGGCGCCGCATCGTCGCGGTGCGGCCGGAAATCCCCGGAACCCAGGTTCCGGAAATCGAGAGTCCGCAAACCTAGTGCTCGAGCCGACCCGAAGATGACCGAGATCCTGGCGATCGCCAACCAGAAGGGCGGCGTGGGCAAGACCACGACCACCATCAACCTCGGCGCCGCGCTGGCCGCCCTGGAGCGCCGCGTCCTGCTGGTCGACTGCGATCCCCAGGGGAACGCCACCCGCGGCCTCGGTGCGGAGGCCACGCCGCCGCACCTCTACCACGTCCTGGTCGACGCCACCCCCGCCGCCGAGGCGGTGCGCGGCACCGGCTTTCCCCACCTCGATCTGCTGCCCGCCAACCGCGACCTGGTGGGCGTCGAGGTGGAGTTCGTGGGGGAGGAGGGGTGGGAGGGGAGGCTCGGGCGGGTGCTGGCGCCGGTGGTCGCGAGTTACGACGCGGTGCTGATCGACTGCCCGCCGTCGCTCGGCCATCTCACGGTGATGGCGCTGGCCGCGGCCGACGGGGTGCTGGTGCCGCTCCAGTGCGAGTACTACGCCCTCGAGGGGGTCAGCGAGCTGGTCTCGACCGTGCGCCGGGTGCAGGGCTCGCTCAACCCGCGGCTCGAGATCTCGGGCGTGCTGCTCACCATGTACGACGACCGCACCAACCTCTCCCGCGAGGTCGCCGACGAGATTCGCCGCCACTTCGGCCGCCGCGTGTTCGACACCGTGATCCCGCGCAACATCCGCCTCGCCGAGGCGCCGAGCCACGGCCTGCCGGTGCTCCAGTACGACATCCGCTGCCGCGGCGCCGAGGCTTACCTCGCCACCGCCCGCGAGCTGCTCGGACGCGAGCGCCTGGGGAGGACGGCATGAGCGCGCCGCGCAAGCGCGGGCTCGGGCGCGGCCTCGATTCGTTGATCCGCGAGGAGCCGGCCGCGCGCCAGGGCGTGCGCACCTTGCCGGTGGACCGGCTGCGCCCCAACCGCTTCCAGCCGCGGAGCCGTTTCGACGAGAGCGGTCTGGAGGAGCTGGCGGAGTCGATCCGCGCGCAGGGCGTGATCCAGCCGATCGTGGCGGTCGACTCGGGCGACGGGCACTACTCGATCGTCGCCGGCGAGCGCCGCTGGCGCGCTGCCCAGCGGGCGGGGCTCGCCGAGGTGCCGGTGGTGGTGCGCGAGGTCGCCGGCGACCAGGAGCTGCTGGAGCTGGCCCTGGTGGAGAACCTCCAACGCTCGGACCTCAACCCGGTGGAGGAGGCCGAGGCCTACCGCACGCTGCGCGAGAGCTTCGGCCTGTCGCAGGAGGCCATCGCCGGCCGGGTGGGCAAGGCGCGCACGACGGTGACCAACACCCTGCGCCTGCTCAACCTCCCCGACGAGGTCGTCGACCTGCTGCGCGACGGCCGCCTCACCGCCGGCCAGGCGCGGCCGCTGCTGGGGCTGGCGAAGGCCGAGCAGCAGGTGGCGTTGGCGCAGCGGGCGGTGGAGGAAGGACTCTCCGCCCGCGCCCTCGAGGAGGCGACCCGGGAGGAGCCGGCGCCCTCGCCCCGCAAGGAGTCGCGGCCGCAAGAGGCCCACACCGCGGCGGCCGAAGAGAAGTTGACCCGCCGCCTCCAGACCCGCGTCGAGATCCGTCGCCGCGGCAAGGGCGGCAGCCTGCGCATCCATTTCCACTCCGAGGAGGAGCTGATGCGGCTCTACGACCTGTTGATGGCGCAACGTGCCCGCCAGGAGGCCGGCTGATGTTCAAGGGAAGCGGTGGCGGCCAGAGCGAGATCAACGGCTTCCTGGACAAGGGCTCCCGCCTGTCCGGCGAGCTCTCCTTCGACGCGTCGTTCCGCATCGACGGCAACTTCAACGGCAAGATCACCTCCCAGGGCCGGCTGGTGGTGGGGGAGGGGGGGGTGGTGGACGGCGAGATCCAGGTGCGCGAAGTGCTGGTGTCGGGGGAGTTGCGGGGCAACGTCAAGGCCGGGGAGCGGATCCACATCACCGCCGGCGGCCGGGTGTTCGCGGATCTCTCCACGCCGTCGCTGTTGATCGAGGACGGGGCGGTGTTCGAGGGGCGGTGCTCGATGAACCGGGGGGCCGGGGAACCCGGGGTGCCGAAGCTGGTGGCGGCCGACGAGGGTTGACGGTCCGGGGCGGCCGCCACCTGCCGCCCCAACGCACCAGGATCTATCTCTCTCACCTTCGCTCGACCCCGGACGAGCTCTCGGAAGCTCGGATCTTGCCCGCGACAGCCTACGGCTCCGCGGCCCCCGCCTCCCGCTCCTCCAACGTCTCGTACGAAGGCAGGAACGTCAGCGGGTGGCCGGCGAGGAAGCCGCGGTCGAAGGCGTTGGTCAGCACCCGACCGTCCAGGTCCCGGGCGATGGGGAAGCCGGCGCCGTAGGCGAGGGTGGGGACGACGTCGACCAGGCGCGCCCCCGTGAGCAGGGTTCCCGGGGCGATGCCCTGGCCGTAGAGGAGCAGCAGGCCGTCCGGCGAGCCCTCGAAGGTGCCCTCGAGAGCGGGACCGGGGGCGAGCTCCACCCAGGCCCGGCGCCAGCCGTCCGGCGGGGCGGCACCGTAGGGGGAGACGACCGCCAGCAGCTTCGGCGGCGGCATACGGTCCCACAGGCGGGAGAGGAAGAGGTCGAGGTGGGCATAGTAGGCCGCGATGCGCCGCGCCGCCTGCTGGTACGCGGGTTCGCGCACCGCCTCGAACTGCACCGCGGCGTAGCCGCCGAGATCCGCCAGCGACGGCGTCGCCAGTCCGTCGAGCTCGATGAACAGCGCCCCCACGTCGCGATGCTGGAGCAGCAGGAACGAGGCGAGCGATTCACGCCACAGGTCCCGCGCCAGCGCCCGCTGCACCTCGCGCGGTACCGAATCCCCGAAGGAGGCCAGCAGCAGCGGGTCCACCTCGTCCGGCGGCACCCGGAACAGCCGCGCCCGCGCCGCCACCTGCGCCGGCCGCGCGGCCCCGGGCGTCGACGGGTCGGCGAAGTAACGGTCGCTGATCGCGAAGGTCGGCCCCTCCGGCGACGGAAAGGTCCCCGGCCAGCCGATCACGCCGGCACCCACCCCGAGCCGTGGCAGCACCTCCCACAGCGGCAGCGCCTGGCGGTGCCGGGCGTCCACCGGCCGCGGGGATTCGCCCAGCGTGCCCCAGGTGGTGAAGCCGATGCCGGCCGGCAGCAGGCGCAGCTCGGCATCCGGGCCGAGGAACGGCAGCGGGAAGCGGCGGTCGGAGACCAGGCCATGCTTGTACGGGAACTTGCCGGTGGCCAGGGTCGTCCACAGGGGGAGGCGGCGGTTCGGGGCGAGGGAGGTGAGCCGACCATAGGCGCCGCCCTCCACCACCGAGGCGAGGAACGGCAGCCGCCCCTGGCTGGCGAGCGGCAGCACCGCGTCGAGGGTGCTGCCCTCGATGCCCACTACCAGCAGCGTCGGACGCTGCTGGTCCTCCACCGCCGACGGCCGTGGGCTCGCCGGCGGGCCCGGCTGGAAAGCGTCGCGGCGCTCCACCATCACGTACACGGAGACCAGGGCGAGCAGCACGAAGCCGAGGCGGCTGCGCCGGCCGTAGCGCCGCCGCGCCAGGCCGTGGAGCAACGCCGTGTAGAAGGCGATCAACGCGGCCAGCGACAGGAACAGGGCCGCCTTGATCAGGCGCCGGTTGATGCCCGGCGGCAGGAAGTAGGAGTAGTGGGCCGCCTGTCCCCAGTCGAGCAGCGCCGCCACCGCCAGCGCGGCGGTGAGGCCCCAGGGCAGCCAGCGCCGGGCCCGCGCCTCGCGTCCCCACAGCCACGGAAGCGAGAGCAGGGCGCCGGCGAGGCCGCCGAGCCCCCCGTAGACCGCCGCGCCCCGCAGCAGCGGCACGGCGCCGAACCGCAGCTCCGGATTGAGGAAGAAGATCAATCCCCCGACGTGGATGCCGACCAGCAGGCCCGGCAGCGCCGCCGCGGCGGCGACCACCAGAGCCGGCGGCAGGCGCAAGCGGGGCGCCACCGCGGGCGGAGAGGGTCCGAGCATGGTCTGCTACAGTCTCCCACCCGTCATGGCCGGCGCAAGTCCCTCCCCGTCCCCACCCGATCGTCCCGCGCCGCTCCGCTCCGGGCGCTCGGGCGCGCTGGCCCGCGTGGCGGTTCCCCTCGACACCTCCGACCGCGACACCTTCCGCGCCTGGTGCCGTCTGTTCGGCCCGCGGGTGGGTTGGCTGAAGGTGGGGCTGGAGGCGTTCGTGCGCTGGGGGCCGCCGGCCGTCGAGGAGGCGGCGCGGCACGCCCCCGTGTTCCTGGACCTCAAGCTCCACGACATCCCGAACACCGTGGCCGGCGCGGTGGCGGCGGCCCGCGACCTGGGTGCCGGCCTGCTCACCGTCCATGCCGGCGGCGGTCCCGCGATGCTCGCCGCGGCGCAGCAGGCCGCCGGTGAGCTCGGCCTGCTCGCCGTCACGCTGCTCACCCACCTCGACGACCCGGCCCTGGAGGCTCTCGATCTCGCCGGTGCTGCGGAGGACCGGGTGAAGCGCTGGGCGGCGCTGGCGGACGACGCGGGCTGCGCAGGCGTCGTCTGCTCCCCTCGGGAGCTCCCACGCCTGCGGGCCACGCACCCGCGGCCGTTCCTCCTGGTAACCCCCGGCATCCGCCCACGGGGCGCCGCGGGCCACGACCAGCGCCGCGTCGCGACGCCGGCCGAAGCCCTCGACGCCGGCTCCGACGTCCTGGTCATCGGCCGCCCCCTCACCCGAGCCGCGGACCCCGGCGCCGCCCTGGACGAGCTGGAGCGGGAGCTGGCGAGGCCCGATTCCGCCCGCTGAGCCGGCCCAGCAGCAGGTTCGTCGGCAGGTGTCGGCAGCGGCGCCGAGACGAGCCCGGCAAGGGGGTGTGTCTCTCCACCACCCCGGCCAGCACCCCCCGGGGCTCTAGTAGAAGTACAGCGGCCGGTCCACCTCGTGGTGGAACTCCCACTCGTAGGTGTAGCCGAACGGGAACTCCAGCGGCACGATGTAGAGGGCATCCATCTGGATGCGCTCGGCGGTGCGGTTGACGGTGAGATTCTTGCTGGTCAGCGGCAGGTCGAGGTCCTTGGCCTTGCCGAGGATCCGCTTCTTCAACACCTCGGAGTTGTCGATGTGGGTGGCGGCCTGCGCCTGGTCCTGCATGTAGTCGAAGAGCTCCGCGCTCTTCACCTTCACCGGAATGGCGATCCACGCCACGACGATGCCGAGCACCAGCACCGCCATCCAGAAGATGCAGCCGAGCTTCCCCTCGCCCGCCTCGCCGCGTCGCGTCATCGTGTTGCCCCTCCCAATCCGATTTCTGGAGGCCGAGCGTATCGCGTCGCCCGGCCGGATGTCGCCCGCTACCGCACCAGATCGAAGCTGCGCTCCCACCGGGTGCGCCCGGGCAGCGCCAGCAGACGATCCCCCAGCGTCCGCAGCCTCTCCCCCGGCGGCTGGCGGCCCGCGACGGCGAGACGCTCCGGCGGCATCTCCACCGACCAGTAGATCAGCAGCGCCCGCCCTTTCACGAACTCCCGCGGCACCGCCGTGTGCCGCCAGGCCCGCGAGTCCCGGGAGTTGTCCCGGTTGTCGCCGAGGCAGAAGAAGCCGTCCTCCGGCACCCGGTAGGGACCGTAGTTGTCGCGGTTGCGGCGGCCCTCGTCGATGAAGGGCGAGCGCGGGAACACCCGCTCGTCGCGGTGCACCGTGTAGCTGTCGTCGTCCACCTCGGCGCCGTTGATGAACAACCGCTTGTCCACCAGCTCCACCACGTCCCCGGGCAGGCCGACGCACCGCTTGATGAAATCCCGCTCCGGGTCGTCCGGGAAGCGGAATACCACGACGTCGCCCCGTCGCACGTCACGCACCGGCAGCAGGCGCCGCTCCCACTCGCTCGCCGTCGGGCCGTAGAGGAACTTGTTGACCAGGATGTGATCCCCCACCAGGAGGTTCTCCTCCATCGAGCCGGAGGGGATCTTGAACGCCTGCACCACGTAGGTGCGGGCGAAGGTGGCGAAGATCACCGCGATCAGCAGCGCCTCGAGGTAGTCCCGCAGCCCCGAGCGCCGCCGCTCGTCCTCCTCCGCCAGCCCGGGCGCCCCGCCCGGGCCCGGAGACGGTCCGCCGGGCTCCTGCCCCGCGGCTGCCTGGGGGCGCGCGGAGTCCGGCCTGTCCTGGTCCACCGTCGTCATCGGCCGCCTAATCTATCGGAAGCGGTCCGCCGGCGCCCCGCCCCCGGGCTCCTCGAGCGCCCGATCCACCCTCTCCCCGGCCGCGGTCCCACCATCTGGATGCTGTCCAGATCCCTGGACATCCTCGCCGCGTCGGCGGCGCGAGCCCTGCCTGGGCCACCGCGGCACGGGGGGCGCCGGGGCGTCCAGATCGCTGGACTCTCGCTCCTCTCGACGGAGCGGATCGACGCGATGTAACTCCCTTGTATACACCGACTTAGGTGCCGTGCCACCTCCTGGCGCCGGACTTGATCCAGGTCCGGGGCGAACGTCAACCGGAGAAAGGAGGTGGCGAGGGGACGAACCGCAGGAACGACTGGAACACCCGGAACAAGCAAGAGCAGAAAACCCAACCATGACCAGAAGACAAGGAGAAGATCGTGAAGACCATTCGCCGCACCACCGCCGCCGTCGCCCTCGCCGCCCTGCTCGCCGCCTTCGGCGCGCCGCTGGCCGCCGCCGAGTCGCCCCAGGGGCAGGTGAACGTCAACAGCGCCACGGCCGAGCAGCTCGCCCTGCTGCCGCGGGTCGGTCCCGCCACCGCCGAGCGGATCGTCGCCTTCCGCGAGGAGAACGGCGCGTTCGCCGCCACCGAGGACCTGATGCTCGTGCGCGGCATCGGCGAGAAGACCTTCGCCCTGATGGAGCCCTACGTGGCCCTCTCCGGCGAGACCACCCTCACCGACAAGGTGCGCAGCCCCCGCAAGAAGGCCTCCGCTGACGACGAGCGGCGGTAGGAGCGGCCGGGGCCGGGCCGGCGGCGCCTTC
>DATACC010000043.1:0-3952 GCA_036259255.1 Thermoanaerobaculia bacterium | reverse complement strand
CACCCTCCGCGGCCAGCCGGTCGGCGAGGTGCCGCCAGGCGGCCGCCTCCTCGAAGTCCACCACGCCCTCCTGCGCCGCGTCGGGTGCGGCGTCGGCCTCGAAGACCTCGAGCTCCAGCAGCAGGTCGGAGCACTCGCCGCACAGCGCCAGGTGCTCGCGGATCTCCTCGCCGCGCCGAGGAGTCACGCGATCGTGGTGGTAATCGACCAGTTCCTCGGCCGCCACGTGGTGCGCCGCACCGGGGCCGAGCCGGGCCACCGTTTCGAGCACCGCGTCGAGTTGGGAGGAACGTTCGTCCAAGGGTCTCACCACGGAAAGTCGCCGAAGCGTCGGTTCAGGGCATCGCGCAGACGGCTGCGCGCCTGGTGGATCTGCACCTTGACGGTGGACTCGGCCACCCCGAGCAGCCGCGCGATGTCGCGGATTTCGCGATTCTGGCGATAGCGCATCAGGAACACCTGCCGCATCTGCGGTGGCAGCTCGTCGACCTGCTGCCACAGGGCATCGACCGTCTCCCCGTCCAGGGTCTGGGTCAGCGGCTCGGCCACCGCTCCGGGGTCCACCCCGTGGCTCTCCGCGCGCCAGCGAATCCGCTCGTCGTGCAGGGACTCCTCCTTGCCGCTTCGCTTCTCGGTCTGCCGGCGTCGCACCTCGTTGCGGTAGACGTTGGTGGCAACCGTGAAGATCCAGGCTCCGAGGGGAAGATCGGTGCGGATCTCCCTCCTGCTCCGGTAGACCCGGAACAGGGCGTCCTGGCTTAGATCGCGGGCGCTCTCGAGCCCCAGACCGCGGCGCTGGAAGAACTGGAGCAGCCGCCGGTAGTAGCGGTGGAAGACCTGACGGAAGACCTCGGGATCGTCCGATTCGCGCAGCGCCTGCAGCAGCGTGCGCTCCTCCTCGAGGTCGATGGCGCGAAGCTTCGTCACAGCAATCAGGGGTTGAAAACTTACGATATTGAGTCGGCGGCAGCAAGTCAACGGCCCCGGCGTCTCCGCTGGGCTCCAACCCGTGCTGCCCCCCAGACCCGGCCCGGCGCCCGACCACCGTCCGGCGCCTGGAAGGGTCGCCCCGCAACCGCTATACTGGTTGCCTGATGAGCACCGGAGAACCCCCGAAGGACCGCCCCGGCGACGAGCCGGCCCGCGGCAGCGAACCCCTCTACTTCTTCCCCGATCGCGAGGTGACCGCGGCCGACCTGCGGGCGATCCTCGAGGAGGGCGGCGAGGAGCAGCGCGCCTGGGCGATTTCCCACCTGCTGCGCTACGCCCAGTGGGACGACATCTGGTCCTACGTCTCCCGCGACGAGGTGCGCGAGGTCTTCGCCGAGCTCGACCTGCCCGAGAACCTGCGCGCCGCCTGGGGGCGCATGCTGAAGGTCGAAGCCACGGTCGGCTGAGCGCCGCCGAACCTCTTCCTCCCCCATCCGTATCTCCCGCCGGACCGGACGCGCCGGGCCCGCCGCCCGCGTCGGGCGCGGCCGGACGCGGCCGGCGTGACCCTGGAGCTCGCCATGTTCCCGTCGTTGCCGCCCTCGTTCCCGCCGCGCCGTGCCGCTGGACTGCGCCGCTGCGCCCTCGCCCTGCTTCTCCTCGCCTGCCTCCAGGCCGGTGCAGCCCGGGCCGGCGAGCCACCGTCGAAGCCGGCCGCGGGACCCGATGCCGCCCCAGCCGTCACCGCCTTCGTGCACGTGGCCGTCCTGCCAATGACTCGCCCCGGTGCGCGGCTCGCCGACCAGACGGTCATCGTGCGCGGCGACCGCATCGCGGCGATGGGCCCCGCCGCCGAGGTGCCGGTGCCCCGGGGGGCCCGCGTCGTCGACGGCGGGGGCTCCCTGACGCTGCTGCCCGGACTGGCCGATCTCCACGTCCACCTGCCACCGTTTCCCGGCGCGCCGGACGATCCGGCCCAGCGCGTGCTGGCCCTGATGGTCGCCAACGGTGTCACCACCGCCCGCGGCATGGCCGGCAACCCGGCCCACCTGGTGCTGCGCGACCGGGTGGCGGCGGGCGAGTTGCTCGGCCCGGCGCTCTACGTCGCCGCGCCGGCGCTGCACGGGGGCAACACCGCGACCCTCGAGGCCGCCCGCGCCGCCGTGGCCGCCGCTGCCGAGGCGGGCTACGACCTCGTCAAGTCCCACCACATCGACGACCCGGCGGTGTGGAGCGCGGTTCAGGAGGCCGCGACGGCGGCGAAGCTGCCGGTGGCCGGGCACGTCGCCAACGAGGTGGGGTTGGAGCGGGCGATGGCCGCCGGCCAGCAGGTGGAGCACCTGGACGGCTTCGTCGCCGCCCTGCTGCCACCGGGCGCGGCGCCGGCCGAGCCGTGGGGACAGTTCCCGCCGCCGGAGCTGCTCGCCAAGGTGGACCGCGAACGGATCGCACCCCTCGCCGCCGAGATGGCCCGCCGCGGCGTGTGGAACGTGCCCACCCTGTCGCTCTTCGAGCAGGTCACCGACGTCACCACCCCCACCGCGCAGCTCGCGGCCCGGCCGGAGATGGCCTACGCCTCTCCCGAGGCGGTCTCCCAGTGGTCGCAGCAGCGCGAGGGGATGCTCCACGCGGGGGTGTTCCCGCCGCAGTACGGCGAGGACTTCCGACGCCTGCGCCGGGAGATCGTGGCGGCGCTGGCCGCCGCCGGAGCGCCGCTGATGGCAGGCTCCGACACGCCCCAGGCGTTCCAGCTCACCGGCTTCGCGCTGCACGACGAGATCGCGGCCCTGGCGGCCGCCGGGCTCACCCCGTGGCAAGCGCTGGACGCGGCCACCGCGGCGCCGGCGCGCTATCTCCGCTCGTTGCCGCGGGAGGGCTCGGCGACCGGGCGCGCCGCCGACTTCGGCACCGTGGAGCCGGGCCGCCGGGCCGACCTGCTGCTCGTCGCCGGCGACCCCCTGGCCGACCTCGGCAGCACCCGCGCCATCCAGGGTGTGATGCTCGCCGGCCAGTGGCTCGACCGCCCCGCCCTCGACCGCCTCCTCGCCGACGCCGCCACCGCGGCCCGGCCCGAACCGCCACCGGCCCCCGCGCCGGCCGCCGCGGAGACCCCGACCGAGGAGGACCCCCGCGGCTGAGCGGGCCCTGGCCGGGGAGGTTCGGCGGGGGGATCGCGGACCGCTTCCGGAGAGGCGTGCTCCACGGCCCCCGCTCCGCCGGGGGCCGCGCCCGCCCCGCCTCAGTCTCCCATCAGCATCTCGCCGAGGTCCCCCAGCGCCGACCCCTCGCCGCGACGATTCTTGCCGCCCCGGGGGACGGCGGAGAGAACCCGCTTGGCGAGCCGGCTGAAGGGCAGCGACTGGAGCCACACGCGGCCCGGACCGGTCATGGTGGCGTAGAAAAGGCCCTCGCCGCCGAACACCGCCGTCTTGATGCCGCTGACCATCTGGATGTCGTAGCTCACCCGCTTCTCGAACGCCACCAGGCAACCGGTGTCGACGCGCAGCACCTCGCCGGGCGCGAGGTCCCGCGCCACGATGGTGCCGCAGGCGTGCAGGAAGGCGAGGCCGTCGCCCTCGAGCTTCTGGAGGATGAAGCCCTCGCCGCCGAACAGTCCCGCGCCGAGCTTGCGCTGCAGCTCGATGCCCACCGAGATGCCCTTGGCGGCGCAGAGGAAGGAGTCCTTCTGGCACAAGAGCTGGTGGGCGTGCTCGCGCAGGTCGACCGCGACGATCTTGCCCGGGTAGGGCGAGGCGAACGCCACCTTCTGGCGCGCCCCGGCGGTGTTGGCGAACACCGTCATGAACAGCGACTCGCCGGTGAGCACCCGCTTGCCGGCGCCCACCAGCTTGCCCATCAGACCCCCGGACTGGTCGCGGGCGGAGCCGTCGCCGAAGATCGTCTCCATCTGGATGCCGGGATCCATGAACATGAAGGCGCCGGCCTCGGCGATGCACGCCTCCTGCGGATCGAGGGTGATCTCGACGAACTGCATCTCCTCGCCGAACACCTCGTAGTCGAT
>DATACC010000042.1:0-3908 GCA_036259255.1 Thermoanaerobaculia bacterium | reverse complement strand
CGCAGGGCGGTGCTCAGCCTGGGGGATTCGACGTCGACGGCTCGGGCTTCGAGTCGGTGGTGGTCTCGGGCGGATCGCCGATCGGCACCCCGTCGGTGCTCTGGTTGGAGGGGTCGGGCGGCAGCAGATCGGTCGGGTCGAGATTCATCGGGCTCTCCTCTCGCAAGGGTTCTTCGGTTGCCGGCGCGCGGCGTGCCAGGGTCCGGCCCTGTGGACGGCCGGAGGTCTCCGGCCGCGGCACCGCGCGCTCCAGCAGGTTCTGTCGAGGGAGGACCCCGGACCGGTGGTCCCGGTTTATCGGGGGGGAGGGGGAACCACCGCCAGGGCGGGGTCGCCCTGGAGCACGAAGCCGGCCCAGTGGTACGGGGCGTAGCGCGCCTCCGCCCGCATCGAGGCCTGGGCCCGCCGCAGCGCCTCGGCGACGGGGCGCCCGTCGACCAGCAGGTGGCGGTAGAAGCGCGCCATCAGCTCGGCGGTGCCCTCGTCCTGCACCCGCCACAGGCTCACCAGGACCTGGGAGGCGCCGGCGAGCAGAAAGCCGCGGGGCAGCCCCAACAGGCCCTCCCCGCGCACCTGCTTTCCGAGGGCGGTGCGGCAGGCCGAGAGCACCACCAGGTCGGCCGCCAGCCGCAGGTCGTGAACGTCGTAGAGCGCCAGGCGCCCGGAGCGCGGCCGGCCGTCCGGATGGTAGCGGGAGAGCACCAGGGCGGAGAGCTCGGGGTGCACGTCGTGGAGCACGCCGTGGGTGGCGAAGTGGACGATGCGGTAGTCGGCCAGCGCCCCACCGGTCACCAGCTCGCGGTGAGCGTCGAAGCCCTCGGCGTGGAGCACCGGCCGCGCGTCGCCCGCCGCGGCGAGGATCGCCTGGGCCTCGCGCCGCGTGTGGAGCAGTCGCCCCAGCGCCAGCTCGCCGGGCTCCCGGCGGCCGGGCGGGCGGGCCTCCTCGAGGCGAGGATCGTCGGCCCCGAACACCGGGTCCGTGACGAGCGCCAGCAGCTTCGCGGGCGGGCGCGACGGGTGGCGCCCGCGCAACGCCGCGAGCACCGACGTCGACGGCAGGTGCACCACCTCGTGGCGGTCGACCAGCAACTCGCCGGGAGCCAGCGGCGACGGCAGCGCCGCGAAGGGCACCAGCTCCAGGGCGCCGCTCGGCACCACCAGCAGGCGACGGCCCGCCAGCCGCTGGCCCACCGGCGCCAGCAGCAGCTCGGAGAGCTCCCGCATCGCCCGCTCGGCGGGCACCCGGTGGGTGATCCGGTCGCTCTTCTGCAACAGCTCGCTGGCCCGCCGCGCCAGCGGCTCCAGCGAGGCCCGGCCGGGCAGCCGGTGGCTCTCCAGCCCGTGGCGCCACACCACCCATAGGTAGCTGGCCTCCTCGCCGAGGTGGATCTCGAGCAGCAGGGAGTCCTCGGCGAGCAACCGCTGGATCTCCGGGAGCACCAGCGGCCGCGGACGCTCCAGGGCGGTGCGCCAGGGATCGCCGGCGCGGGCGTCGTCGCTCAGCCGCCGGTACTCCGCCAGGCGGTGGCGCAGATCCCGCTGCAGAGCGGCGCCGAACACCGCCGGGACGGTGGTGCCGAGCCGCCGCAGTGCGCGGTCGCTGCTCTCGATGGCGTGGCGCAGGGCCCGGCGCCGCTCGCGACCGCCACCGTCCGGCGGCCCGGTGCGCCCGCCCTCGGCGCGCGGGCCGCCCCCGCTGCGCGAGTCGTCCCCGAGGAGCCGGAGGAACTGGCGCGCCCGGGCCTGCTCGGCGGCGGCCAGGGCGAGTCCGTCGTATCCCGCCTCCGGCTCCCGGCGGTGATGCTCCATGAGCAGCTCGACCACCAGGTCGAAGTAGTCCTGGCGGGAGGAGAAGAACGGCAGGACCAGCTCGGCATCGGCGCCGGGGCCGAGGGTGCCCTCCAGGGTCGCCAGCGCCTCCTCCGCCTGGTCGAGGGCGGCGCCGAGACGCCCCAGCTCCCGCTCGGCCCGGGCGAGGCCGAGGCGGGCGCCGGCCTCGCCCTCGCGGTGGCCGCTGGCGGTGAAGATCACCAGGGCCCGCGTATACAGCTCGTGGGCCTCCCGGGGCTCGGCGGCGCGCAGCGCCACGTTGCCCAGGTTGACCAGCAGCGTCGCCTCGTAGTTGACCAGCTCCCGCCGTGCGAAGACCTCGCGGGCTCCCCGATAGTGCTCCCGGGCCCGCCGCAGGTGGCCGCGCTGTTCCGCCACCCGGCCGAGGCCGGTGGCGACGAGGGCGCGATCCATGGCGTCGCCGGTCGTGGCGCTCAGGGGCAGGGCCTCCTCGAAGGAGGCGGCGGCGCCGTCGACGTCGCCGGCGGCCAGCTGCGTGGCGCCGAGGAAGCACAGCGTCTCGACGCGGCCCACCGGATCGGTCCGGCCGTCGGTCAGGGCGAGGGCCCGCCGCTGGTGATCCAGCGCCAGCTCGAGATCGCCCAGCGTACGGTGCACCGAGCCGAGGGCGTTGAGGGTCTCCACCAGCTGCGCCCGCTCGGCGAGCTGCCGCCACAGGCGGGCCGCCCGGCGCAGGAGCTCGAGGCCCCGCTGGAGACGCCCGTGGCGGGCCTCGGCACGGCCCAGGTTGTGGAGCGTCGCCGCCAGGTCGCGGCGGTCGCCGAGAGTCTCGTACAGCGCCAGCGCCTGGCGCAGGTGCTCCAGCTCGCGCTGCCCCTGACCGAGCCGCCCGTAGGCCACGGCGATCTCGTTGTGGGCGTCGGCGCGCGCCTCGGCCCGGGTCGGCTCGAGCAGCCGCAGCAGGCGCTCGAAGGCGGTCACCGCCTGTGCGGGGCGTCCGTGCCGCAGGTGTTGGTGGCCGAGCAGATAGAGCACGTCCGCCTCGCGGCGCCGGTCGCCGAGGGTGCGGAATCCCTCGACCGCCCGGGCGTAGCCGTCGGTCACCCGCTGGTCGCCGGCCGGCGGCAGACCGTCGAGGCCGCTGGCACTGGCGTAGGCGCCGGCCACCGCCGCCTCCGCCGCCACCCGCAGGTGGTCCCCGGCCGCGGGCTGCCGGCGCGCCGCCTCGCGCGCGACGTAGGTTCCCGTCCGCGAGCCGGCACCGCGCACGCTCAGGGTGTGGCGCCCCCCCGCCTCGACGATGTGGACCAGGTGCTCGGAACCTTTGCTCCCGTTGGGCGAATCGACCCGCAGCAGCACCCGGTCCGCCGGGTCGAGCAGGACGAGGTAGAGGTCGACGCCGCGCTGCAGCACCTCGAAGCGCACCAGCTCGCCGGCGGCGAGATCCACCGGGTAGAGGTGGGTGTCACCCGGCGCCAGGGGCCGCTCGACGCCGAGCTCGCCGGGGTGCGCGGTGACCGGCGCCGTGACGGTCGCCGAGGCCGCCGGGGTAACCGCCGCCGTGGAAGGGGTCGCTTCCCGGCAGCCGACCGCCGCCATCACCACGGCGAGGGTCAGGAGTGGTCGCGGGATGCGCGGCAGCGCCAGCATCGATCGTCCGCCGCCGTCGTCCTCACTCGGGAACGACGAGGTCGAAGGTCGCCTCGGCCGTCCCGTCGTGGATGCGGATGCGGTAGGCGCCCGGCGGCAGGAACGAGCGGGACAGCCCGAGATGGAAGTTGCCCGCCTCGGAGGGGCGAACGCTGCCGGCCCAGACGCGGCCGCCGTCGCTGTCGAGGATCTCCACCCGGTGCTCGACGGCGTGCGGGAACGACGGCGGGTTGAGCAGCACGACGAAGCGCTCCCCCGGCCCCACCGTCACCACCTCCGGCTCGCCCCGGGTGTAGCCGACGGGCTCCAGGTTGAGGATCGGCACGTCGGCCTGGGGCCGCCGCAGCTCGGCGACCTCGGAGCGTAGCGCCGCGACCCACAGCCCCAGGGCCAGGCAGGCGACGAGACCGGCGGCGGCGGCGCCGGAAGCCCAGGAGCGCGGCCTCCACGGCACCGCCGACCGCGCG
>DATACC010000041.1:0-10847 GCA_036259255.1 Thermoanaerobaculia bacterium | reverse complement strand
GTGCTCGAAGTCGACCCACGCCTCGAGCACCGCCTCGTCGGTTCCCAGGCGCTGCCAGGCCGCGGCCTCGACGGCGCCTTCGCCCACTACGGCGTCCTCGCCAACGACCACGAGAACCACATTCTCGACGTCTCCGTGGCGCCGGCGCCGGTGCCGCCCGAGGTCGCCCGCGACGCGGTGGCCATCGCCCGCGGAATCCTCGAGACCCTCGAGGTGGTCGGGGTGCTGTGTGTCGAGATGTTCCTCGGCCGCGACGGTCGCCTGCTGGTCAACGAGCTGGCGCCGCGCCCCCACAACTCCGGCCACCTGACCTTCGACGCCGCCCTGACCAGCCAGTTCGAGCAGCAGCTCCGCGCTGTCTGCGGCCTCCCGCTGGGCGCCACCGACCTGCTGCGCCCGGCGGCGATGGCGAACCTCCTGGGCGACCTGTGGCAGGGCGGCGAGCCGGACTGGGCCGCCGCCCTCGCGCACCCCGACGTCAAGCTCCACCTCTACGGCAAGGCGGACGCCCGCCCCGGCCGCAAGATGGGCCACCTGACGGCGCTGGCCGCCACGCCCCAGGAGGCCCGAGCCACGGTGCTGGCGGCCCGGCAGGCGCTGACCGCCCGCCGGGCGTTGTCCGCCACGGCGCCAACCAGGCGCGGATGAGGCGAAGCCGGCGCCCTGGCCCCACGGATCAACCCACTCGGCCGGACCACCGTCCGCCGCCGACCTTTCGAGGAGATTCCGAGATGACGAGACGTTTCGCAACGGGCCTCTGCGCCCTGGCCGCCCTCGCGGCCTTCGCCGCGCCCGCCGCGGCCCAGATGGTGATGCCGCGGATCAGCCCCAAGGCGACCCTGATGCAGCGCATCGGTGTGACCGACGTGACCGTGGAGTACCACCGGCCCGGAGTCAAGGGCCGCGAGATCTGGGGCGACCTGGTGCCCTACGGCGAGGTGTGGCGGGTCGGCGCCAACGAGCGCACCACCATCGAGTTCTCCACCCCGGTGACGGTGGGCGGCCAGCAGCTCCCGGCGGCCCGCTACGGCCTGATGATGATCCCCGGCGAGGAGCGGTGGACCGTGGTGCTCAGCAAGGAGCCCGACGCCTGGGGCGCCTTCACCTACGACGAGGCGAGCGACGCGCTGCGCTTCCCGGTCACCCCGCGCCGCGCGCCGGCCACCGAGTGGATGGACTTCGACTTCGAGAACCTGACCCACGACTCGGCCGACCTGGTGCTGCGTTGGGCCGAGCTCGCGGTGCCGTTCCGCATCCAGACCGACACCGATCGGCTGGTCGTCGGACGCATGGGCTCGGCCCTGTTCGGCGCCGCCGACTACTGCGCCGAGGCCGGCGGCTGCTACGACGTGGCCGAACCGTGGGCCGACAACGTGGTGGACGCCAACCCGAGCTTCTGGAGCTGGCGCCTGAAGGCCCGGGTGCACGCCCGCCAGGAGCGCTGGAGCGACGCGGTGGCGGCCGGCGAGAAGGCGCTGGCTTCCCTCGAGGGCATGCCGAGCCCGCCGCCCGAGAGCTACGTCACCGAGCTCCGCGGCTGGATCGCGGAGTGGAAGCAGAAGGGCTAGGACCTCGATCGACCCCCTGAGCCCGGGCTCCGGTCCGGGCTCAGGGGTCGACGCCGACCCGGGCGCGGTCGATCTCGTCGTAGAAGTCCGGCGAGACCAGAACCTCGCGCGGCTTCGAGCCCTGGGGCGGGCCGAGGATGCCGTCGCGCTCCATGAGATCGATCAGGCGGGAGGCGCGGGAGAAGCCGACGCGCAGGCGGCGCTGCAGGAAGCTCGCCGAGCCCATGCCCTCCGAGACCACCAGGCGCGACGCCTCGTCGTAGAGGTCGTCGTCGGCGTCCCCCAGATCGCCGCCGCCGCCGCCGGCCTCCTCCAGCGGCTCGAGCAGCTTCGGGTCGTAGTCCGGCGGCCCGTGCTGCTTCTTGAGCCAGCGCACCAGCCCCGCCGTCTCCTGCTCGCTGACGAAGGCGCCGTGCAGGCGCTGGATGCGGGCGCTGCCGGGCGGCATGAACAGCATGTCGCCCTTGCCGAGGAGCTTCTCGGCGCCGATCTGATCGAGGATCGTGCGCGAGTCGTGGCGGCTGGCCGTGGCGTAGGCGATGCGGCACGGGAAGTTCGCCTTGATGGTGCCGGTGAGCACGTCCACCGACGGCCGCTGGGTGGCGACGATCAGGTGGATGCCGACGGCGCGGGCCATCTGGGCGAGCCGCGCGATGGCCGTCTCGACCTCGGAGGAGGCGACCATCATGAGGTCCGCCAGCTCGTCGATGATGATCACGAAGTAGGGCAGCGGCTTGAGGTCCTCCGCCGCCAGCGCACCATCGCCGTCCGACAGCGCCAGCCCCTGCTGCACCTTGGGATCGCGGATCGCCTGGTTGTAGGAGGCGATGGAGCGGACGTGGACCTCGGCCAGCAGGCGGTAGCGGTCCTCCATCTCCTTGACCATGCGCTGCAGCGCGTTGGCCGCCTTCTTCGGCTCCACCACGACCTCGGCGGCGAGGTGGGGGATGTCGGCGTAGACCCCGAGCTCGATGCGCTTCGGGTCGATGAAGATGAACTTCACCTCGTCCTTGCCGGCGCGGTAGAGGATCGAGGTGATCATGCTCTGCAGGCCGACGCTCTTGCCGGCGCCGGTGGCGCCGGCGACCAGCAGGTGGGGCATGGTGGCGAGGTCGGCGTACACCGGCTCGCCGCGGATGTCGCGGCCGAGGGCGAGGGTGAGCAGCGAGCGGCTCTTCTCGAAGCGCGGGCTCGCCAGCATCTCGCCGAGTCGGATGATGCCGCGCTCGCGGTTGGGCACCTCGATGCCGAGGGTCGAGCGCCCCGGGATGCGGTCGATGCGGACCGACTCGGCCTTGAGCGACAGCGCCAGGTCGTCCTGCAGGTTGACGATCTGGCTCACCTTGACGCCGGGCGCCGGCTGGAACTCGAAGACGGTGATCACCGGGCCGGGGTTGATCCCCTCCACCGTACCCTCGACCCCGAACTCGGCGCAGCGGCTGCGGATCAGCTCGCCGAGGCGCACCAGGTCGTTCTCGTCGTAGGTCTTGTCGGCGGCGCCCATCTGCAGCAGGTTGACCGGCGGCAGCCCGCCGCTCGGCTTCGCCGCGAACAGCTCGCGCTGCGGTGCCGGCGCCGCGCGACGTTCCGCGGCCGGCGCGGTGGTGGCGGCCGACCGCCCGGCGCCGGGCAGCGGAGACCGCGGCGGAGCGGCGAAGGGCGCCAGCGCCCCGTCGTCCGCGGCCGCGTCCGAGGCCTTCACCCGGCGCACCAGCGGCGCCTCGCCCCGCTTCTCCACCACCCGCAGCGGCAGGTCGAGACGCACCGGCGCCGGCGCCTCCGGGGCGTCCTCCTCGCGAGCCCGCTCCTCGGCCCGGCGCGCCAGGTGCTTCTCGCGCACCCGCCGGCGCGAGCGGTCCTTCTCCCGCCGCTCGCGGTGGCGGGCGCGGGCCAGGCGCACCGTCTCGGCGAGCTGGCGCAGCCGCGCCACGATCGCCTCCAGCAGCTCGCCCAGGGTGCTCTGCACCGCCAGGGTGAGCCCGACCGCGAGGGCCCCCAGCAGCACCAGCAGGGCACCGGTGACGTTGAGGCGCGCGGCGAGGAAGCCGGCCAGCATCTCCCCCAGCACGCCGCCCGCCTCCACCGTGCCGTCGCGCCACGCGATGGTCCCGAGAGCCACCTGCAGCAGGGGGGGCGCCGAGGCGAGCACCAGCAGCACGCCGAAGCCGCGACCGAAGACGCGCTGGCCGGCGCGGGTGCGCAACCGGCGCCAGGCCGTGGCCAGCAGCAGCGCCGGGACCAGGAAGGCGGTGAGGCCGAGAAGGGCGAAGCCGAGGGCGGAGATCTCCGCCCCCACCGGGCCGATCCAGTTGCCCACTCCGGGGGCCGGCACCGTGGTCTGGTGCAGCAGGCTCGGATCCGCCGGGTCGTAGGAGACCAGCGCGAGCACCAGCAACACCCCCGCCGTGAGCAGCAGGATGGCCAGCAGCTCGTTGCCCTTCTCCGGGGACAGACGGGCTCTCGCGCGCTTGCGCTTGCTGTCGCTGGCGACGGTCATTCGTCTCGGATCGGTTCCGGGTTCGAGCGGTGCTTCAAGTAGCCGCGGTCAAGTATGCATGAAGTCTACCACTTCGGCTGGTCGAAGCAGCAATCGGTGGAGATCCAGCAGCTCCGGGAGCCCCAGCGCTTCGGCGCGCACGGCCGGCGTGAGCCCCGGCCGGGTGGCGACCAGGGCCTCCACCACCCGTCCCGCGCGCTCCCGGCCGATGCCGGAGGCGAGCGCGTTGCGCAGGGTCTTGCGGCGCCGGGAGAAGGCGAGGCGCACGGTGGCGAGGAACGCCGGCATCTGGTCGGCGGGCAAGGGGGGCTGGCGCAGGGTCAGGCCGACGAAGGCGCCGTCCACCTTCGGCGGCGGTCGGAAGGAGCCGCGCCGCACACGCCCGAGCAGTCGCGCCCCCGCGTAGGCGGCCACCAGCACCGAGAGCGAGCCGTAGGCCGCGTCGCCGGGGCCGGCGACCAGCCGCTCGCCGACCTCCCACTGCACCAGGAAGGCGGCCCGCGGCACGGCCCGGTGGTGCGGCAGCAGGCGCTCGAGGATCGGCGTCGCCACGTTGTACGGCAGGTTCCCCGCCGCCAGCACCGGCCCGGCGGCGGCGAGCGCCGGCCAGTCGAGATCGAGGGCATCGCCCACCACCACCTGGAGTCGGTGGTGCAACATCCGCCCGTCCGCCAGGCGCTCGTCTCCTGGCCGTCCCTGCGGGGATTGTCGCGCCAGCTCCGCCGCCCACGGCAGATCGACCTCCCACGCCACCACCCGCCCGGCGCCGGCCTCCAGCAGCTCGGCGGTGAGCACCCCCCCGCCCGGCCCGATCTCCACCACCATCTGCCCCGCGGGCCGCAGGAAGGCGACCAGCGGCGCACAGATCGCGCCCGACACCAGGTGATGCTGCCCGAGGCTCTTCTTGTAGCGCGGGCGCTCCATCCCGAGCACGCTATCAGCCGCCCGCCGTGCCGAACGCTTGCCACACGGTGCCCAGCCTCTCCAAGGAGCAGAGGCAGCGGGAACCGTCGACGCGCGCAGGGCAGCGGCCACGCTCGACTCCCGGGCGCGCTCGTGAAAACCGTCCATGCGCGCAGAGGCAGCGGCCCGGCGAGCCAGTGAATCGGCACCAGGCGGAGGGGCCGTCCACACACACAGGGGCAGAGGGGGTGTGGTTCCCGCCGCGCCCACTCCCGGTCCCGGGGGCGTGGAGCACCCCGCTTCGGGAGCTCTGGAGCCGGCGCAGGGGCAAGCCCGCTGTGAGGCCACCAGCGATGGAGCGCCGGCGGAAGGCAGGCCGAGCCCCCTCCGAACGTCGTGAATCGAGGCCGGTCCCGGAGCGGGGTGCTCCACGCCCCCCGCACCGACGTTGCGCCGTGCCCCCGCGCGAACCAGCGTCCCCTGACGCGGCGGCGGCGCCAATCTGGCACCGCGTCACCGAGGTCCGCCCGCTTTCCCCGACGCTCCCCCCGAGCGGCGCCGTGGCACCCCCATTGCAGCCTCCCCCCTGCGCCTCCGGCCCTGAACCGCCGGGCACGATAGATTCCGAGAACCGATGCCGCCCGAAGTCGCCCCCGACTCCAGCTTCGCCGCCGAGCCGCCGCCCCGCGCCCCCGGCACCGCTGCGCCCGCCGACCCGACCCGCAACGTCGAGCGCGAGGCGATGCTGCTGCGCCAGGTGGAGGACGAGCTGCGCAAGGTGATCGTCGGCCAGGGCTACCTGCTCGACCGCCTGCTGGTCGGCCTGCTCGCCCGTGGCCACGTGCTGATCGAAGGCGTCCCGGGCCTCGCCAAGACGCTGGCGGTCAAGACCCTTGCGCGCACGCTGCAGCTCGACTTCCGGCGCATCCAGTTCACGCCCGACCTGCTGCCCGCCGACCTCGTCGGCACCCAGATCTACGACCCGCGCACCCAGGAGTTCCACCCGCGCCACGGGCCGGTGTTCGCCAACGTGCTGCTCGCCGACGAGATCAACCGCGCTCCGGCCAAGGTGCAATCGGCCCTGCTCGAAGCCATGGAGGAGCGCCAGGTCACCCTCGGCGACCGCACCTATCCACTGCCCGAGCCGTTCCTGGTGCTCGCCACCCAGAACCCGATCGAGCAGGAGGGCACCTACCCGCTGGCCGAAGCCCAGATCGACCGCTTCATGATGAAGCTCGCCCTCGGCTACCCCAGCCGTGCCGAGGAGGAGGAGATCCTCGAGCGCATGCTGGTCGAGCAGCCCATCGAGGTGCGGGCGATCCTCGACGGCGAGCGCATCGCGGCCCTGCGCCAGGCCACCGACGCGGTATACCTGGACGGCCGCATCCGCCGCTACGTGCTCGACCTGGTCACCGCCACCCGCGACCCGCGCTCCGCCGGCCTCGGCGACCTCGCGGACCTCGTCTCCTTCGGCGCCTCGCCCCGCGCCACCCTCTACCTCGCCCGGGCTGCCAAGGCGCTGGCCCTGGTGCGCGGCCGCGGCTACGTGGTGCCGGAGGACGTCAAGGAGCTCGCCCCCGACGTGCTGCGCCATCGCCTGGTGCCCACCTACGAGGCCGAGGCCGAGGAGATCACCACCGACCAGCTCATCGGCCGGCTGCTCGAACGCATCGAGGTCCCCTAGGGCTCCCCGGGCCCGAAGGAGCCGCCGTTGTTCGGGCTTCGACGAGCACGCAAGAGCGCGCCGGCCGCCTCCGCGGTGCCGGTCCGGCCCGAGCTGCCTCGCGACCTGCTGCGCAAGGTGCGCCGCATCGAGATCGCCACCAACCGGCTGGTGGACCAGGGAGTGGCCGGCGAGTACCACTCGGTGTTCAAGGGCCGCGGCGTCGAGTTCGACGAGGTGCGCCCCTACCAGCCGGGCGACGACGTGCGCTCCATCGACTGGAACGTCACCGCCCGCACCGGCACTCCCCACGTCAAGCGCTACGTCGAGGAGCGCGACCTCACCGTGTTCCTGGTGGTCGACGTCTCGGGAAGCCTGTCGTTCGGCTCGCGGGCGATCCTCAAGCGCGAGCTCGCCGCCGAGGTGGCGGCGCTGCTGGCGTTCGCCGCCGTGCGCAACCAGGATCGCGTGGGGGCGGCGCTGGTCTCCGACCGCCTGGAGCTGTTCCTGCCGCCACGCCGGCGCCGCACCCACGTGCTGCGCCTGGTGCGCGAGATCCTCGGACGCCCGGCCCACGGCGCCACCGACCTCGACGCCGGCCTCGGCGCGGCGCTCTCCGTGCTCCAGCGGCGCTCGGTGCTGTTCGTGCTCTCCGACTTCCTCGACACCTCCTGCACCACCGCCTTGAAGCACGCCGCGGCCCGGCACGACCTGATCGTGCTCGAGGTGGTGGATCCGAAGGACGACGCGCTGCCGGCCGTCGGCCCGGTGGTGCTGCAGGACGCCGAGACCGGCCGCCGCGCGGTGGTCAGCGGCCGCCGCCTGGCCCGCGAGCACGGCCAGCGCCGCGCCCGCCAGCGCGCCGAGCTGCGCCAGCTCACCCGCCGCCTCGGCGTCGACCACCTCGAGCTGCGCACCGACCGGCCGTACCTGGCACCGCTGGTGTCGTTCTTCGAGCGCCGGCGGCGGAGGCTCTCGCGGTGAGGCGCACGAGATGAGGCGCACCGCCGGGAAGCGAGCGGCAGTGAGGCCCCTTGCAGCGAGGTCCGCAGCAGCGAAGCGGGGGGCGGTGATCGCGGTCGTCGTCATCCTCGCCGCGGCCGTTGCCGACCCGGGCGTGCTCGCCCAACCGTCTCCCCGCCTCACCGTCTCGGTCGCGGCGGGGCAGCACACCGTCGGCGACCGGGTCCCGGTCGATCTCACCGTCACCGCCCCCGAGCCCCTGGCCGGGGCGCCCCGCTTCCCCGCCTGGGGCGAGAGCTGGGGCGACGCCGAGGTGGTCGAGGCGGGAGCGGTGGAGACGGTGGAAGCCGAGGGCGGCGGCACCGCCTACCGTCAGCGGGTCGTCCTCACCGCCTTCCGCCCCGGCGCCGTGGCGCTGCCGCCGCGGGAGATCGCCGTGCCGCTGGCCGCCGGCACGCGCCTGCTCTCCACCCCCGCGGACCTCGCCCTCGAGATCACCTCGGTGCTGCCGCCGCCCCCCGAAGGCGAGGAGCGGCCGATCCCACCGCCCCGGCCACCGGAAGCCCCCCGGGCGCTGCCGGTGCCGGCCGCCTTCTTCTGGACCGCCGGCATCCTCCTGGCCCTGATCCTCGCCATCCTGTGGCTCGCCCGCCGGCGCGCCGCCGCCGCGGCGGCCACCGCGCCCGCGCCCCCGCTGCCGCCGCTGCCGGAGCTGGAGCGCTCGCTGGCCGCCGCCCGCGCCGCCGGCTCGCCGCGGGAGGGCCACGCCCTGGTGAGCCACGCCCTGCGCCGCTTCCTCGGCCGGGCGCTGCGCTTCCCCGCCGCCGAGAGCACCACCACCGAGGTTGGGCGCCAGCTCCACGGCCGGCACCTGCCCGGTGGCTTGGCGAACCGAGCGGTGGAGCTGCTGCGCGCCTGCGACCTGGTGAAGTTCGCCCGCCACCCGGCCGGCGCCGCCGCCGTGGAGCGCTGGTGCGACGAGGCCACCCGCATCGGTCACGAGGTCGACGACTACCTGCGGCCGGCCGAGCCGGCGCCGGACGCGCCGGAAGCCGGCCGGGAGAAGGCCGCGTGAACCCGCTGTCGGGCCTGGCGACGCCCCACCTCGGCGCCCCGCTGTGGTTGCTGCTGCTCGCCGCCGTGCCGCTGCTCGCCTGGTGGCACCACCGCCGCCACGACCCCGGCGCTTTGACCTACAGCCGCCTGCCGGAGCCGGCGCCCCGCCGCGGACCGGTCCGGTCCGCCGCAGGGGCCGGGGGTGCTGCCCCGGTCCGTTCCTGGGCCGGTGCCTGGCGGCTGCACCTGCCGTTCTACTTCCGGCTCGCCGCCTTCGCCCTGCTGGTGCTGGCCCTCGCCCGGCCCCAGCTCGGCTACGCCTGGGAGGAGAGCCTCACCGAGGGCATCGACATCCAGCTCGTGCTCGACGTTTCCGGCTCCATGGCGGCGGAGGACTTCGCGCCGCGCAACCGGCTGGAGGTCGCCAAGCGGGTGGTGCGCGACTTCGTGGCCGGCCGCACCGGCGACCGCATCGGGCTCACCGTCTTCTCCGGCCGCGCCGTCACCCGCTCGCCGCTGACCACCGACCGGCGCATGCTCGGCCTGTTGCTCGATGCCGTCGAGGTCAACACCGCCCTCGACGGCACCGCCATCGGCGTCGCCCTCGCCAACGCGGCGGCGCGACTCCAGGACAGCGAGGCCGAGAGCAAGGTGATCGTGTTGGTGACCGACGGCGTCAACAACACCGGCGCCATCGACCCGCGCTCCGCCGCCGCGGTATGCGACGGCCTCGGCATCCGCGTCTACACGGTGGGGGTGGGCACCCGCGGCAGGGTGGTCGTCCCGCTCACCCAGCGCAACCCGGTGACCGGCCGCCTCGAGACCCACCGCGCCGAGATGCAGAACCAGCTCGACGAGGAGCTGCTGCGCGCCATCGCCGAGCGCACCGGCGGCCGCTACTTCCGCGCCACCGACGCCCGGGGACTGGCCGGCGTCTTCGCGGCCATCGACCGCCTGGAGCGCACGCCGATGCGCGTCAAGCGCTACGTGCGCTACCAGGAGACCTTCCAACCGCTGGCCTGGGCCGCCCTGGCGGCGCTTCTCGCCCCGCTGCTGGCCGCCGCCCTCGGTGTGACCGCGGAGCCCTGACGCCGTGCGCTTCGCCACCCCGGACCTGCTCTGGCTCGCCCTGCTGGCTCCCGCCGCCGCCGCTGCCGCCTGGTGGCTGTGGCGCCGCCGCCTGGCCGCCGACGCGGCGTGGGCCGCCCGTGCCCTGTGGAGCCGCCTGCGCGGCGCCCTGGTGCCCGGCCGGCTGCAGCTCTCGGTGGCGTTGCTCGCCCTGGCGGTGCTCGGCATCGCGCTGGGCCTCGCCCGCCCGCGCTGGGGCACCTCGCCCACCGAGGTGGAGCGGCGCGGCGTCGACGTCGTGTTCGTCCTCGACTCGTCACTGTCGATGAACGCCCGGGACGTGGCCCCGTCGCGGCTGTTCGCCGCCGAGACGCTGGTGCGCCGGCTGGTCCGTGCCATGCCCGAGAACCGCGTCGCCCTGGTGCAGGCCGAGGGCACCGGCCAGGTGCTGGCGCCGCTGACCCTCGATGGGGCGGTGATCGACCTGCTGCTCGACGCCATCGAGCCCGGGTCCCTGCCGGTGCCGGGCACCGAGATCGCGCGGGCGCTGATCCCTGCCGCCGAGCTGTTCGGCGACACCGGCCACGAGCACCGGGTGATCGTTCTGCTGTCCGACGGCGAGGACCACGGCGGCGGCCTCGACGACGTGCTCGCCCGCCTGCGCCGCGACGGGGTGGTGGTGCACGCGGTGGGCGTCGGCACGCTCGAGGGCGCGCCGGTGCCGCTGCCGCCCGGGGCCGAACCGGCCTCCCGCGCCCGGCGCCTGTTCGGCGGCGGCGACGATGGCCCGGCCCTCAAGCGCGACGAGACCGGCGAGGTAGTGATCTCCCACCTCGAAGAGGAGGTGCTGGCGCGGATCGCCGAGGCCACCGGCGGCGTCTACCTGAGGGCGACCGGTGCGGGCACGCCCGTCGAGCCCCTGGTGGCGCCGATCCGCGCCATGGAGAAGCGCAGCTTCGAGAGCGAGACCCTGAACACGCTGCAGGAGCGCTTCCAGTGGCCCCTGGCGCTGGCCGTCCTGGCGCTGGCCGCCCACCTCGTGCTGCCCCCGTTCTCCCGCCGCCGCCCGCTGGCCGGAGGCACACCGTGAGCCGCTTCGGAACCCGGCCGGGTTCGGCCAGAACGAGCC
>DATACC010000040.1:0-7349 GCA_036259255.1 Thermoanaerobaculia bacterium | reverse complement strand
CGCCCGGTCGCTCCAGCGGCCACCCCTCCCGCCTCCGGAGGTGGTGAAGGAGACGAACCCCAAGCCCACTTCGAACCCCGGGGAACCCCGGGGAACCCCGGGAACCCCGAAATCCTCCCTTCGACCCGCCGATCTCAACCTGAATCCTTGCCCCCACCTCTCGACGGGGTACCTGCCGCTCATCCTTCTTGCTGAGGGGTCTGCCTCCTTCGCGTACCCGGGCTCTGAGCGTACCCATCAGCGAACCAGGGCCACCGCCTTCACCTGCGCGTAGACCCTCTTCCGGGGGGCGAGGTCCAGCCGGTCCACACTGTGCCTCGTGATGCGGGAGAGGAGCTTCAAACCGGTCGCGGCGCCCTCGCCGTCGGTCACCTCGAGGAGGATCAGCGGCTGGGGCGTCTCGGGGCTTCGCACTTCCAGGACCCTCGCGGGCAGGACGTTGAGGATGCTCGTCGCCCGGGGGGGCTCGAGGACGAGGCTGATGTCCCTCGCCAGGAAGCGGACCCGCAGGCGCCGCCCCGCCGGCAGGTCGGCGCGGGGGAGGCGGAGGGGGAGGGAGCCCACCTCCAGCAGGGTCAGGCCCTCCGCGTCGTCGTGGCCCACCACCACCGCCTCGGCCACCGTGCCCACGTCCTCGTCGCCGGTGGCCCAGGCGGCGGGGTCGAGGCGGGTGGCGAGGTCGGCGAGGGGGCCGGCGGCCTGGATGCGGCCGGCGTCGAGCAGCACCAGACGGTCGGCGATGCGCAGCACCTCGTCGCGGGAGTGGGTCACGTAGAGCACCGGCATCGCCAGCTCGCGACCGAGCCGCTCGAGGTAGGGCAGGATCTCCGCCTTGGCCGCCGCGTCGAGGGCCGCCAGCGGCTCGTCGAGGAGCAGCAGGTCGGGGCTGCGCAGCAGCGCCCGGGCCAGCGCCACCCGCTGGCGCTCGCCACCGGAGAGACCCTCCGGCCGGCGCTCCAGGAGCCCCTCGAGCCCGACGCGGCGGGCCGCCTCCTCCACGTCCAGACGGCGGCGCCCGGCGGGGGTGCGCTCCAGGGCGTAGCGCAGGTTGCCGCGCACCGTGCGGTGGGCGAAGAGCGCCGCCTCCTGGGCGACGTAGCCGAGGGGCCGCCGGTGGGTGGGCAGGAAGACCCCGGCGGCGGTGTCCTGCCAGCGGCGGCCCGCCACCTCCACCACCCCGGCGGCGCGCTCCAGGCCGGCGAGGGCGCGCAGCAGCGTCGTCTTGCCGGCGCCCGAGGGGCCGAACAGGGCGGTGACCCCCGGGGCCGGGGCGGTCAGCTCCGCGTCGAGGCGCAGCGTGCCGAGGGTGAGCTCGAGGCGGGCGACGAGGCCGGGCCCGGCGCCGGTCCCGGCCGTCGCGACGGCCTCGCCGGCGCGGTGCGCGGTGGAACCCATCGTCACCGCAGGCGCACCCGGCCGCGGCGGCCGGCGGCGAAGACGGCCAGCAGCAGCAGGAACGAGAGGCCCAGCAGGACGGCGGAGAGGCGGTGGGCGGCGGCGTACTCGAGAGCCTCCACGTGGTCGTAGACGGCGATCGAGACCACCCGGGTGCGACCCGGGATGTTGCCGCCGATCATCAGCACCACCCCGAATTCGCCGAGGGTGTGGGCGAAGCCCAGGGTGGCGGCGGCGAGGAAGCCGCGACGGGCGAGGGGCACGGCGACGGTGAAGAAGCGATCGAGGGGCCCCGCCCCCAGCGCCGCCGCCGCCTCCAAGGGCGCCGGCCCTACGGCTTCGAACGCGGTCTGCAGCGGCTGGGTGACGAAGGGCAGCGAGTAGAGCACCGAGCCCACCACCAGGCCCGCGAAGCTGAACACCAGCGGCTCGCCGCCGAGCCGCCCCCAGAGCGACCCCACCGGCCCCTCCGGCGCCAGCGCCACCAGGAGGTAGAACCCGAGCACCGTCGGCGGCAGCACCAGCGGCAACGCCACCACCGCCTCGATGGCGGGCCGGACCCGCGAGCGGCTGCGGGCGAGCCACCAGGCGAGCGGCGTGCCGAGCACCAGCAGCACCGCGGTGGTCACCGCCGCCAGCCGCAGGGCGAGTAGGAGGGGACCCCAGTCGAGCCCGTCGGACATCAGCCGTCCACCTGGGCGCGGGGCGCGACGGGTCGGCGCCCAGCGGGGGGCGCCGGAGCCGATTCGACCGGGGGCGGTGCGTCGGCCGGCGCGTAGCCATAGCGCTCCAGCACCCGGGCCGCCGCGGGGCCGCGCAGGAACCGGAGCAGGGCGCGGGCGGCGGGCGTGTCGCGCACCAGCACGGCGTGCTGCTCGATGGGGTCGTGGAGCGATTCCGGCACGTTCCACACGGCGCCCGCCGGTGCCTCGCCGCCGGGCCGGGCGGCGATGTCGGCCGGGTCGGCGCTGCCCGGCGGGGCGGCGCTGGCGGGCCGGGAGGTGGGGGCAAGCTGGGAGCGGGCGACGAAGCCGAGCTCGGCATTGCCGGTGGCGACGAACTGGTACGCCTGTCCCACGTCCTCCCCGAGCACGATCCGTCCCTCGATCGCCGCCAGCAGCCCGAGCCGCGCCAGCACCTGGCGCGCCGCCTCGCCATAGGGCGCCGTCTTCGGGTTGGCCATCGCCAGGTGCCGGAAGTCGCCGGCCGCGAGAGCCTCCCGCGGATCGCCGCCGGAGGGCCGCCACAGCGCGAGACGCCCCCGCGCGTAGGGGAACCGGCTGCCCGGCACCGCCCGACCCTGCGCCTCGAGCCGCGCTGGCCGCTCGGCGTCGGCGGCGAGGAAGACGTCGTGGGGAGCGCCGTGGACGATCTGCGCGTACAGTTGCCCGGTCGATCCCCGGCTGGCCTCGACGGCCGTGCCGGTCTCGTGCTCGAAGGCGGCGGCGATCTCGGCGAACGGCACGGCGAAGCTGGCGGCCACGGCGACGTGGACCGTCGCGGGACGATCCGGCACCGGACCGGCGCAGGCCGTCCACGAGATCAGCAGGAGGGGAAGGGCAGCTCGCCGCGGCACGATGCCCTGCAAGATATCGAGAATCGCAGCACCGGCCGGGAGCACCCCGGGCGAGCACGAGCGATGCCGGCCCTTCGACACCGCCCGCGAACGCTCCACGAGGCGGCGGCGATCGCGGGGCTCGTCTCCTCGAGCCCGACCGGTCCCGCGACCTACTCGGCCGTTCCCAGGAGCCGCGGCGGGGAGGTGGTGCCGAGCAGCACCAGCAGGTCGAAGCGGCGCGCCGGCTCGTGGGGGACGAACTGGCGCTCCACGGCCAGCGAGCCGACCCCGCGCATCGGTACCGGGCCGAGGAGCCAGGCCGCCGCCGGCTCGCCGCCGCGAGCCGGGCGCAGGTCGAGGGCGAGGTCCGCCGGGCCGAGCGCCGCCAGCCGCGCCTCGACGCTCTCCGCCGGGGCCGGCGGCAGCGGGTGCTCGGCCGGAACGTTGGCGCGGTCGGCGGCGGCGTAGCGGCCCGCCAGGGTGGTCAGCGCCACCGGCACGTAGTCCTCGCCGAGCCACTCCTCCAGCGCCGCGCCCATGCGGCCGTCGTACAGGCCCACGTGGCTGTTGGCGGCCGAGAGCACCGCCCGCAGGCCCGGGTGGGCCCTCTCGAGTTGCCAGCGGGCGTTCTCGGCGAGGTCGAGATCGCGATGGGCGCGCCCGGCACGCCAGAGCATCGCCTGTTCCACCACCCGCGCGTCGCGCTCCACCACGGCGACGGCCGCCTCGCCCAGGGCGGCGGCGAGGTGAACCCGGCGGGCAGCGAGCAGCGCCGTGGCCCGTCGCGCCGCCGCCACCGCTGCGTCCAGCCGCTCGTCGAAGGCGATCCGCAGGCTGGATCCACCGCGCCGCGCGATGCCCCGCTCCACTACCGTCCGGTAGTCGCTGACCTGGAGCTGCGGAAACAGCAGGGGAGCCTCCGGAAGGCCGATCTCGCCGCCTTCGAAGGACGGATCGAAGCCGAGATCGATGGTTCGACCGCCCACGGTGAGCGCGAGATCGTCGAACCAGGCGACACCGTCGTGGGTGAGCGCCAGGCCCACCGTCACCTCGCCGGCGTCCGGCGGCGCTTCGGCGACGGCGAACATCTCCTGCCAGCCACCCGGATCGCGGCGGCCCGGCACCGAATAGGCGGTGGCGGCACCGGGGAACGACAGCCACAGCCGGGGCTCGCCGCGGGTTCCCCCGGCGGTGCGCACCCAACCGGACCAGCGCACCGTGGCGCCGCCGATTCCCGGTGCCGGCACGGTGAGACGGCGGACCTGCGACGGCATCGGGTAGATGCCCATCGCCGGGATCTCCCGGTGCTCCCGGTAGAGCGCCGCGAGCTCGTGGGCGAGGCCCGGGTCCGCCGGGCGCACGGCGGCCACCACGGCGTCCATGGCGGCCACCGGCCGCTTCATGTCGAAGCCGGCGAAGTGCACCGGGTCGTCCGGGTGGTCGCGGTTGTAGGCGCGCATCCATTCGAGGAGCTCGAGCATCTCGCCGGTGTTCCAGATCCACTCGTCCAGACGCGCCAGGAGCCGGCGGGGGTCGCCCGCACCGCCCTGGATCCAGCGATCGAGGTCGCGGCACTCGGGCAGGTTCGCCTCGAGCAGGAACAGGCGGTAGCCGTGCTCTTCGGCAAGGTGGCGGAACAGACGGTGCTTGAAGCGGGTGAAGTCGCCGGTGCCGTGGGTCGCCTCGCCGAGGGCGACCAGCCGGGCGGGAGCGACGCGGCGGCCGAGCTGCCGCAGGCCGGGCTCGGCGGGGGCGGCCGGTGCCACGGTCTGGAGAGCCAGCGCGTGGCGGATCAGCCAGGCGGACTGGGTGTCCGGTGCGGCGGCCGGCGGGCCGGCGGCCGCGAGCCGCCGTGCCGTCGGTGCCGCGGCGACACAGCCCGCGGCGAGGAGGCCGGCGAGAAGTGCCGACGCGAGCAGGGATCGCTGGGGAAGCCGCATGCTGCCGGCAGGATATCGAGAACGGGGCTCCACCGGTGCGGGTCGCCCCGGTCGGAAGCCCGGGGCCCGGCGAGGGGCCCGAACGGGCTGGTGCTAGTCCACGCGCACGCGGGCGATGTAGTTGCAGTCCCGGTCTCCCGGAGCGGCCATGGAGTCTTCGGATTCGGCGATGCACTGTGCCACCCGCAGCGCGTCGCGCCGGATCGTCCCCAGCAGGCCGCCCACCGTGTAGGCGTCGAAGCCGACGAGGTGGAGGCCGGCGTGGGCACCGGTGGCGGAGGTCACGGCCGGATTGCCGCGTTCGTCGAGCAGCACCTCGCCGCCGGCGACGATCTGCTCGATCGCGGGCCGATAGCCGGTGGCGAGGATCACGTGGTCGAAGGGCTCCTCGCTGCCGTCGGCGAAACGCACGCCGTCGCTCAGGAACCGGTCGATGGCCGGGCGCACGCGGATCGAGCCGTCGCGGATGCGCGCCAGGGTGCCGACGTCGATCACCGGCGTGCGCGCCTCCTCGCGAAGCTGGGCGGCGGGCGGCAGCGCCGGCGTGGCGATGCCCCAGCGGGAGAGGTCGCCGACGGTGAGCCGGCGCAGCACCACGCCCAGGGCGTCGCCGAGGCGCGGCGGCAGGCGGGCGAGGAGCAGGGCGGTGCGCTGCGTGGGCCGGCCGAGTACGTCGCGGGGCACGATGTTGACCGGGCCGCGCACCGAGATCACCGGCCGCGCGTCGTGTTCCGCCAGGTCGAGGGCGATCTCCGCCCCCGTGTTGCCCATGCCGACCACCAGCACCCGGCGGCCGCGAAACGGCTCGCCGTCGCGATAGCCGCGGCTGTGCTCGACCGCCCCCCGGAACCCTTCCATCCCCTCCCACCGGGGGGCGGAGGGCACCCGGTTGAAGCCGGTCGCCATCACGACGTGGTCCGACTCGACCACCGTCCCCGTCGCCGTGATCGTCCGCCAGCGCCGGGCGCCGCCGGCCACCGGCTCCACCCGCACCACCTCCTCGCCGAAGCGCGGCTCGACGCCCATGGCCCACGCGTAGTCGTCCAGGTACTCGACGACCAGCCGGCGCGGCACGTAGCGCGGGTAGTGCGCCGGGAACGGCCGGTGCGGCAGGTGGGAGGTTTCCTTCACCGTGTGCAGGTGCAGCCGCTCGTAGTGGCGATGCCAGGCGTCGCCCACCCGAGCGGCCCGCTCGAGCACCGCGTAGGGCCGCCCCAGCCGTCCGAGACACCCGGCCACGGCCAGCCCGGCCGGGCCGGCGCCGACGACGACGGTCTCGGTGGTGAGGCACTCGCTCATGGGTCTGCAGTCGCAGCGACCGGCTGGCGGAGGGGGAGGGATTCGAACCCCCGGGCCCTTGCGGGCCAACGGTTTTCAAGACCGCCGCATTCGACCACTCTGCCACCCCTCCGCGGGTGCTGCCGACAGTCTAACGTCTGCAACCGCCGGGGTTTGGCCCCGATTTCAGTCGCCCGCCGGGGCGGCGATGCGCTCCAGGCCGCCGGCGTAGGGCCGCAGCGCCTCGGGAACGGTCACCGAGCCGTCCGCCTGCTGGTGGTTCTCGAGCAGCGCCACCAGGGTGCGCCCGACCGCCAGGCCGGAGCCGTTCAGCGTGTGGAGGTGGCGCGGCTTGCCACCGTCCGCCGGACGGTAGCGCAGGTTGGCGCGGCGAGCCTGGAAGTCGGTGAAGTTGGAGCAGGAGGAGATCTCTCGGTAGGCGCCCTGCCCGGGCAACCACACCTCGAGGTCGTAGGTCTTGGCGGCGGAGAAGCCGACGTCGCCGCTCGCGAGCGTCACCACCCGGTAGGGCAGACCGAGCGCCTGGAGCACCGCCTCGGCGTGGCCGGTCAGCGCCTCCAGCTCCTGCCAGCTCCGCTCCGGGTGGGAGAAGCAGACCAGCTCGACCTTCTGGAACTGGTGCTGGCGGATCAGCCCGCGGACGTCCTTGCCGTAGGAGCCCGCCTCGCTGCGGAAGCAGGGCGTGTAGGCGCAGTAGCGGCGGGGGAGCGCGGCCTCGTCGAGCAGCTCGTCGCGGTGGAGGTTGGTCACCGGCACCTCGGCGGTGGGCACCAGGTACAAGTCGTGGCCCTCCAGCTTGAAGGAGTCGGCGGCGAACTTGGGGAGCTGGCCGGTGCCGAACATCGACTCGGCGTTGACCAGGAAGGGCGGCAGCACCTCCGCGTAGCCGTGGCGCCGGGTGTGGAGGTCGAGCATGAAGGAGATGAGCGCCCGCTCGAGGAGCGCGCCGGCGCCGGCGAGCACGGCGAAGCGGGCGCCGGTGATCTTGGCGGCGCGCTCGAAATCGAGGATGCCGAGCGCCGGGCCGATCTCCCAGTGGGCGCGCGGGGCGAAGCCCTCGGCGGCGAAGTCGCGCGGGGTGCCGACCACGCGCTCGACGCGGTTGGCCTCCTCGCCGCCTCGGGGGAGGCTCTCGTGCGGCAGGTTGGGGAGGCGGC
>DATACC010000039.1:0-2832 GCA_036259255.1 Thermoanaerobaculia bacterium | reverse complement strand
GCCCACGCCGAGCGCCGCGGCGTCGGCGAGGTGTACGGCGAGGTCCTGCGCGAGAACCGCCACATGCTCCACCTCTGCGAGGAGCTCGGCTTCGTGCGCGAGCCCAGCCCGAGCGACCCGGAGGTGGTGGAGGTCCGCTTCCCGCTCCGCGCCAACGCCGCCGCCTGATGCGTGCGCCGGGGCGGCGCCGTCCGCCGCGGGCCGGGGACCACGCCGCCGTCACGCGGTTGCGCTCAGGCCGAGCGGCGCAGCCCGAAGTACTGCAGCTCGGCGAGGCCGGCGACCGCCAGCGCCTGCGCGACGACAAAGGCGTAGCCCAGGGCGGTCGGCTCGACCCAGCCGGTCACCAGCAGCAGGGCGCTCCCCGCCGCCCAGAGCAGGTTGCAGCCCACGACCGCCCACGCGGCGCGGCGGGGAACGGCGGGCCGGGTGGCGAGGTACACCAGCACCGCGGCGAAGGGGAGCAGGCTGAGGCCGGCCAGCCGCAGGAGAGCGGTGGGCAGGCCCAACAGCTCGCCGAGCGGCCCCGCGGCGAGCGCGAGCAGGGCGCCGGTGGCGCCGCTGACGACGCCGTCGGCGAGCAGCGCCCGGCGCAGGAGCAGGCCCTGCCGGTCGGCGATCGTACTCAGGGTGGCCGTGCTCATGACGATGATCCTCCGTTGCCGGTTTAGGTGTCCGGGCGAGGATCACAGGGCCGAGCGGCCGGTGTCGATTACCCCGGGGGTAATTGGCGGCACGACCCGCCGCCGCTACGATCGGACCATGCCCAAGCCGAACAGCCGCCCGGTCGGAGAGCTGCTGCGCGTCTGGCGCCAGCGGCGGCGCCTCAGCCAGCTCGACCTCGCCTGTGAGGCGGACGTCTCCGCCCGGCACCTCAGCTTCGTCGAGACCGGCCGGTCGCTGCCGAGCCGGCCGATGCTGCTCCACCTCGCCGAGCGGCTCGAGGTGCCGCTGCGCGACCGCAACGCCCTCCTGGTCGCCGCCGGCTACGCCCCCGTCTACTCCGAAACCAGCCTCGACGACCCCGCCCTGCGCGCCGCGCGCGAGGCGGTCCAGCTCGTGCTTACCGGCCACGAGCCCTACCCGGCGGTCGCCGTCGACCGGCACTGGACGCTGGTGGCGGCCAACCGCGCCGTCGGCCCGCTGCTCGCCGGGATCGCGTCGGAGCTGCTGCGCCCGCCGGCCAACGTCCTGCGCCTGAGCCTGCACCCCGCCGGGCTCGCGCCCCGTATCGCCAACCTGGAGCAGTGGCGGGCGCACGTCCTCGCCCGGCTCCACCGCCAGGTCGAGATCACCGCCGACCCCGCTCTCGCCGCCCTCCACGACGAGCTGCGCGGCTACCCCGTCCCCGACGGCGCGGCCGGCCCCGACGCGGCCGCCGGAGAGCAGGACTACGCGGAGGTGGTGGTTCCGCTACGCCTTCGGACCGACTGGGGGCTGCTCGCGTTCTTCAGCACCGTCACCACGTTCGGCACCGCCGTCGACATCACCCTGGCCGAGCTCGCGATCGAGTCGTTCTTTCCCGCCGACTCGGCGACCGCCGAGGCGCTGCGCCGGGTCCCGGCGGAGCAGGCCGTCGTCCCCGGCCCGGTCCCCTAGCACCGAGGGTGCCGCCTTGGAGCGCCTGACAAAACCGCGTGGAGTTCTCTCGGGAGCCTCTGTAGCCTTCATCGGCACCGCTCGCGGATGACGGAACAGCGCGATGCCTAGGGCACGGCGGCAGATGGCGCTCACGGCGGACCTCCTCGCCCGCGTCGCTCGCGTGGTCGAGGACGCCGGGCCGAGCCCCGGTGCCGTCTACCTCACCGACGAGGATTACGAGATCGCGGTTCGCGACGTGCTCGCCCAGGCTCCTCCGGGCGACGTCTGGCTGTTCGGCTACGGCTCACTGCTGTGGAAGCCCGCCTTCGAGTACGCCGAGAGCCGGATGGCCACGGTGCGGGGCTGGCACCGCTCGTTCTGCATCCGGGTGGCCCGCTTCCGCGGCACCCGTGACCTGCCCGGCCTGATGATGGCGCTGGACCGTGGCGGCCAGTGCCAGGGCATGGTCTTCCGCATCCCCGCGGATCAGGCCGAGGCGAGCCTCAAGGCGCTGTTCCGGCGCGAGCTCGTGGTGAAGCCGCCGGGGACCCCGCCGCGCTGGCTCACGGCGCAGACGAAGGAGGGTCCGCTCCGAGCCATCGGCTTCGTGGTCGACCGCCGGAGCCGGTTCTATTCGGGTGGCTTGGCGCCGGAGGAGGTCGCCGAGGTCGTGGCCAGGGCCGCCGGGCACTGGGGGTCGTGCGCGGAGTACCTGCACAACACCGTCTCGCACCTGGAGGCATGCGGCATCCACGACCGCAACCTGTGGCGGCTGCAGGCCCTCGTCGCGGCGAGGATCGCGGCCGCAACCGCACCACCGGAAGAGGGCGGGACCTTGCTCGGAGCAGGGGCGGCCGATGAGCCCCGGCGGCCCGGTTGAGTACGTCCGCGATCCGCATCCTTTCGGGCCGAGTCCGGTCGTGTCAGGCGCCCTTAGCTCGCGCCGCCGTGCCGCGCTGCCTGACCGGGAAAGAGTGGCCATTTCGGGAACGGACCCTAGCTTTCCACGAACAGCCCCAAGCCCGAGAGAACGGAGGCCGACGAATGAAGATCATCGAGGTCAAGGGCGCCCGCGTGCCGGCGCTCGGGTTCGGCACCTGGCAGCTGAGCGGCCCCGCCTGCACCCGGGCGGTGCTCACCGCGCTGGAGATCGGCTACCGCCACATCGACACGGCCGAGATGTACGGCAACGAGAGGGAGGTCGGGGCGGCGCTGCAGGACTCGGGCCTCGCTCGGCGCGAGATCTTCCTC
>DATACC010000038.1:0-5986 GCA_036259255.1 Thermoanaerobaculia bacterium | reverse complement strand
GCGGTGCCGTCCGCGTGCTCGATCCTGAGGGTGCCGAGCAGCGGCGGCGAGTTGCGGAACGGCGTATGAAGCGTGAGGAAGCGCGAGATCTCGACGTCCGGATTCTCGCCTGCCTCGAGGCGGCGGAAGAGCTTGAGGATCGCCCGGTCGCCGAAGATGATCGAGGTGTTGCTCTGCTCGGCGCTCGACATGCGGGCCGTCAGCTCTCCCCGGGTGCCGCCGGCCTCGGCGAAGGCGGCCGTCGTCTCGCCGGCCAGCGCGCCGCCGCCGTCGCCGAGGCGGCGCTCGCGGGCGATGGTGTCGAGCAGGAGCTGGGCGACGGTGGGCTCGACCAGGGCATCGTAGAGCACGCCGCCCTCGGCGAGGCGGGCGTAGACGAAGCGTGGCTGGTCGTGGAGCAGGCGCTCCGCCGGCTCGCCCTCGGCGTGGGCGAGGAACAGGGCGTAGGTCTCGGCCTCCCCCTCGACGTACTCGACGTGGGCGAGCACGAAGACGGCATCGACGCCGCGCCGGGCGTCGGCGAGCGGCACCGAATCGCCGAGGCTCACCTCGCGGATCTTGCGCGCCTTGCCACCGAACCAGCGGCGCGACAGCAGGATCTCCTCGAGGCCGTCGGCCAGGGTGCGGCGGCGCTCACCGAGGACCAGGTCGTGCCAGTCTCCCCGCGCCGCGAGCACCGGCAGCGCCTCCGGCGCCGCCACTCGCGGGGTCGGACGCTCCTCGATCTCGAGGCGCTCGCGCTCGAGGGAGAACCAGTAGAAGCCGTGGGGGCCGAGGGTCAGCAGGTACGGCCAGTCGCCGATGCGGGGGAACGGCGTGCGGCCGAACAGCTCCACCGGAGTGGTGCCGACGAACTCGGGATCGCACCCCTTCATGTCGAGCTCGACGTGCTGGACGAAACGCGACAGGTTGGCGATCACCAGGATGCGCTCCTCGCCGTGGCGGCGGACGAAGGCCAGCACCTTGTGATTGCGCGGGTGGAGGAAGTCGATGGTGCCGCGGGAGAACGCGCGGTAACGCTGGCGCAGGGCGATCAGCCGGCGCATCCACCACAGCAGCGCGTGGGTGTTACCCTGCTGCGCCTCCACGTTGACCGCCTCGTAGTGGTACTCGGGGTCGACGATCACCGGCAGGAACAGGCGCTGGGGGTTGGCGCGGGAGAAGCCGGCGTTCCTGTCCGAGGACCACTGCATCGGGGTGCGCACGCCGTTGCGGTCGCCGAGATAGATGTTGTCGCCCATGCCGATCTCGTCGCCGTAGTACAGCACCGGCGTCCCGGGCAGGCTGAACAGCAGCGCGTTCATCAGCTCGATGCGGCGGCGGTCGTTGCCCATCAGCGGCGCCAGGCGGCGGCGGATGCCGAGATTGATGCGAGCCCGCTTGTCGGCCGCGTAGACGCGGTACATGTAGTCGCGATCCTCGTCGGTCACCATCTCCAGGGTGAGCTCGTCGTGGTTGCGCAGGAAGGTGGCCCACTGGGCGTTGTCGGGGATCGCCGGGGTCTGCTCGAGGATGTCGAGGATCGGGAAGCGGTCCTCCATGCGCACCGCCATGTAGAGGCGCGGCATGACCGGGAAGTGGAAGGCCATGTGGCACTCGTCGCCGTCGCCGAAGTACTCCACCGAGTCCTCCGGCCACTGGTTGGCCTCGGCGAGCAGCAGGCGGTGGTCGAACTTCGCGTCCAGACGGGCGCGCAGCTTCTTCAGGAACTCGTGGGTCTCCGGCAGGTTCTCGCAGTTGGTTCCGTCGCGCTCGTACAGGTAGGGCACGGCATCGAGGCGCATGCCGTCGACGCCCATCTCGAACCAGAAGTCCATCGCCTCGAACACCGCCTGCTGGACGGCGGGCTCCTCGAAGTTGAGGTCCGGCTGGTGGTGGTAGAAGCGGTGCCAGTAGTAGGCCTCGGCCACCGGGTCCCAGGCCCAGTTGGAAGTCTCGAAGTCCTTGAAGATGATCCGCGCTTCCCGGTAGCGGTCCGGATCGTCGGTCCACACGTAGAAGTTGCGCTCCGGAGTCCCCGGCTTGGCGCGGCGGGCGCGCTGGAACCAGGGATGCTGGTCGGACGTGTGGTTGATCACCAGCTCGGTGATCACCTTGAGCCCTCGGCGGTGGGCCTCGTCGAGGAAGCGGCGGAAGGCGTCGAGGTCGCCGTAGTGGGGGTTGACCTCGTTGTAGTCGGCGATGTCGTAGCCGTCGTCGCGCAGCGGGGACGGGTAGAACGGCAGCAGCCACAGGGCGGAGACGCCCAGGCTCTTCAGGTAGTCGAGCTTGTCGGTGAGCCCGTCGAAATCGCCGATGCCGTCGCCGTCCGAATCGGCATAGGCCTTGACGTGCACCTGGTAGATGACCGCATCCTTGTACCAGAGCGGCTCCCGCTCGACGCTCTCCTGCTTCCCTCGCTTCGCCATTCGACCCCTCTCCCGCCGCAGATGGAATCCACCGGCAGCCCGGCCGCCGGCCTCGAAACTCGCGGCAGCCTAGTGCAAGAAGCCTTCCGGGGAGGAGACAGCGCTTCCCGCTCCCCGGGGGCTCCGAGGAGAAGAGGGGAGGGAACGTGCCCTGGAGGTGGGGAATCCTCCCTTCCCCAGGGCACGGGGTGCTTCAGTGGCAGAAGTTCTGGTCGATCTGGCTGCACCAGCCGTGGTCGGGAACGATCAGGTTGATGCAGCAGTCGTACTCGTCCGGTGGCGGGAAGCCGGCGCAGGTTGCGTCGTCGCGCAGGTAGCGCTCGTACTTGTCCGGGGCTCCGCAGGAGCCGAAATCGACGAAACGGCGCTCCCAGTAGTCCTCCAGGACGTAGTGCGTGACGTGCTCGTCGTGGTCGATCCAGCACCGCTGGTTGCTCACCTGCTGGTAGTTGGCGTTCTCCGAGTCGCACACGTCACCCGCCCCGTCGCCGTCGCAATTGGCCTGGCTCGTGTTCGGCGTGCAGAGGCAGTTGTCGGCGGTGTTGAGGACGGCGTCGCCGTCCAGGTCGTTGGCCGGGTTGCCGGCCATCTGGCCGCAGGTGCTCCAGGTGCCCGCCCGCTTGCAGGGCGTGTCGCACGACCCTCCCCCCTCGCCGCAGACGTAGATGCAGGCGTCGGGATCGCCGCACCAGTACGCTCCCTCGGGGCTCTGGCACCATTGTGCCTCGGCAGTGGGTGCACCGACCAGCACGAGGCCGGCGATTGCCGCCAAAATACAGATCGAAATCCGCATGTCTTCTCCTTCGCCGTCGAGATCATTCTCCGGAACCGGCCGGTTCGCGGTCTCCGCTCCGCCCCGTGTCACTGCCGCCGCTCACCGCCCGCTCGAAACTGCCGAGCAGAGTATGCGTCCCTTCGAATGTAGTCAACACAGAACGTGATCGTGGAGCTTCGCCGGCACCGACTCCCGTCAGCGACGCGCCGCGCCGCCCTACCCGAAGAACAGGTAGCTGACTAGGATCGCGGCGAGGATGCCGGCGGCGTCGGCGGCGAGACCGCAAGGCAGGGCCTGGCGGGTGTTCTTGATGCCGACGGCGCCGAAGTAGACCGCCAGCACGTAGAACGTGGTCTCGGTGCTGCCCTGGATGACGCTCGCCAGGCGGCCGGCGAAGCTGTCGGCGCCGTGGGTCTCCATCGTCTCGATCAACATGCCGCGGGCGCCGCTGCCGGAGAGCGGGCGCATCAGCGCCGTCGGCAAGCCGTCGATCCAGCGGGTGTCGAGGCCCAGGGCACCGGCGGCCAGGCGCACCGGCTCGAGCAGCAGGTCGAGGGTGCCGCTCGCCCGCAGCACGCCGATCGCCACCAGCATCGCCACCAGGTACGGAATGATCTGCACCGCCACCCCGAAACCCTCCTTGGCCCCCTCGACGAAGGTCTCGAAGACCGGCACCCGGCGCCACAGGGCGAGGGTCAGGAAGACGATGATCACCAGGAAGATCAGGAAGTTCGAGACGAGCGACGACTGCGCCTCCATCACCGCCTGCTCGAGGCTCGTGAAGTAGAGGACGATGCCCGCCACCAGCGCCGTGAGGCCGCCGAGGTAGGCGAGCACCACCGGGTCCCAGAGGCGCAGGCGCTGCACCGCGGCGACCGCCAGCAGGCCGACCAGGGTCGAGCAGAAGGTGGCGAGCAGCAGCGGGATGAAGACGTCCGTCGGGTCCGCCGCGCCGAGCTGCGCCCGATAGACGAAGATCGTCGCCGGGATCAGGGTGACGGCCGAGGTATTGACGACCAGGAACAGCACCTGCTCGTCGGTGGCGCGCTCCGGCTCCGGGTTCAAGCTCTGCAGCTCGCGCATCGCCTTCAGGCCCAGCGGCGTGGCGGCGTTGTCGAGGCCCAGCATGTTGGCGGCCATGTTCATGACCATGGCGCCCATCGCGGGGTGCCCCTCCGGCACGCCCCGGAACAGGCGGCGCAGCAGCGGCGCGAAGGCGCGGGCCAGCAGGTCGACGGCGCCGCCGGCCTCGCCGAGCCGCATCACGCCGAGCCACAGGCACATGACGCCGGTGAGACCGAGGGCGATCTCGAAGCCGGTGCCGGCCATCTCGAAGATCGCGCCGACCATCGCCGCCCACACCTCGGCCTCGCCGAGCACCAGCCAGCGCCCCAGCGCCACCATGAAGGCGGCGAGGAAGAAGCCGCCCCAGATCTTGTTCAACACGGGCCGGCGTGGTCCCTGGGGCGGTCGCCGTCACCGGCGCCTGCCGCCCCGCCGAGGACGGTGAGGACGTTGCCCACCTGCACCGCCGCGCCCACCGCCATCGCCTCCTCGTCGACGTCGAACAGCTCGTGGTGCAGCGGATGGACGATGCCCCGCGCCTCGTTGCGCACGCCGAGGGACCAGAAGGCGCCCGGCGTCCGGGTGAGGAAGTGGCCGAAGTCCTCGACCCCCAGCGACGGCCGCGGCTGCACGGCCACCTTGCCGGCGCCGAGCAGGCGCTCGGCGCTGCCACGCACCACGTCGATCATCGCGTCGTGGTTGATCACCGGATCGTAGGCCGGCCGGAGCTCCACCTCGGCCCGCGCCCCGAGGGCGGCGGCGACGCCCTCCGTCGTTGCCCGCACCCGCTCGAGCACCTGGGCGCGCACGGCCGGATCGAGGGTGCGCACCGTGCCGACGAGCTCCACCTCGCGGGCCAGGATGTTGGCCTGCGTGCCGCCGCGGATGGTGCCGAGGGTGACCACGGCGCTGTCGCGCGGATCGACGCTGCGGGCGACGACGGTCTGCAGCGCGGTGACCACCTGGGCGGCGACGACGATGGCGTCGACGCCGGCGGACGGCACCGCGCCGTGGCTCGAGCGCCCGTGGACGACGATGCGCAGGTCGTCCGAGGCGGCGTTGCGCTGCCCGTAGCGCACGGCGACGCAGCCGACGGGCAGGCTGGGATCGGCGTGGAGGCCGAACACGGCGTCCACCGCCGGATCCTCCAAGGCCCCCTCCTCGACCATCATCCGGGCGCCGCCCACCGTCTCCTCCGCCGGCTGGAAGAGCAGCTTCACCGTGCCGGTGAGCTCTCCGGCGCGCGCGGCGAGCAGCCGGGCGGCCCCGAGCAGCACGGCCGTGTGGAGGTCGTGCCCGCAGGCGTGCATCCGCCCCGGCACCCTTGAGCGGTAGGGCGCGTGCTGCTTGCCGTCCTGGAGCGGCAGCGCGTCGAGATCCGCCCGCAGCGCCACCACCGGGCCCGGCGCGGCGCCGCGGACCGTGCCGACGACACCGGTGACCGCCACGGCATCGCGGTGCTCGATGCCGAGCTCGTCGAGCAGCGCCTGCACCCGCGCGGCGGTGCGGTGCTCCTCGAGACCGAGCTCGGGATGCTGGTGGAGGTCGCGGCGGATCTCCACCATCCACGGCAGCGCCTCGCGGGCGGCGGCGAGCAGTGCCTCGGGGCTCCAGCTCGCTCCGGCGCGGCGGGCGCTCGGGGAATCGGGATTCACGGCGCGTGAGCGTAGCACCGTGGGGGGCCACGTGCCCATCCGGCGTGGGCTGGGCGGTGGCCGCGCGCCGCCACCCGGGACCG
>DATACC010000037.1:0-19673 GCA_036259255.1 Thermoanaerobaculia bacterium | reverse complement strand
GCCCCGCTCGGTGGAGCCGGCGCGCCATCGTCCTCGGACCCCGCAACGCCCTTGCGCGGCGCCGGCTCCAACGCCCCCGGCCGGCAGCCCCCGCCACCCTGGCGCTCCGCCGGCCAACCCACCGGCCCTCCGGGAGTGGTGGAGGAGGGAGGCGGGGCCGTCGGTGGAGATTGGGAGGGCGGGTCCCGCTCGGTGGAGCCGGCCCGCCATCGTCCTCGGACTCCGCAACGCCCTTACGCGGCTGGCGCTCCGCTGGCCCCCCACCGGCTCTCCAGGAGTGGTGGAGGAGGGACGAGCGGGCTTTGGACTCGGCCCCTTCGCCGCCTCGGGGTGACTTCTCTCGGCAGCGACTACTTCTGGCCGGTGGAGGCGGTTCCACTCCTCAGGTGGGCCAGGGCCTCTTCCTTCGTCGCGATCCGGCCGTCGACCTGGGCCTGTCGGATGCGGTCCAGGGCCTGGCCCAGCTCGGGGCCCTGGGGAATGCCGAGCAGGCGCTGGACCTCCTCGCCCGTCAGCAGCTTCTCGGGTTCCAGGATCCTCCGGCCATCCCGCAGCAGCAGGGCCTTGATCGCCGCCAGGCGCTCGCGCCACCGGTCGAGCTCCTCGCCCAGGGCCGCAGTGGCGCCCGCCTTCGCGACGGCCGCGGGCCACAGGGGGCCGAGGGCGTGGAGCCAGCGGCGCTGGTCGCGCTCGGTGGACGGGACGGCCGGCGCCGCCAGGAGGCGAAGCACCCGGGCGGCGAGGTCCTTCGTCAGGTAGCCGGCGTCCCGGAAGCGCTCCACCGCAGGCAGCGGTGAGCTGTCGGTCTCGGCAAGCGCGGCGAAGAGCAGGGCGAGGCGGGCGGCCGGCAGGTCCATCGCCGCGCCCGGGGCGGCGGCCCGGACCTCGCGGGCGCGCTCCGGCAGGTGCTCGAGGGCGAGCAGCGCGCGGCCGGCGCGGCGCGGCGGGCCAGCACCAGCGTGTCCGGCGCGGCCTGGAAGCGGGGGAGCTGGGCGAGCAGGCGCGGCAGGCGCAGCACACGCAACGGGTCCCCCGTGAAGCTCGCCGGTGTCGTCGCCCGCAGCAGGCGGTGGGCCGTGTCGCCCAGGCCGCCGAACGGGTCGATCAGCCCGCTGTGCTCGCCCTGCGAGCTCACCGCCGGCCCCGTCAGCGGCAGCGCCATGGCGTTGATCGTGAAGTCGCGGCGGGCGAGGTCGTCGGCGAGCGGCATGTCCTCGCGGTCCCACAGGTCCAGCACCCAGTCCTCCGGGTCGCGGGCCACCAGCCGGTAGGCGGCGAACGCCTTGCCCCCGAGCAGCACCAGGTGGGCGTCGAGGGTCGCGGCCAGCTCGGCCCCGATCTCGCGCCCCGCTCCGCCCACCACGGCGTCGTGATCGCGGCTCGGCAGCCCCAGCAGCCGGTCCCGGATCACGCCGCCCACCAGGTGGGCGTCCACCTCCCGCGCGGCCGCCGCGGCGGCGAGGGCGGCGACCGGGCGCTGGTGGCGCAGCAGGCGGGAGAGACGGGCGAGGCGGGTGGCCATGCGAGGCTACGTTATCGCGGACGGGCACACGCGACAGGGCGGCGACGCGGGGTGGCGCGTGCGCCGGGACCCACCGGCACCGTCGCCGGCAACGCCAGGTCTCACGACGCCAGGTCTCGGCGGCGACCGTCGTGCGCTTCGTGCAGGGACGACTTCAGTCGACGTCGTCATCCACGGGAGCCGCGGCCGCGCTGGATCCCGAGACCCGCAGCTCGATCACCCGGCCGTCCTCCAGCAGCACCACGCCGTCGCGGGCGGCGAGCAGGCGCTCGATCCACGGGTGACGCGCGAGCAGCTCGCGACCCTCCGGATCATCCGTCGTCACCCGCAGCTCGGGCTCGCGCGTGCCGACGGCCTGCTCGTGCCACAGGCCGTCGCGCACCACGAAGGTGCGGCCGCCGAGGAGGACCGGCACGTCGCTGCGGATCTCGGGCTCCCCGGGGGCGGCGCCTCCCGGAAGGGCGTTTCCCGGCGCGGCGTCTCCGGGCGCGGGGTCCGCGGGCGCGGGGTCGCCGGCGGCGGGCGGCGGTTCGGCCGGTGCGCCGCGCACCGGCACGAGCAGCGGCTCGTGGCGCGCCACCCCCTGGGCGAAGAGGTAGACGATCACCGCCAGGGCCAGCACGACGGTGAACGCCACCACCATCGGCGATTGCAGCGTCAGCCCCTGAAGCCGGTTCTCGAGCCGCTCGGTCAGCCCGGCCCTGCGGCCCTCCAGGGCCACCCGGCGCTCCACCTGGTGGGCGAGCAGCGGGGGCGGAGCGGCGCGCTCCAGGCGGGCCAGGGCGCCGACCGCCCGGCGCAGGCCGTCGAGGCGCGCCCGGCAGCCGGCGCAGGCGGCGAGGTGGTCCTCCAGCGCCCGCGCATCCGCCGCCGGCACCTCGCCGTCCAGGTACGCCGAGAGCAGGTCGTTCTCCAGGTGCAGGGCTCGAGCGCTCACAAGACCTCCGGCGGAGCTTGCGGTGCGGCGGGCGGCCCCGGTTCCAGGGCCCGGCGCAGGTGCTCCCGGCCACGGGCGATGCGCGAGCGCACGGTGCCGGGGCGCACCCCCAGAACCTGGGCGATCTCGTCGTAGGCCAGCCCCTCGATGTCGCGCAGCACCACCGCCTCGCGGAACGCCACCGGCAGGGCCGCCAGCGCTTCCTCGAGCACCCTGCGCTCGTCGCGCGCCACGGCCCGTTCCTCCGGACCCCGATTCGGGTCCGGCAGGTCGCGCCCCGCGTCGCCCTCCGGACCGGTGAGCGAGCTCTGCGGCAGGCGGCGGCGGCCGAGGCGGCTGCGGCAGTGGTTGATCGCCACGCGATAGATCCAGGTCTTCAGGCTGGAGCGCCCGCGGAACTTGCCGAGGTGGCGGAAGACGCGCAGGAACACCTCCTGCGTGAGATCGCGGGCTTCTTCCGGATCGCCGGCCATGCGCAGGGCGAGGTTGTACACCGGGGTCTCGTAGCTCCTGTAGACCTCGGCGAAGGCGTCGCCGTCGCCGTAGCGGTGGCGTTCCGCCAGCTCCAGGTCGTGGCTGAGGACGGCGCTGGCCGACATCCGTTCACGCTCCACCGGATTTAGATCCTTCCGAGGGTCCGCCGGTTCCCGACGCGCGCCCACCGCGAGTGGGGGAGCAAGCCGTTGCCTCCCGCGGCCGGCCGGGCTGCGCCCTTTATACTGGTCCGGCCATGTCGACCGCCACCAGCCCCGAAGCCACGGACGCCGTCTCCCACCGGCGCCCCGTCTCCCGACCTGCGGGCGAGCCCACCTTGGGGCGGTTCCTCCTCGACCAGCTCTACGAGGCCGGAGTCGATCGCATCTTCGGCATCCCCGGCGACTTCATCCTGCGTCTGTGCCAGGTGATCGACGAGGATCCGCGGATCGCCTTCAAGACCCTGTCCCACGAGCCCGGCGTGGGTTTCGCGGCCAGCGGGGCGGCCCGCGGCCGGCGCGACCTGGCGGTGGCCTGCGTCACCTACGGGGCGGGGGCCCTCAACATGGTCAACCCGGTGGCCGCCGCCTACGCCGAGAAGACGCCCGTGCTGGTGCTCACCGGCGGGCCGAGCAAGGACGAGCGCGCCCGCGGCATCCTGGTGCACCACCAGGTGAAGAGCTTCGAGTCCCAGTGCCGCGTGTTCCGCGAGGTCACCGCCTACCAGGCGGTGCTCGACGATCCCGCCACCGCGGCCGAGCAGGTGCGCTACGCCATCGACGTCTGCCGCCTCTATTCGCTGCCCGTCTACCTCGAGGTGCCGCGCGACATGGTGGACGTGCCGATCCGGGTGGGGCCGGCGCGCCAGCTCGAGGTCACTCGCCGTCCCGAGGCGGTGGCCGAGGCGGCGGGGGAGGTGATCGCCAAGCTCTCGGCCGCCGAGCGCCCGGTGCTGGTGGTCGGCGTCGAGGTACACCGCTTCGGACTGGCACCGCTGGTGGTGCGGCTCGCCGAGGCGCTGCGCCTGCCGGTGGTCTCCACGTTCATGGCCCGCGGAACCTTCCCCGACGACCACCCCCGGTTCGCCGGCGTCTACCTCGGCCCGGCCTCGCCACCCGGCGTGCGCGAGATGGTGGAGAGCTCCGACGCCCTGCTGCTACTCGGCGCGCTGCTCTCCGACACCAACATGGGCGTGCACCTGTCGGCCATCGACCGGCGCAAGATGATGCTCGCCGTCTCCCGCGAGGTCGAGGTCGGCTATCACCGCTACGAGGGCGTGCCGCTGACCGAGCTGGTGACGGCGCTGCTCGCTCACGACGGCGCCGCCGCGGTGGTCCCGCCGCCCTGCGCCTTCACCCGCCGCCCCTTCATGCGCGCCGACGACGAGCCGTCGCCGGGGCCGCTCCGGGTGGCCGCCCTGGTCGCCGAGATCAACCGCTTCTTCGCCGAGCACGGCGAGATGCCGGTGGTCACCGACACCGGCGACTGCCTGTTCGCCACCCACGAGATCGACACCCAGGAGGTGGTCGCCTCGGCCTACTACGCCACCATGGGCTTCGGCCTGCCGGCGGCGATGGGTTTCGAGGCCGCCACCGGCCGCAGGCCGCTGGTGCTGGTGGGCGACGGCGGCTTCCAGATGACCGGCACCGAGCTGGTCCACGCCCTGCGCTGGGGCCTCTCGCCGCTCGTGGTGGTGATGAACAACGGCTCGTGGGAGATGCTGCAGAGCTTCCTGCCCACCGGCTACAACGACATCCCCGACTGGCGCTACGCCGAGACCGCCCGCCTGTGGGGCGCCGCCACCTGGCGCCCGGAGACCGCCGCCGAGCTGCGCACCGCTCTCACCGAGGCCCGCGCCGCCGACCGCGCCGCCCTCGTCGAGGTGCCGCTGGCCCGGGGCGACATCTCCGAGACCCTCTACACCTTCACCCGCAGCGTCGGCAACACGCCGCCGCCGCCGGGCTGAGGGGGAGCGTCTCCTGCGCGCCGCTCCGGGCGCCCCGACCAGCCCCGCGATGCCCCCGATCACCGTTCCGCTCCACGTTCCCGAGCTCGCCCCCGGCACCTGGGTGCAGGGGCCGCCGGTGTCGATGGGCTTCGCCCGCGGCGCCGTGGTATTGGTGGAGTTCTGGGAGGCGACTTGCGTCAACTGCCTGCGCACGCTGCCCTATCTCGTCGAGTGGCACCGGCGCTACGCGTCCCGCGGCCTGGTGGTGGTCGGGGTGCACACGCCGGAGTTCGAGATGACTCGCCAGCCCGACACGGTGGCGGCGGCGGTGGCGGCCGAAGGCATCCCCTACCCGGTGCTCCTCGACCCGGTGGGCGAGACCTGGCGGCGCTTCGCCAACAAGGGCTGGCCCAGCCGCTTCCTGGCCGACGCCCGCGGCTACCTGCGCTACGAGCACCTCGGAGAGGGCGCCTACGGCGAGACGGAGCGCTTCCTCCAGAAGCTGTTGCGCGAGGCCGGCGACGAGCGCCCCATGCCGGAGCCGATGGCGCCGCTGCGCGCCGAGGACCGCCCCGGGGCCGTGTGCCTGCGCCCCACCGCGGAGCTCTACCTCGGCTACCACCGCGGCCGCCTCGCCGGCACCGTGCCCTTCCATCCCCACCACGAGGTGGATCACCCGCCGCAGCCGCTGGCCGAGCTGCCGGACGGCACCTTCCTCGCCCGCGGCCGCTGGCTCCACGAGGCCGAGTACCTGGAGTGCCGCCAGGCGGGCGGCGAGCTGGAGGTGGCCTTCACGGCGGGCGGCGCGAACCTGGTGGTCGAGCCGCCGTCGGGCGGTGAGGGCGAGCTGGAGGTGCTGCTGGTGGACGAAGGAGGAGCCTGCCCGCTGCCGGAGGCGCTGCGGGGCGGGGACGTCGGCCGCAGCGCGGACAGCCCGGGTGGCGGGTCGGTGGCCCGGGCGCGCTGGGACCGTCCGCGGATGCTGGCTCTCCTCGACGCTCCCGACCTCGCCCCACGCCGCCTGCTGCTGCGTTTCACCACCCCGGGCGCCCGGGCCTACGCCGTCAGCTTCGTCGGACGCTGCGTCGAGCCACCGCCCGGCCCGGCCGCCGTCTCGCCGCCGAGCGGCGCGGAGACCTCCTGATGCCTCCGTTGCCCGGCCTGCTGCGCGACCTCTGGCGCGAGGCGATGGAGGACCGCATCACGGGCGAGGCGGCGCGGGCGGCGTATTACTTTTTCCTCTCGTTCTTCCCGATGATCCTGGCGCTGTTCGCCGTCACCGGCATCTTCGGCGGCAACGAGGCCTTCGTCTGGATCATGGAGCGGCTGCGCCTCGTGCTGCCGGGGGACGCGGCCCAGTACCTCGAGGGGTTGGTCGGCGAGATCACCGGCGACAGCCGCCCCGGCATGCTGTCGTTCGGCATCGTCTTCGCGCTGTGGAGCGCGTCCCACATGTTCGCCGTGCTCACCGACGGGCTCAACGTGATGTACGACGTCAAGGAGAACCGCCCGTGGTGGAAGCGCCGGCTGATCGCGCTGGGCGCCCTGGTCGCCTCCCTGGTGCTGCTCACCACCGGCGCCGCGGCGCTCCTCATCGGCCCCGACCTGCTGGCGGACTGGGGCCTCGGCCCGGCCTGGAACGTGGCCCGCTATCCCCTCGCCTTCGTGCTGCTCACCGGCCTGATGTGGCTCGTCTACTACCTGCTGCCGGCCCGCGACCAGCACCAGGCGCTGCGCCCCGTGCTGATCGGTGCCCTGGTCGGCGCCGGCCTCTGGGTGCTCGCCACCCTCGGCTTCCGCTTCTACGTCGCCCAGTTCGGCCGCTACAGCGCGACCTACGGGATCGTCGGCGGCATCATCGTGCTGCTCCTCTGGCTGTACCTGACGGCGCTCGCGATCCTCGTCGGAGGCGAGGTGGCGGCCACCCTGGAGCAGCACGCCCGGGACGACTGGGAGGTGGGCGGCGCGCCTGGAGCCGCCGCGGCGGCCGCGGCGGCTGGGGCGGAGCCTAGATCACCTTCCACAACCAGCCGGCCTGGTCCATCCGACGACGGATGAGGTCGGTCTTCCAGCGGTAGCCGCCGCTGGAGACCCCCGGATGCCAGGTCTTCGGGCGCGGCAGCCCGGCGGCGAGCTGGGCCGATTCGCTGGGCCCCAGGGACGCCGCGCTCTTGCCGAAGTAGTGGCGCGCCGCCGCCTCGGCACCGAAGATCCCCGGCCCGAGCTCCGCCACGTTGAGGTAGATCTCGAGAATGCGCCGCTTCGACAGGTGCTTTTCGAGCTGGCGGGTGAGGATCGCCTCCTTCACCTTGCGAAACGGGTTGTAGCGCCCGGAGAGCCACAGGTTCTTCGCCACCTGCTGGGTGATGGTGGAGGCGCCCCGGGGCAGGCGGCGTTCCTCCCAGGCCTCGCGCAGGGCGGTCTCGATCTCGCGCCGTTCGAAGCCGTCGTGGTCGTGGAAGCCGATGTCCTCGGCCACCAGCACGGCGCGCTTGAAGTGGGGCGAGATGTTGCCGTACGCCACCCACTGCCAGGAAACCTCGCCCTGGCGCCGGGCGCGGCGGATGAAGGCGGTCGATTCCGGCGGCGTGTCGGCGAGCTCGGCCACGTCCGGCCAGGTGAGCCACTCGAAGGCGGCGTAGGCGACGAAGAGCAGCAGCACGATGCCGGTCCAGCGCAGGCAGCCGCGGCGGCGCCGCCTCACGGGTCCATTTCGCCGTTCGGCAGCGCGCTCCTCTCCTCCTGGGCTTGCTTCCGCAGGCATCGATAGTCCTCCGGCGTGTCCACGTCGCGCACCGCGCCCGGATCGTCGACCGCAACCTCCACCAGCTCCCCGGCTCTCCGCTCCACGAGCTGGCGCAGGCCGACTTCCGGATCGAGCCCCTCGATCTCCGGCGTCAGCGCCGCCGCGATGCCGAGCGGGTGCCCCCGTCGGCCGGCGTGCACCGGCACGGCCAGGGCCGCACCGGCTGCCACCGCCGCGATCACCCGCCGCACCGTTTCCGCGGCGAGCGCCGGCAGGTCGGCGGGGGAGACGAGCAGCGGCGCCCCCGCGGCGGCCACCGCGCCTCCGCCGCCGAGAGCCTCCAGCCCGCACCGAATGCTGGAGAGCATACCCCGCTCCGGCGCCCCGTTCACCGCCACCACCAGCCCGGCAGCGCGGGCCCAGGCGGCGAGCTCGGCGGCGGCCGGTGCCGTGACCAGGACCACCCGGCCCACCCCGCCGGCCCGCAACGCCCCGACCAGCGCCCCCACCACGCTGGTGGCACCGAACGGCAGCAGCAGCTTGGGCCGCCCCATGCGCCGCGAGAAGCCGGCGGCCGGAACGATGGCGGTGGGAGCCGGGCGACGAGGGGCCTCGGCCGGGAGGCCGGAGCCCTGGGAGATGGCAGGCACGGGCGCCATGGTAACCGTCCGCCCCCACCGCGCGCCCGCCGGCCCCCTGCGGTATCGTTCGCGCGATGCAGGACTGGGACTTCTCGCCGCCCCCCCTCTCCGACCTCGGCGACCGCGAGGTGCCGCGGGAGGGGGACCACCTCGCCGGGCGGCGGGTGGCGCTGCTGGTGACCGGGGGGATCGCCGCCATCAAGGCGCCGTTCATCGCCCGGGCGCTGCGCCGGCAGGGGGCGGAGGTCACGGCGTTCAGCTCCGAGGAGGGGCTGCGCTACGTCACCGCCGAGGCCCTCGAGTGGAGCACCGCGCGGCCGGTGGTCACGCGGCTCACCGCCGCCGCCGAGCACCTGTCCGACGAGCGCCCCTTCGACGCCTACCTGGTGGCGCCGGCCACCTACAACACGCTCAACAAGATCGCCGCCGGCATCGCCGACGGGGTGGTGACCTCGGCGGTGGCCTCCGCCCTCGGCCGCCTGGAGCGGGGCGAGACGGTGGTGCTGGTGGCGCCCACGATGCACGGCAGCCTCCACAACCCGATCCTCACCGCGTCGCTGGAACGCCTCGCGGCCCTCGGCGTGCGGGTGATCCCGCCGCGCGAGGACTACGGCAAGCACAACATCCCGGACGAGCCGGTGCTGATCACCGAGGTGTGCCGCGCGCTGGCGCGCTCGCCGGCCTCGCGCACGCGACTCGCCGGCCGCCGCATCCTGGTCACCGGCGGCCCGACGCCGGTCGAGATCGACAGCGTCCGCCGCATCACCAACCGCTTCCGCGGCCGCCTCGGGGCCGCCATCACCGAGGAGCTGTCGCTGCGCGGCGCCGAGGTGCTGCTGATCCACGGTGACGGCGCCTACCACCCCCCGGAACACCTGCCCTTCCGCGTGGCCCGCACCTACGACGACTACCGCGACGGCGTGCTCGCCGAGCTGGCCGCCGCGCCCTACGACTGCGGCATCTTCTCGGCGGCCGTGGCCGACTACCGGCCGCGGGCCGTGCTCCCCGGCAAGACCCCCAGCGGCGGCGCCCTGCAGTCGATCGAGCTGGTGGGCACCGAGAAGGTGATCGACCTGGTGCGCCAGCGCTTCCCGGACCTCTACATGGTGACCTTCAAGTACCAGGAGAACGTCACCCATGAGGCGCTGCTCGAGGTGGCCCGCCAGCGCGTCGGGCACCTCGCCGGGCGCGGCATGGTGGTGGCCAACCGGGGCGAGGAGATGGGCCCCGCGGGGGAGCAGGTGGCGTGGCTGGTCCCCGCCGCGGGCGAGCCCCAGCGGGCGATGGACAAGGTGCCCATCGCCGTCGCCATCGCCGACCACCTGGAACGAGCCCTCGGCGAGCGGCCCGCCGCCGGCTCGCCGGCGGGTTCGCCCTCCAGCAGGTAGGAGCGGCGCCGGCGGTCGGAAGCGCCTGAGCCCTACAACCAGCCGCGCTGGCGAGCGGTGCGCGCCGCCTCCACGCGGTTGGCGGCGCCCAGCTTGCCGATGGCCTCCGACAGGTAGTTGCGCACGGTGCCTTCCGACAGGTGCAGCTCGCCGGCGATCCTCGCCGTGGTCCACCCCTCGCCGGCGAGCCGCAGCACCTGGCGCTCGCGGTCGGTGAGCGGGTCGGCCTCGTCCCAGGCCGCGGCGGCCAGGGCCGGGTCCACGGCGCGCAGGCCGGCGTGCACCCGGCGCACCGCCTCGGCCAGCTCGCCGGCCGGCGCGTCCTTCAGCAGGTAGCCGGCGGCGCCGGCGTCCAGGGCGCGGCGCAGGTAGCCGCTGCGGGCGAAGGTGGTGAGGATCACCACGCGCGGCCCCGGGGCGCGACGCGCCAGCTCGGCCGCCAGCTCGAGACCGGTCATGCCCGGCATCTCGATGTCGGTGAGCACCACGTCGGGCGCCAGGGTCGCGGCCAGCTCCAGCGCCTCGTGGCCGTCCCGCGCCTGGCCCACCACCTCGATGTCGGGCTCCAGGCCGAGCAGCGCCGCGAGCGCCCCGCGCACCATCGCCTGGTCCTCGGCGAGCAGCAGGCGGATCACGCCGTGCCTCCGGCCGGGGCCGCCGGCTCCGGCAGGAACACCACGAGCCGGGTGCCGCCCTCGACGCGGCGCTCCACCCAGCCGCCCCGCGCCGCCACCCGCTCGCGCATGCCGGAGAGGCCGGAGCCGTCGCGGGAATCGCCGCCGCGGCCGTCGTCGGCGACCTCCAGGCGCACGCCGCCGTCCGCCGGCTCCACGACGATGCGGCAGCGCGACGCCGCCGCGTGGCGCACCACGTTGGTGACCGCTTCGCGCAGCGCCAGCGCCAGCACCCGCTCGCGGTCCGGGTCGAGGGCCGGCGAGGCGAGGCGGTGCTCGTACTCGACGCCGGCCGCCTCGAGGGCGGTGCGGGTGTGCTCCAGCTCGGCGGCGAGGGTCACGGCGCGGTAGCCGGTGACCGCCTCGCGCACCTCCGCCAGCGCCTGGCGCGAGGTGGCCTCGATCTCGCGGATCTCGCGGCCCGCGGCCTCGGGATCGCGGGGCAGGAGCTTGCCGGCGAGCTCCGCCTTGAGCGTGATCACGCTCAGCGTGTGGCCCAGCAGGTCGTGCAGGTCGCGGGCGATGCGCTCGCGCTCGGCGCGCTTGGCCAGGCGCTCCACCTCCTCGCGGCTGCGGCGCAGGGCGCGGCCGGCGCGGCCCAGCTCGGCGAAGTGGATGTTGACGCCGCCGATCAGCAGCGAGAACACCACGCCCGGAATCCAGAACCGGGGCGACAGATCGAGCCACCAGGCCTCGAGAGCGAGGGCGGCGGTGAGGCCGAGCAGCAGCGGGACGGCGCGGCGCGGCGGCCCGGACTCGCCGAGGAACGCGGCGGCGTAGATGAAGAACACCGCCGCGCCGAAGTTGAACGGAGCGCACACGGCGCCGATCAGGGCGATCGCCGCCGCCGGCACCAGCACCCGCCGGCCGCGCAGCCAGTAGCCCCAGAAGTACAGCGGCAGGAACGCAACCAGCGCCGCCACCTCGGTCGCCAGCTCCCACGGCGGCGGGTCGCCGAACCCCATGTCGACGACGAAGAACCCCAGGTAGATCAGCCAGACGTAGGGCGTCCAGCCGAGGGCGCTCTCCGGGGGCAGGAACGGGTAGCGGCGCCGCCGTGGCTGCGCGTCGGGCACGGGGGCTCAGTCGGTCCGGGCGGCGTCGAGCGCCACGTCGTCGATCTCCAGGCGGAAGGCCCCCGGCGCCGGGCCGCCGGAGAACAGCAGCCCCTGCAGGCGGTCCGGCTCGACGCCCAGCTCCTCCCAGGCGATGGCCACGTCGCTCCACGCGGCGCCCGCCTCGAAGGTACGGATCGCCGGCATCGGTCCCAGCGGCTCGGCGAACGCCATCAGCCGCCAGGTGCCGGCGCCGCGGGCGCGGAAGCGCACGCCCCGCTTGGCGGACAAATCTACCGGGGCCATCGGCGGGTCGCCCAGCATCAGCAGGGCGCCGGCCCACGGGTAGGGGAAGCCCGGCCTGATCTCGCCGGCGATCGCCAGGTGCCCGTCCACCGGCGAAAGCTCCACGGTGGAGGCACCCCCCATGCGGGCATCGGTGGAGGGCATCCAGCCGGTGCCGAAGCGCACCGCCAGGCCCTCGGTGAAGTCGCTGATCGAGCCGGGCCCCGGTTTCGCCACCGGTGCCGCCGGTGCCGCCGGCGCCGCGGGGGGCGCGGCGGCCAGCCGCTGGCCGGCCTTCCACACCGCCTCGATGCGGCGCGTGGCGGTGACGTCGGAGGTCGGGTCGCCGGTCACCAGCAGCAGGTCGGCGCGCCGGCCGGGAGCGATGCGGCCGCGGTCGTCGAGGCCGAAGGCGCGGGCCGGAGCCGCGGTGGCGGCGGTGAGGGCCTGGACCGGCGTCAGACCGGCGTCGACGAGCAGCTCCAGCTCGCGGTGGAGGCTCGCACCGTGGGCGGTGCCGGGGTTCGGGGCGTCGGTGCCGGCGAGCACCGGCACGCCGGCGGCGGCGAGGTTCGCCACCGTCTGCCGGGCCGCCGCCATGCCGCCCTTCACCTCGAGGGGCGGGAAACTCGCCGCCAGGCCGGCGCGCTGGCCGCCGTTCAGGCGCGGCGCGACGTGGGGGTCGGCGGCCAGAGCGGGGCCGCCGGCGCCGTCGGCCAGGCTCTCCAGCACCGACAGGGTCGCCACCACGAAGATCGCCGCCTCCCGCGCCCGCCGCGCGAAGGCGGCGTCGCCGGGGGTGTCGAGGAACAGATGCACCAGGCCGTCGACGCCCGCCGCCAGCGCCGTCTCGGCGTCGGCCAGGGTGCCGACGTGGGCGACGGCGAGGAGGCCCCGGCGGTGGGCGGCGTCCGCCAGTGCCTTCACCCGCTCTGGAGTCAGGGCCGGCAGGTCGAGACCCAGACCGTGGCCGTCCTCGATGACGATCTTCACGAAGTCCGAGCCCTCCTCCTGGCGCGCCGCCACCCAGGCGTCGGCGTCGGTGTCGCCACCGACCGTGGGCACCGGCAGGCCGTACTGGGTGCCGTGGCCCCCCGGAGCGGTGGCGAGAAAGCCGGCGGAGACCAGGTCCGCCTCGCCCGGGTTGCCGTCCTCCGCCTGCCGGCTCCGCACCTCGGCGGCCCAGGCCGGGTCGGTGAACATGTCGATTTCGGTGGTGACGCCGAAGCGCAGGGCGTCGGCCAGGGCCGTGCCCCAGGCGTGGACGTGGGCGTCGATCAGGCCGGGCAGCAGGGTCTTGCCGCGGCCGTCCACCACCGGCACGCCCGCGGGCAGGGGGAGGTCGGGGCCGACGGCGGCGATGACGCCGTCGCGCACCAGCACGTCGGCGCCGGGGAGCACCTGCTCGCCGTCGAACACCCGGGCGCCGGTGACGGCGAAGGTGCCCTCGGCGGCCGGGGGCGGCGCGCCGGCGCCTTCCGCGGCCGCCTGGGCGGCCTCCGGGGTGGGCAGCAGGAGGAAGAAGGCGGCCAGCGCGGCCACGGGGGCCAGGACCAGCAGGAGGGTGCGCAGGCGCTGCCCGGTGGAAGTCCTCATGGTGCGGATCCTCATCCGTAGGTACGGCCGTGGTCGCGGCGATATCCGAGGCGGGCGATGGCAAGCGAGATTACAGTGAATGCTGCCAGAGCCGCCACCGCCGCTCCGGCACTCACCCGCACCGGCAAGCCGAGGGCGCCGAGACCGAGCTGGGCCAGGTAGTAAGCGGGCAGCCAGGGGGCGATCTGCTGCATCCAGCCGGGCAGCGCCTCCACCGGCAGCCACAACCCGGAGGCGAAGGCCATCGGCAGGTAGAGCAGGTTGATCACCGCCGGCGCCGAGTTGGGGCCGGCAAGGTAGCCGAGGGCCAGGCCGAAGGCGCAGAACGGGACGGCGCCCGCGACCAGCGACAGGGCGAGACCGATCCAGGTGTCGGTCGGCAACCGCACGCCGCCGAGGGTGGCGCCGAGAGTGAACAGCCCGATGACGATGAGCATCGAGAACAGCAGCGCCACCGCCGTCTTGGCGGCGAAGTAGGCGCCCGGCGGCATCGGCGTGGCGCGCTTGAGCAGCATCCAGCCCTGGCCGCGCTCCATCGCCACGTTGACGCCGAAGCCGAACAGCGCGGCGCCGATGACCCCGAAGGCGCCGTAGGTGGCGAGCAGGTAGACGGCCATCGGCGTGCCGCCGGGGCCGCCACCTCGGAAGGCGAGGCCGAACAGGCAGTAGAAGACGAGGGGGAAGGCGAGGGTCGGCACCGCGAACATCGGCAGCCGCAGCACCTTGAGCATCTCGTAGCGTGCCTCCAGGGCGTAGATCGTGGCGAGCTGGCGCGGCGTGCGCCGCGGCGGCTCGGCGGCGATCGGGAGCGGGGAGGCCGGGCTGCGGGTGGTGGTGGCGGTGGCGCTCATGCGGCGTCCTCCTCGAGGTCGGTGGGTTGCACGGGATCGGCGGTCAGCGCCAGGAAGGCTTCCTCCAGGCGGGCGCCGGTGACCTCGAGGTCCGCCAGGGACGGGTCGCGGGCGAGCAGCTCGCGCACCACGGGCTCGGCCTCGGCCGCCAGGATCTCGGTGGCGGCGCCATCGCGCTCGGCGCGGTGGACGCCGGGCAGGCGCGCCACGTCCTCGGCCGCGAGGGCGGTGACGCAGCGGATGCGCCGCCCCGCCGCCCGCGCCTTGATCGCCGCCGGCGTTCCCTCGGCCACGCTGCGGCCGCGGGCGAGCACCACGATGCGGTCGGCCAGCGCGTCGGCCTCCTCGAGGTGGTGGGTGGTCAGCAGCACCGTGCGGCCGCGGCCGGCGAGGTCGCGAATCGCCTGCCACAGGCCGCGGCGCGACTCGAGATCGAGGCCCACGGTGGGCTCGTCGAGAAACAGCAGGTCGGGGCCGCCGGCGAGCGCCAGGGCGAACATCAGGCGCTGGCGCTGGCCTCCGGAGAGCTCGCCGTAGGGGCGCTGGGCGATCTCCTGGAGGCCGGCGAGCGCCAGGGTCTGGTCCACCGGCAGCGGCCGCGGGTAGTAGCTCGCCACCAGGTGGACGTGCTCGCGCACCCGCAGCGTCTCGGGGACGCGGGAGACCTGCAGCATGGCGCCGCAGCGGGTGCGGGCGGCGGGCGAGCGCGGATCGCGGCCGAACAGGCGGGCGCTGCCGCGGTCGGGGGCGAGCAGGCCGAGCAGCAGCGACACGGCGGTGGTCTTGCCGGCGCCGTTGGGGCCGAGCAGGGCCAGCACCTCGCCGGGCCGGATCGCCAGGTCGAGGCCCGCCAGCGCCACGGTCCGGCCGAAGCGCTTGTGGGCGCGGGTGAGTCGGGCGGCTTCGTTCATCGTCGATCCCTCCTTCCAGGTTCACCTCCAGCATCGCCCGCCGCCGCCGGGGCGGGGCAGTGAGGCGTGTCAGGAATCGGGGGTGACGAATGTCAGCTGGGCACAGGGGAGGAAGCGCGATGGGCGCGCCCTCTGAGAGGCGCCGGGGGAACCGCGGGGCCGGTCGGCGTCGGCCTCAGAACGGCCAGAGGCGGGGGACCAGGAACAGGACGATGCCGAGCAGCAGCAGGGTGAGTGGAGCGCCGACGCGGGGAAAATCGCGGAAGCGGTAGCGGCCCGGGCCGTAAACCAGCAGGCACGACGGCTCGAACGGGGTGATGAAAGAGATCGAGGCGGCCAGGGTCACGGCGATGGCGAAGGGGCGCGGGTCGGCCCCCAGCCCGGCGGCCGTGGACAGCGCCACCGGCAGCACCACCAGCGCGGCGGCGGCGTTGGACATCGGCTGGGTGAGCGCGATCGTGAGCAGGGCGAAGCCGGCGAGTAGCGCGTGGGGGCCGAAGCGGACCAGCGGCTGGATGAGGACCGATGCCAGGTAGTCGGCGGCGCCGGTCGACTCCATGGCGGTGCCGAAGGCGGTCATGCCGCCGATCAGCACCATCAGGCGCCACTCGACGCTGCGGTACGCCTCCTCGGTGGTGATCGCCCGTGCCGCCACGGCGACGACCGCGGCGAGCAGGAAGGCCACCGAGATGGGCAGCCAGCCGAGACCGCTGGCGACCACGGCGCCGACGAGGGCCGTCACCGCCACCAGCCCCTGGCGCGGCCGCGGCACGCCCACCGGCTCGTCGCGCTCCACCACCCACACGTTGGGGTTGCGGCGCAGCGCCTCCAGACGGTCGCCGGGGCCCTGCACCAGCAGCAGGTCGCCGAGCTCGAGGCGCATCTGCCCGAGCTTGGCGGGCCGCGGCTGGCCGCGGCGGTGGAGCGCCAGGGCGGTGACGCCGAAGCGCTGGCGGAAGCGGGCGTCCTTCAGGGTGCGGCCGACCAGGTTGGAGCCCGGGGCCACCAGCACCTCCGCAATGCGCACGTCGGCCGGCTGCAGGTCGCTGTCGCGCACCAGCAGGTCGGCGCGCATCTCGAGCCCCGTGGTGGCCTTGACCCGCATCAGCTCCTCGGCGGGACCCTTGACCAGCAGCAGGTCGCCGGCGGCGAGGTGGGTCTCCGCGGTGGGCAGGAAGGTGGTGCGCCCGCGGTGCACCTCGAGCACCTGGAAGCCGAGCCGCGAGAGCTCCGAGGTGAACACCCGTTGGCCGGCCACCGGCGAGCCGTCCATCACCACCACCTCGCTCAGATAGTCGCGCATGGCGTAGGCGTCGGTGAGGCTGGCGCCGGCGCGCAGCGGGATCAGCCGCCGCCCCACCAGCACCAGGTAGGCGAGCCCGACCGGCAGCAGCACGAGCCCCACCGGGGTGAGCTCGAACAGGCCCAGCGGCTCGAGGCCGCTGGCTTCGAGGAAGCCGCTCGCCGCGAGGTTCGTGGAGGTGCCGATGAGCGTGCAGGTGCCGCCGAGGATCGAGGCGAAGGCCACCGGCATCAGGAGGCGGGCCGGATCGATGCGCAGGCGGTGGGCGGCCTTGAGGGTCGCGGGCAGGAAGACCGCCGTGGCGGTGGTGTTGTTGAGCAGCGAGCTGATCACCCCGACCGCCGCGGCGAGGATCAGCAGCAGCCGGCTCTCCCGCCGGCCGGCGCGTGCCTCCAGCCACTCGGCCAGCGCGGAGACGGCGCCGGTCTGCTGCAGCGCCCCGCTCAGCACGAAGATTGCCCCGAGGGTGAGGATCAGGTCGCTGCCGAAGCCGGCGAAGGCCTCGCGGGGGGTGAGCACGTCGGAGATCACCAGCCCCGCCAGCAGCAGCAGGGTGACGACGTCGACCGACAGCACCTCCGTGGAGAACAGCGCGATCCCCACCGCCAGCAGGCCGAGCACGATGGCGATCTCGAGGGTCATGGGCCTTTCGCGATGGACTGCTCTCCGGAGGCCGACGAGTATACTGCCGCGCGATGAACGGAAACTTGCAGCCCTACGAGTGGGCGCTGCGGCGCCTGGTGGAGGAGTTCGGAGCCGAGGCGGTGCGTGCGACGGCGTCGCCGGCGGGCGACAAGGTGGCGGCGTCCATCGCCGCCCCGGCGGGGGACGGCGGTGCGCGGGTGCCCTACGTGGTGATCCTGTGCGACCCGGTGCTCGGCGACGCCAACCGGCTGGCCGATCCCCCGGCCTTCCTGGCCGGCGAGATCCGTTTCGCGCGCGAGTGGATCGAGGGCAAGGGACGCCGCAGCCGCACGTTCGGCTAGGAGCGGGCCGACGGCCGATGACCCCGGCCAGCACCCGTTCCTGCACCGTGCTTGCATGACGGCGGAGGGAACCCTCGAGGAGGTCCCGATGCACCGAACCCCGCGGTCTCCGTCTCCCCGGTCCCCGTCCCCCCGGTCCGCGTTCCCCTGGCCGGCGCCGACTCGGGTGCCCCGGCGTCGCGTTCCCCTCCGCACCGCCGCCGCCGTCCTGCTCGCCACCCTGGCGCTGGCCGCCGGCGGCTGCTCGCGTCTCGCCTGGAAGGCCGCCGACCAGGCTGCCGGCTTCGAGACGCTGGTCCGCACCGTCGAGGACATCGAGGCGCCCGCCGGCTTCCGCGCCGTGCTGGTGGCGGAGGGCTTCACCTACCCGAGCGCTTTGACCTGGGACGGCGCCGGCACGCTGTACGTGTTGGAGTCGCACACCGTGCCGATCCCCGGCCTCGCGCCGCGGGTGCTGCGGGTCTCCGGGGATGGCGAGATCGAGGAGGTGCCGCTCTCCGGACCGCGGGCGCCGGGCGGCGACATCGCCGTCGGCCTCACCTTCCACGACGGCTGGCTGTACCTCTCCCACGAGGAGGAGGGGGGCACCTTCGGCGTCTACCGCCTCCGCCCGCCTCGCGGCGACGGCGAGCCGGGCCCCGTGGAGGCGGTGGTCACCGGCCTGCCGACCCGCGGCGACCACGACGTCAACTACCTCGCCTTCGACGCCGCCGGCGACCTGTGGTTCGGCCTCGGCTCGGCCACCAACTCGGGGGTGGTCGCCTCCCACGATCCGGTGAACCAGAAGTGGATCGAGAAGCACCCCGAGGCCCACGACGTGCCGTGCCGCGACCTGGTGCTCACCGGCCGCCGCTTCGCCGACGCCAACGCCTTGACCGCCGAGGAGGGCGACCGCGCGGTGACCGGCGCCTTCCAGCCGTACGGCGAGGCGGGGGCGCAGCGCGTCGCCGGCCGGGTGCCGTGCTCCGGCGCGCTGTTCCGCGTGCGCCTCGGTACCGGCCGCCCGGACGCCGATCCCCGCCCGGAGCTGGTGGCCTGGGGCTTCCGCAACCCCGTGGCGCTGGCCTTCGACCGCCAGGGCCGGCTGCACGTCGGCATGCACGGCGCCGACGTCCGCGGCACCCGGCCGGTGGCCAACGACCCGGACGCCGTCTACCGGGTGCGCGAAGGGGCGTGGTACGGCTGGCCCGACTACGCGGCCGATCTGCGCCCGGTGAGCGAGCCGGAGTACCGGCCGCCGCGCCGGTACCTGGCCGAGGGGCACGTGGGCCTCGAGCCGGTGATCGACCACGCCGCCAGCGGCCTCGAGGCGCCGGACCCTTCGCTCCTCGTCTACGCCACCGAGCCCCACGCCGCCCTCGGCGGCATGACCTTCCTGCCGGACACCGGCCCCTTCGCCCGCTGGGCCGGCCACCTGCTGCTCTCCGAGATGGGCGACTTCCGGCCGCAGACCGACCCGGTGGACCCCGCCGAGCGCGCCGGCTTCCAGGTGGAGCGGGTGGACCCCGCGACCGGGCGCGCGGCGAGCTTTCTGCGCAACCGCGGCAGCGGCGACCCGCAGCCCGCCTCGGCGCTCGACCTCGAAGATGGCCTGGAGCGCCCGGTGGACGTGCGAGTGGGGCCGGACGGCCTGGTCTACGTCCTCGACTTCGGCGTCTTCACCACCACTGAGCAGCCGAAGGTGCTGCCGAAGACCGGCAAGGTGTTCCGCGTCGAGCCGGTGGGCGGACCGGCGGAGGGCCGGTGAGACGGGCACGGCCGCGGCCGCCCCGGTGCCCGCGGCGCGGGATGACGCTCGCGATCGCCGCTCCGCTGCTGCTCGGCGCCTTCGCCGCCCGGGCGCAGGCGCCGCCGGCCGAGGGGCCGAACGAGCCGTCGCCGCCGGCGGCGACGATCACTGACGAGATCGTCGTCGCCGAGCGCGCGCCCACGGACCCGGCGGCGGCCGCCGCCGCCGTGACGGTGCTCACCCGCGACGAGATCGCCCGCCTGCCGGCGGCGACGCTGGCGGAGCTGCTCTCCTTCGTCCCGGGGCTGGTGATGCTGGGCGGCGAGCCGTGGGGGATGGCGGCGATGCCGGCGGCCCGCGGCTTCTTCGGCGGCGGCGAGGCCGAGTACCTGCAGCTCCGGGTGGACGGCGTGCCGCTCTCCGACGTCGAGTCCGGCCTCGCCGATTGGGGCCGCCTGGGGGCCGAGGAGATCGAGCGCATCGAGGTGCTGCGCGGCCCCGCCGCCGCCCTCTACGGCGACACGGCGCTGGCCGGCGTGGTGCGGGTGACCACCCGGGCGGTCGGGGCGGACGCCGCGTCGACGGGCGCCGGCTTCGCCCACGTCGCCGGCGGCAGCTTCGGCACCT
>DATACC010000036.1:0-51690 GCA_036259255.1 Thermoanaerobaculia bacterium | reverse complement strand
GCCGGTGCGGTCGCACCGGGCGCGGCGGCGACGAGCGTGTGTCCGGCGGCGCGATCCGGCGCCGCGCCCCTGGCCACCGGTTACCAGCGCGACGCCTACCGCTCGCTGGTGCGCCCCGGAGATCGGCTGGAGCCGGCGCCGCCGGTGGCCGCCGAGCCCGGCGCCGGCGGCCTGCTCACCCGGCCCGGCGACCTGGTTCGCCTGCTGCTGGCACTCGGCGACGGAGCCCTGCTCTCGACGGCATCCCGGACGGCGCTGGAGCGCTCCGGCGGCCCGCTGCGCCGGGCCGGCCGGGGCGGCGCGCGCCTCCTCTGGCACGACGGCGGCGGCGCCGGCTTCTCCAGCCTGCTGCGGCTCGATCCGGACCTTGGCGTGGCGGCGGTGGCGATGACCAACCGCTGCTCGGCGGGTCCCGAGCTCGGCGACCTGCTCGACGCGGCTCTCGCGCCGTGGCTGGACGACGCCGGGGCCACCGCTGCCCCGCGCTCCGCCGTGCCGGCCGCGGAAGCCGGCACCTACCGGGGATCCGGCGGGCCGCTCCACCTCGCCGCCGGCCGCCTGCGCACACCGGCCGGCGACGTCCCCCTGCGCGCCCACGGCCGCGCCTGCTGGATCCAGGCCCACGGCCCCTGGTCGGATCACCTGCTGCGCGCCGTGGTCGACACCGGCGGCCCCTGGGAGCTGCGCGCCGGCCCCGTCCGCTGGCCGCGGGCCGACCTCTGCGCCGCCCTCCACCGGGACGGCGCCGCCCCGCCGGCGCCGGGGACCCACCGCGCCGGCCGCTACCGCCACCCCGTGCTCGGCGACGTCTGGCTCCACGCCCGGCCGGAGGGCCTCACGATCTCCTTCTGGTACGGCGAGGAGGTGCTGCTCGAAAGGACCGGCCCCCGCACCTGGCGGCCCGCCGGAGGCCTGTTCGCCGGCGAGCCGCTGGAGCTCGGTCCCGGCGACCGCCTGAAAACCGGAGGTCGGAAGCTCGCCCGGATCTGAGCTGCCGAGGAGCTCGCCGCAGGCGGTGGGCGCCGGCCGGGGCCACCGACCGATCGACAGGGAACCGTCGCCCGGCGCTCCGGTGAGCGGCCGCACCGAGGCCGTCCGGCCCCGGCACGGCTCGTCTGGAAGCTAGCGGGTGGCGGTGGCGGTCTGCGTCATCGGCCCCGCCGGCGCGGCGAACAGCGGCTCCTCGGGGCAGACCTCCTCCGTGCTCTGCGGGCCGGTGGGCAGGGTGGCGGCGGCGGCGTCGCTCACTGCCACGTCGGGATTGCCCTGGAGGTACTCGCCGCAGGTGGTCAGGCCGCAGGCGTCGCCGGGCACCGGGATGCCGGTGCAGCACGGGGTGCTCGGGGGAATCGTCTTGTCGCAGAAGCCCTGGCAGGGTCGGCAACAGGCCTCGGCGGCGGGCGCCGCCAGCAGGGTGACTCCGGCGACCAGCGCGACCATCAGGGCGATGCGGCTCAGCGTCTTCATCGGTGGCTCTCCTCGAAAGAAGTTGTTGTTGAACGATCTCATCGTAAAGAGTGCGCTGGGCTCCCGGGAGCGGGACCGCGGGAGCGAGGAGAGCGCCGCTCCCGGTGGTGTAGCCTTCCGCCATGCCCTTCGTCGCCGCCCCACCGCTGCCGCCCTTCCTCGCCGCCGAGATGCCCTTCGACCGCGCCGCCTACCGCCTGGAGGACGGCCCCGACGCCGGGCGCCGGCTGCACTTCGTGGACCACGGGCCGCGCAGCGCCCGGCCCGTGCTGATGCTGCACGGCAACCCCACCTGGAGCTTCCTGTGGCGCAAGGTGATCCGGCGCCTGCCGGAGCTGCGCTGCGTCGCTCCGGACCTGCTGGGGCTCGGCCTCTCCGACACCCTCGGCACGGCCGAGCACAGCGTCGACCGCCACGCCCGCGCCATCGCCGAGCTGGTGGAGGCCCTCGACCTCACCGGGGTGGTGCTGGTGGGCCAGGACTGGGGCGGCCCCATCGGCGCCGCGGCCGCCGCCTGGTCGCCGGAGCGCATCGCCGGCCTGGTGCTCGGCAACACGTCGGTGCTGGTGCCGGAGCGACCCCACGGCACCGCCTTCCACCGCTTCTCCCACCGTCCGGTGATCTCCGACGTGGCCTTCCGCCTCCTCGGTTTCCCACTCCACAGCCTGCACCGCATCCAGGGCGACCCGCGCTCGCTGCGCGGGGCCACCGCCGCCGCCTACCGCTGGCCGCTGCGCGGCTGGCGCCGCCGCGCCGCTCCCCTGGCGCTGGCCCGCATGGTGCCCGACTCCCGCGAGCACCCCAGCCTCCCGGCGCTGTTGCGCGGCGAGACCTGGGCGCGCAGCTTCGACGGTCCCATGGCCCTGGTGTGGGGCGAGCGCGACCCGGTGCTCGGCCGGGCCCTGAAGTGGCACCGCGAGGTCTTTCCCGCGGCCGAGGTGACGGTGACCGAGGCGGGGCATTTCCTGCAGGAGGAGGTGCCGGACGAGATCGCCGCCGCGGTAGGCCGGGTGGGCGAGCGGGCCGGCGCCGCCTGAGCCTCGCCTCCCGGTTTCGCCCCGGAGGCGTGTCCCGCTTCCAGTCTTTGCTTGCACAATCACCTGTGTAACCTGTCCCTCTGTCCTGTTTTCGCTGGTAGCGGGGTGTGGCCCTCCGAAAGCCAAGCCCCACGCAGACGCCGTACCGGTCGGGCCGGATTCCCCCCGGTCGCCGGTTCCGGTCGCCGCCGCCCCCTACGGGGCGCGCGGCAGGGGACGACTGCAGAAGGAGACCGATTCCATGCACAGGAAGACGATCATCCTGACCCTGGCCTTGACGCTGGCGCTCGCCGCCGGCGCTTCGGCCCAGACCGCCCTGGTCCAGAAGATGGGCCTCTCGGAGTTGGCCGACAACGCCGAGAACATCCACCGCGTCACGGTGCTGGCGGTCGAGCCCGGCACCGTGGCCCTCGGCGGCACCGAGCTGCCGACGGTGACCTACCGGCTGCGCGTCGAGGACACCTTCAAGGGCGAGTACGCCGGCAAGCAGGGCGACGACGAGACCCTCGTCGAGCTGACCATGCTGGGCACCGTGAAGGCCGACGCCCCCAACGGCACCCTGCAGCGCCTCTCCCATCTCCCGGCGCTTCCGGAGCTGGCGGTGGGCGGCACCTACGTGCTGTTCACCACCGAGCCGAGCGCCGCCGGCCTGTCCACCACCGTCGGGCTGTCCCAGGGCAGCTTCAAGGTGTGGCAAAGCCCCGACAAGCAGGAGCTCGTGGCCAACGACCTGAACAACCTGGGCATCTTCGAGGGGCCGGTGACCTACGCCACCCTCGCCGGCGCCATCCACGACGAGCTGGGCAACTGAGGGAGCACGCACGATGAAAACGACCCTGCGCGCCCTGTTCGCCGCCACCCTCGTCCTCGCCGCCCTGCCGGCCCTCGCCGGCGGTCCCCTCGCCCTGTGCGGTTCCGGCCAGCCCTACGTGTGGCCCGCCGGAGGCTCCGCCATTCCGTTCAATCCCGACCAGGGCCCCCTGGGCCCGCTGACCAACGCCCAGGCGGTGCAGCTCACCCAGGACGCGTTCGACGTCTGGGGCGCCGTGGCGACCTCCACGGTCTCCTACGTCAACGCCGGCTTGCTGCCGGTGGACGTCGACATCACCAACTTCGGCCCGTACCTGAATCCGGCGGCGCCGGACGGCCTGTCGGCCATCGTCTTCGACGACACCGGCGAGATCTTCGACCTGCTGTACGGCCCCGGCTCCGGCGTGCTCGGCTTCGCCGGTCCGGAGTGGGCGAACACCATCGATTGCGAGATCCTCGAGGGCCTGTCGTTCCTCAACGGTCCCTCCTTCGGGGACCCGGTGGCGGCCTTCGACGTGATGGTGCACGAGTTCGGGCACTACACCAACCTGGCCCACACGGTGGTCAACGGCCAGCTCTACGTGGGGCTCGGCGACTCCGCCGGTCCCGGCACCTTCCTGCCCTACGCCGTCCCCAACCCGTTCACCGAGGTGGTGGAGACGATGTACCCGTTCTACTTCGGTCCGGGCATCGGCACCGGGTCGCTGCACCGCGAGGACATCGCCAGCGTCTCGGCCCTCTATCCCGAGCCGAGCTTCGCGGCGACCACCGGCACCATCTCCGGCACGATCTTCGCGCCCGACGGGGTGACCCGCGTCTCCGGTGTCAACGTCATCGCCCGCAACGAGGCCGATCCGTTCCTCGACGCGGTGTCGGCCATCTCCGGCGACCACACCGACAGCGTCTCCCAGGCCGACCCGGTGACCGGGACCTACACGATCTCCGGCCTGACGCCGGGGGCGGACTACCGGGTGTACGTCGACGAGATCCTCGCCGGCGGCTTCTCGACGCCGCCGCTGGTGCCGCTGCCGGGGCCGGAGGAGTACCACGACGGGGCGAACGAGTCGAACAACGTGACCTCGCCCGATGCTCCGACCGACTTCACGCTCGTCCAGCCATCGGCCTCCGGCGTCGACATCGTCTTCAACACCCCGGGGGCGGGCGACCCGCTGGCGGTCGGTGACGACGGAAACGTGCAGCTGTTCCTGCCGTTCCCCTTCGAGCTCTGCGGCCAGTCCTTCGACTCGGTGTTCGTCAACGCCAACGGCAGCCTGACCTTCGGCGCGCCGAGCCCCGACTTCAGCGAGTCGGTGGTCGAGCTCCTCGCCGGTCCGCCGCGCATCGCCGGGCTGTGGGACGACCTCAACCCGTCGGCCGGCGGCAGCGTGTTCTACGACCAGTCGGCCAACCGCTTCGCGGTCACCTGGCAAGACGTGCCGGAGTACCTGGCCACCGGCGCCAACACCTTCACCATCGAGCTGAAGAAGAGCGCCAACCACATCGAGATCCGCTACGGGGGCATCACCGCCGCCGACGGCCTGGCCGGCCTCTCCTGCGGCGGTGCCGTGACCTCCGGGTTCGAGCAGCCCGAGGATCTCGGCGCCTTCCCCGGCCGGCTCAACCTCACCCAGTCGACGGCGCGCTTCGAGCTGTTCGACCTCGCCAACCCGGTCGACCTGGCGGGGGACACCGTGCGCTTCAACGGCACCAAGGGGTTCGGCGACCAGTTCGAGCCCAACGACACCCTGGCGACGGCGAGCGTCCTCGCCCTGCCCTTCGACTCGATCCCGAACCGCCGGTTCACGGAGATCGCGCCGGTCGGTGGCGACGTCGACTTCTTCCGCTTCTCGGCGCAGGCCGGGCGGACCCTCGTCGCCGAGGTGGTCAACGGTCAGCTCGACACGCTGATCGTGCTCGCCGACGCGGCGGGCAACGTGCTGGCGGTGGACGACGACGGCGGCTCGGGCCTGCTCTCGCGCATCGCGGTGCCGGTGCCGGCAGACGGCGACTACTTCCTGGGCGTGACCACCTTCCCCGACGTCGGCTTCACCGGCGCCGGTGGCTCCGGTGGCCGCTACGTGCTGGACATCCAGACCCTCGACGGCGTCCTGCTCACCCTGGGAGACGACAACTCGGTGGAGGTCACCCTGCCCTTCCTGTTCCCCTTCCAGGGCTCGCTGTGGGGCAGCGTGTTCGTCAACGCCAACGGCAACCTGTCCTTCGGCTCGGGGAACTCGGACTTCAGCGAGTCCGTCGCCGAGCTGCTGGCGGGACCACCGCGCATCGCCCCGCTGTGGGACGACCTGTCGCCCAACAACGCGGGCCAGGTGACGGTGGAGCAGAGCGCCACCGAGTGGAGCGTCACCTACGAGGGCGTGCCGGAGTTCATCTCCACGGGCAGCAACACCTTCACGGTGACGCTCTCCGCGGACGGCTCCATCGCCATCGACTACGGTGCGGTCTCCGCGGCCGACGCGGTGGTCGGCATCACCCAGGGCGGCGGCGCCGCCGATCCGGGGGAGACGGATCTCTCGGCGGCCGGCGCCCAGTCGGCCACCGGCACCACCTACGAGCTGTTCACCTTCGGTGATCCGTTCGACCTGTCGGGTGGCTCGGTGACCTTCACGCCGTAGGAGGTCCAGCAGTCCGGCAGCACACGACGGCGGCGGGCCCCGGCCCGCCGCCTTTTTTCGTGGCCTCGGGTGTTCGTGTTCCTGCCGAGATCCGCCCACGGCGAGTGGGGTCGCAGGCGGTCGCGGCGAGCTGCCCGGTGGCGCCGTAGCGCGGTCCGAGCCGCCGGGCCGGCTTCGGATCACCGAGGGCGCGGTGCTCCGGCCTGCCCCGCCGCCGGCCGCGCCCGCAGCCAGCTGAAGAAGGCGGGCAGCAGGGTGACGGCGACGAAGGCGGTGAACACGGCGCCGAGGATGGCGACGATGCCCATCGAACGCAGGCCCGGGTAGTGGGAGAAGACCAGGGAGCCGAAGCCGGCCACCGTGGAGAGCGCAGCCACGACGATGGCGTTGCCGGTCTCCACCAGGCCGCGGCGCAGCTCGGCCTGCGGGGCCCCGCGCATCTCGCGGTAGCGGTGCACCGCGTGCAGGCCGTAATCGACTCCGATGCCGATGATCATCGTGGTGACGAAGATGTTCATGAAGTTGAGATCGATGTCGAGGACCGCCATGGCTCCGAGCATCCAGGCGATGCCCACCGCCAGCGGTACCAGCGCCAGCAGGGTGTGGCGCACGCGGTGGAAGTCGAGGTAGAGCAGGATCACCACCAGCACCAGCCCGAGGATGCCGGCGATCCAGGCGTCGCGGCGCACGATCGTGCGCACCCGCTCGTTGAGCCGGTTGGTCCCGGTGAGGCTCGTCTCCGGCCCCAGGCGCTCGGCGGCCTCCACCGCCGCCGGCGGCGCCTCGCGGCGCCAGCGGTTGTCCGGCGGGTAGAGGTACACGACGCTCGCCCAGCCCCCCTCTTCGGTGGGCTGGAGGTAGCGCTCCAGGAGCTTGCGGGTCTGCTCGTTGTCGGTGAAGTCGTCGGCGCGGATCGGGCGCTCCGGCGTCAGCGCCGCGGCCACCAGCCGCAGTCCCGGCTCGAACGGCTCGGCGCGCAGCCCCTCGGCGGCCAGGGCCTGCCGGAAGGTGGCCTCGGCCCGCCGCACGTCCAGCGAGTCCAGGCGCTCGCGCTCGACCCAGTCGAGCACCGCGGCCTGCTGGCGCGGCGGCGGGATCAGCGACGTGATGGCGTTGTAACGGTAGATCACCCCCTGCTCCACCAGGGCCTGGGCCTCCTCGGCGGCGCGGTCGGCGCGGGCGATGGCCTCGTCGGGCGTGGCGCCCTCGACCACCAGCATCATGTAGTCGAAGCCGGCGCCGAAGCGCTCGCCCACTTCGCGCCCCACCTCGATGCCGCGGTTGCCCGCCGGGCGCATCGTGGTGGTGCTCTCCTGGAACTCCAGGCCGGCGGTGGCCACCAGCGCCGCCGCGGTGAGCACCGCCCCGGCCACCATCACCGGCACCGGACGGCGCATCGAGAAGTCCACCAGGTGGCGGGTGCCGAAGCTGTGCAGGTAGAGGCGCGGGCCGGTGCGCTTGCGGCGGTGGCGCTCCTCGCGCCAGGCGAGCAGCGCCGGCAGCAGCAGCAGCACGGCGACCATGCACAACAGGATGCCGCTGCCGGTGAGGAAGCCCATCTGGCGCAGGCCCTCGAAGCGGGTGACCAGGAAGGCGTAGAAGGTGGCGGCGGTGGTCACCGCCCCGACGACGACGGCACGCCCCGACGAGCCCGACATGGCGAGCAGCGCCTCCTCCACCGTGGCGCCGCGCTGGCGCTCCTCGACGTAGCGCCCGTAGGAGACGATGACGAAGTCGATGCCGAGGCCGATCAGCAGCGCCGCCACCCCGCTGGTGGCGGTGGAGAGCTTGCCGACGGTGAGCGCCGCGAACCCGAAGGTCAGGAGAAGTCCACAGGCGAGCGGCACGGCGGCGAACAGCAGCGGGCCCAGGCGGCGGAAGGCGACCAGGAAGAGCAGCAACACGCCGGCGAAGGCGGTGGCGAAGCCGATCAGCGCGTCGTTGACGATGAAGCGGGCATCGTCGAGGGCCGTGAGGTAGCTGCCGCCGAGGACCACCTCGGGCGGCGCGGGAAAGCCCTCGGCGGTGGCCGCGGCCTGGCTGTCGAAACCGAGGATGTCGTGCCACCCGTCACGCTCCTCCTCCACCGCGGCCTCGACGGCGGTGACCAGCTCCTGGTCGAAGTCGACGTCCTGGGGCGGCCGCACCGGCTTGGCGAGCAGCAGCAACAGGCGGTGGTCTCGAGACACGTAGTAGCCGCTGGCCCAGTCGACGTCCAGGGCACCGCGGGAAGCGTCGAGGCGGCCGAGGAAGACGTCGGCGAGGCCGAAGGGGTCGAGGGTGAGTAGCCGCTTGGCGGCGGTGCCCTGGGGGGTGGAGACCAGGCGCCGCATCTCGGCCACCCGCTGACGGATCGCCTCGTCGGTGAGCTTGGCCTCGAGCAGCTGCCGCCCCTCGGCGTCGAGGAACAGCACCGCCTTGGGGTAGAGCTCCTCGAGCAGCTCCTCGGTCTCGCCCAGCCGGTACTCGACGGCGGAGATCTGGGGCAGCTCCTGGAGGCGCTCGCCGAGGCGGTCGGCGAAGCTCTCGTAGGGGGCCAGCACCTCGCCCTCGGGGATGCGCACCACCACCAGCAGGTAGTCGATGGAGCCGAAACGCTCCATCGTCTCGCGGAAGGTCTCGACGATCGGGTCCTGCTGCGGCAGGAGGTTGAGCAGATCGGTGTCGAGCTGCAGTCGGGTGAGCAGGCCGACGGCGACCAGGGTGAGGGCGGCGAAGGCCAGGAACACCAACCGGTGCCGCTGCCGGGCGAACAGAGCCACGCGGCGCAGGAGGTCGGGATGGCTGATCACGGGGCCGAGGGTCCTGGTCCGCGGACGATCAGGCGCCCGAAGCGCACGAAGTACTCGAGCCCGGAGTAGATCGACAGCACCAGGGCCACCCACAGCGACAGCGGCGCCAGCTTGGCGAACTCGCCGAGCCGCTCGTAGATGATGAGCAGCGCGATGGCGACGATCTGCACCACCGTCTTGGCCTTGCCGGACCAGCCGGCGGGGATCACCAGGCCCTCGCTGGAGGCGAAGCTGCGCAGCGACGAGACGGCGAACTCGCGGGCGATGATGCTCATCACGATCCACGCCGGCGCCAAGCCGAGCTCGACCAGGGAGATGAACGCGGCGGAGGTGAGGATCTTGTCGGCCGCCGGGTCGAGGAGCTGTCCGAGGCGGGTGACCTTCTTGTAGCGGCGGGCGATGAAGCCGTCGAGGAAATCGGTGAGCGAGGCGAGCAGGAACAGCCCGAGGCCCCACCACTCCTTGTCCTCGATCTCGGTGAGCAGCACGACGACGAGCAGCGGCACCAGGAGGATGCGGAAGATCGTCAGCGTGTTGGGCAGGTTCAGCATGGGCGTGGAGAGGGCGTGCCTGGGCATGGAGGGGGCGGACAGGGCGGGTCCGGGGTCCGCCGGTGTGGCGTTTCGCAGGGCGGGCATTCTACGTCATGGTGCGGCAGACCGGCTCCGGGCGCGTCGAGGCGCCGCCCGGGAAGCCGTCCTACTGCAGGATCGGAGCGTTGGTGAGGGTCCGGCGCCCGGAAGGCGAGGCGACCAGCCGCGGCGCGTCGCCGTCCGTCCTGGTGCGGCCCCGGCCGCCGCCGGGGTGGGTCGCCACCGGCAGCTCGTCCAGGCGGACCTCCCGTTCCTCGTAGAGGGAGAGCACCTTGCGCACGTAGCCCACGGTCTCGGGGTAGGGCGGGATTCCGCCGTAGCGCTCCACCGCCTCGGGTCCGGCGTTGTAGGCGGCCAGCGCCAGGTCGAGACGACCGAAACGGTCGAGCATGCGCCGTAGGTAGGCGGTGCCGCCGGCGACGTTCTGCCGCTCGTCCATCGGATCGCGGACCGCCAGCTCCAGGGCGGTGGCGGGCATCAACTGCATCAGCCCGACGGCGCCGACCCGGGAGACCGCCCGGGGATCGTAGTTCGACTCGCACTGGATGACGGCCTGCACCAGCCGCGGCTCGATCCCGTGGTCCGCCGCGTGCTCCGCGATCACCGCCGCCAGCTCGGCCCGTGCCGCCCGCAGCCGCGGGATGCTCCCCCCGGTCTCCACCGGTTGCCGCGCGCGCCCCGGCCGCTCCCCCGTCCCCTCGTTGACCACCACCCGCCGCCCGTCGGCCTGCGTCACCACCTTCACGCCACCCCACGCCCAGGGCGCGAGGGCGAGGGCACAGGCAGCGAGGACCAGCGGCGGCAGGGAGCGGCGCATAGGAGTAGACCCGAAGGGTTCGTGCATTCTACAGCAGAGGGAGTCGGGGTGCTGGCCGGGGTGTCGCGTTCGCCAGGCGGGTTGCGGGGGACCTGTCCAGGGGACGGCCGCGCTCCCCTCCCGCCGGGCCTACGCCACCACCCGCGTCCCGCCCTTCCCCGCCAGCGCCGTCGAGAGGTGGTCGGTATCGGTGATCAGCACCGTCTTGCCCGTCGCCGCCACGAACTCCACCGCCGCCTCGATCTTCGGCCCCATGCTGCCGGCCGGGAACTGGCCGAGGGCGAGGAGCTTGCGGGCCTCGGCCAGCGGCAGCTCCGGCAGTGGCGCCTCCTCCGGCTTGCCGAAATCGCGGCGCACCTCCGGCACGCCGGTCAGGATGATGAACAGCTCCGCCGCGAGGAACCGCGCGATCGCCGAGGCGGTGAAGTCCTTGTCGATCACCGCCTCCACCCCCGCCAGCGAGCCGTCTTCGCGGCGCACCACCGGGATGCCGCCGCCGCCGCCGGCGATCACCACGTGGCCGCGGCCGAGCAGCTCGCGGACCCCCGCGAGACCCAGCACCTCGAGGGGACGCGGGCTCGCCACCACCTTGCGCCAGCCGCGGCCGGAGTCCTCTACCATGTCCCAACCCTGCTCGCGCTGGTGGGTCTCGGCGCGCCAGCGCGAGAAGAACGGGCCCACCGGCTTGCTCGGCTTGCGGAAGCCGGGATCGTCACCGTCGACCACCACCAGCGACAGCACCGTGGTGACCTCGCGCTCGTCGCCGGCGGCCGCCAGGCGGTTGCGCAGCGCCGTCTCGAGGAGGAACCCCATGCCGCCCTCGGTCTGCGCCACCGCCACGTCCAGGGTGCCGGGCGGCACCTTGGTGGCGGCCTCCTCCATCTGGATCAACACCTGGCCCACCTGCGGACCGTTGCCGTGCACCACCACCAGGTCGTGGCCGCGGCGCACCAGCTCCACCAGCCAGCCCGCGGCCTGCTCGGCGCGGCGGCGCTGCTCGTCCACCGTGCCCAGGTCTTCGGGACGCAGCAGGGCGTTGCCGCCGAAGGCGACGACGGCCAGGGGGCGCAGCCGGGAGCTCGGCGCGCTGCCGGTGCCGGATGCCGGCTCGGCGCGGCTCACAGGTCGTCGCGCACCAGCGGCATCGTCATGCAGCGCGGCCCGCCGCGGGCCCGGGACAGCTCGTTGCCGCCGAGAGCCACGACGGTGCGGCCCTCGCCGAGCAGCGGCTCCGTGCCGTCCGCCACGTCGCTCTCCTCCACCACCCGCCAGCCGCGGCGCGCCAGCTCCTCCAGCGTGCAGTGGTTGCGGCGGTAGAGCAGGATCACGCCCGGCGCCACGGCGAAGGCGTTGGCGCCGTCGGTCCACTGCTCCCGGTCCTGGTCCAGCGGGTCCGAGCCACCGCACGGCACCAGCTCGTAGTCGAGGCCGACGGCGGCCAGCGCGCGGCGCAGCGACGGACGGACGTCGAAGGAGACCTGGGGCGCCTGCAGATCCACGTGATAGACGTACGGCGAGTGCGGCACCTGCCCCCGGCCCGCCGGCTCCACCACCGGCTCGTAGGCGAGGCAGAGGCCCTCGTCGATGACGGTGAACACCGTGTCGAGGTGCATGTAGGCGCGGCGCCGCGGCAGCTCGGCCAGGATCAAGTGGCGGAAGCCCGTCTCCTCGCGCCGCAGGTACTCGGCCAGCTCCTCCACGCCGCCCCGGTTGGTGCGCTCGCTGATGCCGATCAGGATCACCTCCGGGCTCGGCACCAGCACGTCGCCCCCCTCGAGCGTCGGGTAGGGGAAGGCGCGGGACGGGTCGGCGGCGGCGGTGGGCGGCGCGTCGATCTCGAACAACGGACCGCGGTCGGCGGCGAAGCGCGGGCAGTGGTCGAAGATGGTGCGCGCCAGCAGCGCCTCGCGCTCGCGGGCGTCGGTGGCCATGGCGGAGACGATCACCCGGTCGCCGAGGATGAACTGGGGATCGCGCTGGAAGAAGTAGTTCGGCATCGGGTCGAGCTCGAAGCGGCGCGGGTCGTCGCCGCGCAGGCCGGCGACCAGGGCGTAGGCCAGGTCCTCGGGCGAGAACTCGGAGAGCCGCGCCACCACCTTGAGCGGCACCCCGTAGGCGTCGGCCAACTCGTTGAGCACGAAACGGCGCGCATCGCCCTCGGCCAGGGTCTCGACCAGCAGGTCGGCGGCGTCGAGCACCTCCACGTCGCCGCGCTCGAGCACCTGCCGGAACATCTCGTGCTCGGCGCGGGCGTCCTCGCCGTAGAGGATGTCGTCGAACAGCAGCCGCTCCATCATGGCCGGTGTCATGCGGTCGATCTCCGGCCCCGGGGCGTGCACCAGCACCCGCCGCAGCCGGCCGATCTCGGAAGTCACGTTGAGTCGCATGGGAAAGGTCGCTTCACACAAAGCGGCCGGCGAGAAGCGCCGACCGCGGCGGGCATCCTAGCAGAGGCCCCGGTGTAGAGTCATGGCCCTCCCCCACATCCCCAATCGAGCGGCGTGGTGCCCGCCTGCTTCCCGCCAGTCGTGAGCCGCGGCAGTGGCACGACCGCCGTCGAGCGGCAGCCGGTCCAGACTCCCGGAGCTCCGATCGCCGCCGATCCCGCGCTGCTAGACTCCGGCCTCCATGCCGAGCGCCCCCCAGAACCCCCTCCACGAGCGCTACGCCTCCCGCGAAATGGCAGCGTTGTTCACCGCGGAGCACCGGTTTCGCACCTGGCGGCGGCTGTGGGTGGCGCTGGCGGAGACACAGCGGGAGCTGGGGCTGGCGATCTCGGCGGAGCAGATCGCCGCGCTGCGCGCCGCCCAAGACGACCTCGACCTCGAGCGGGTGGCCGCTCTCGAGCGCGAGACCCGCCATGACGTGGTGGCCCACCTGCGCCACTACGCAGAGCGCGCCGGCGCGGGCGGCGGCATCCTGCACCTCGGCGCCACGTCCGCCTTCGTCACCGACAACACCGATGCGCTGCTCACCCGCGAGGCCCTGGAGCTGGTGGCCGGGCGCCTCGCCGCGGCGGTGCGCGAGCTGGCCGCCTTCGCCCGCCGCCACCGCGCGCTCCCCTGCCTCGCCTACACCCATTTCCAGCCCGCCCAGCTCACCACCGTCGGCAAGCGCGCCTGCCTTTGGCTCCAGGATCTCTGCCTCGACCTGGCCGAGGTCGACCACCGCCTCGCCACCCTGCGTTGCCGCGGCGCCAAGGGCACCACCGGTACCCAGGCGAGCTTCCTGACCCTGTTCGACGGCGACGGCGCCAAGGTGCGCGAGCTCGACCGCCGCATCGCGGAGAAGCTCGGCTTCGCCGGCAGCTTCGCGGTGACCGGCCAGACCTACCCGCGCAAGCAGGACAGCCAGGTGCTGGCGACGCTGGCCGGCGTCGCCGAGAGCTGCCACAAGTACGGCACCGACCTGCGCCTGCTGCAGGGAGTCGGCGAGCTCGCCGAGCCCTTCGACGAGCACCAGGTGGGCTCCTCGGCGATGGCCTACAAGCGCAACCCGGTGCGCGCCGAGCGCATGTGCGGCCTCGCCCGGCGGCTGATCACCGACTCTCTGAACGGCCCCCTGAACGCCGCCACGCAGTGGCTCGAGCGCAGCCTCGACGACTCCGCCAACCGCCGGCTGGTGCTGCCCGACGCCTTCCTCGCCTGCGACGCGGTGGTGGGATTGGCCGGGCACATCGCGGCGGGTCTGACGGTGCGCGAGGAGACGGTGGCGGCGCGGGTCGGCCGCGAGCTGCCGTTCATGGCGACGGAGACCATCCTGATGCAGGCGGTCCGCCGCGGCGGCGACCGCCAGCACCTCCACGAGAGCCTGCGCCGCCACTCCTTCGCCGCCCAGGACGCCACCGCCCGCGGTGCCGACAACCCCCTGCTCGACACCATCGCGGGCGACCCGGACTTCCGGCTGGAGCGCGGCGAGATCGAGGAATGGGTGGACCCCCGCCGCTTCACCGGCCGCTCGGCCGAGCAGGTGGACGATTTTCTCGCCGAGGTGGTGGAACCGCTGCTGGAGAAGCATCCGGCGGCAGCGGTGGAAGCGCCCCGGGTCTAGCCCGGCGAGCCGGCGAGGCCCTCCTCCGGGACGACCGCTCCGCGGGGGTGCCGCTTGCTCTCGGCGCGAGAATGCCCGCGCCGGCGTGAACGGGCGACCCCCTTGATCTTACGCCTAGTTTACGCTAGCCTGCGCCCACGCAGACGCGAAGCCCCGCCGCCGGGCGTGCCGCTCTCGCGGCGAGGAACGAAAACGGCCCGGACGAGCGGCCACTCGCCCGAGCCCACCACGCACAGGAGGCATCTCCCATGCGCAGCACCTACGATCCTAACCCGCCGATCCCCCCGCTCCCCGGCGCGTCCGCCAACGCCTTCGCGCCCCAGTTCCTCGCCCGGCTCGACCCGGAGGACGATCCGATCACCGCCACCGAGGCGGCCTGGAGCGGTCCCTGGCAGGTGGAGGCGCGGCCGGCCGGCGGTTGGTCGGTGGTGCGCGCCCTCGGCGCGGACGAGGAGCCGCCGGCGGCGGTGCTGCGCCACCGGCAGGCGGCGCTGCTCACCGCCGCGGCCCTGCCCGTGATCGCGCGCTGCGGCCACTACCGGCTGGAGTCCGAGCGCGGCGCCCAGGGTTACCGCCTCTACGCCCGCGGCCTTCCCGCCGGCCACCTGCCCTGGTACCACGAGGAGCTGGTCACCGCGCTCGACCTGCTCGACGCCCTGGTGCGCTCCCCCGACGACCTCGCCACCGTCCTCGAAGCCGCCGGCCCGTCGGCGCTGCGCCTCACCGGAGCGGTGCTCGGCGAGAGGGGCTGATGCGATCCCGGCCCCCGTCGCCGGGCTCGCCGGCGGCGGGGGTCGCTAGCCGCGGTGTTGCCACCTGATCCGGGTGGAGGCGATGTGGAAGCCCTGGCGCTGGGCGTTGCGCTGAGAGGCGCTGCCGGGGGCGGCGCAGATCATGGCGAGGTCGCAGCCGTTCTCGGCGGCGAAGCGGAGGCGAGCCTCCAGCCGGGCACGTTGGGCACCCCGCCGGCGGCCGGCCGGGACGGTGCTGGCGCCGGCGAGCACGGCGACACCCTCCACCAGGATCAGCGTGCCGGTGGCGGTGGACCGCCCCCGCGCCCGACCCCCTCGATCCACCCGGCGCCGGCCTCCGGCGCCAGCCGCGCCCGCGCCTCCACGAAGGCCGTTGGTGGCGCCCTCGGCGCGCTCGAGGCGGCGGGCAAGGGCGAGATCGCCGAACGGATGATCCATCTCGCGGGTTCCTTTCCTCGATCGGCACTCCGTCGTCTCAGGAGCCCGGACGAAGCGGTGCAGATATCGTTGGACATGTGAGTCGCCTTCGCCGACCAAACCCGCGGAGCTTCCTCCTCCTCCTGCTGCTGATCCCGCTGTCGATCGCCACCGCCTGCCGCACCGCCGGCCCGGTGACTGGCCGCCCGGGCGAGGTGCAGCGCGGCGTGGCCTCCTGGTACGGCGAGCCGTTCCACGGCCGCTTCACCGCCAGCGGCGAGGTGTACGACATGCACCAGCTCACCGCCGCCCACCGCACGCTGCCGTTCCAGACCCTGGTGGAGGTGACCAACCTCGACAACGGCCGCCGGGTGACCGTGCGGGTGACCGACCGCGGCCCCTTCGTCCGGGGCCGGGTGATCGACCTGTCCCGCGCCGCGGCGGCCGAGATCGGCATGATCGGCCCCGGCATCGCCCAGGTGGAGTTGCGCGTGCTCGGCCCCATGCCGCCCGCCCCGCAGCAGGCGGCGCGCCGTGGGAGCGAGGCGCCGCAGGCGTCGGCAGCCGCCGCCACCGGCTTCACCGTGCAGGTCGGCGCCTTCCAGGACCCGCTCCTCGCCGAGGCCCTGCGCCGGGAGGTGGCCCGCCGATTCGCCGGGGCGGTGGTGCGCTCCGATGGCCAGTGGCACCGCGTCCAGGTGGGCGACTTCCCCCGCCGCGCCCGCGCCGAGCGGTTGCGCCGCCGCCTCGAGCGCCACGGGTACCACGCCCTCGTGGCGACGCTCCCCTGAACCGGACGCCGCGGCACTCCTGCTACCCTGACTGAGGAGAATCTGCAAAAACGACCAAGGAGACCACCTCATGCCTCTCCGACTCCTCGTCGCGATCCTGCTCCCCGCTCTCCTGGCCCCCACCGCGCTCTCCGAGACCTTCACCTACGAGGACAGGCTGCGCTCTTCGGGCGACTTCGAGCCGCGGATCGTCGACGGGCAGATCCTGCCCAGCCTCGAGCGCGCCGGCTACCGGGGCCTGTCGTTCTGGGTGGACCGGTACGGCACTTACACGATCACCAGCGATCAGAGGATCTTCGAGGACGGCTTCGACGGCCTGCTGGCTCTCTACCTCGGACCGCTGGAGGACCGCAACCAGCCGCTCGACGACCTGCTGGCGGTCGCCGACGGTCCGACCGGCAGCACCGAGATGACCGTCACCCTGACGCCCGGGGTCCTCTACTACCTGGTCACCACCTTCGCCCGCCCCTCCGGCCCCGACGGCTTCACCTTCGACTTCACGAACACCATCACCGGCCCGGGCAGGATCCGCTGGTCCGGCTGCAACGCGCCGCCCGACAGCACCCACTTCTTCGATTTCGGCACCGACATGAACCTGCTCGAGGACACCTTCTGCGCCCTGGTCGAGTGGAAGGACTTCGCCGGAAACCTGAGCGTGGGGCGAACCGTGGCCTTCCGGAGCGACCGCTCGGGCCAGTTCTGGTTCTTCGACGAGGAGAACTGGGAGGTCCAGGTGAAGCTGGTGAACGGATGCGCGGTGAACGGGCACGTCTGGGTGTTCGTGGCGGCGACCACCAACGTGGAGTTCGACCTGACCGTGCTCGAGCAGCGCAGCCCCGGCAACGCCAGGACCTACCACAACCCCCTGGGGCAGACGGCGCAGACCGTGACCGACACCACCGCATTCCCCTGCGCCGACCTGACTCGCGTACCCGGGGACTGAGGGGGGCGGCGCCGGGCCGCGGCGCCGCGTTCCACGTCCGCTCGCGAGGGCCGCCTCCGTGTGCAAGATCCCGCCGCTCGTTCGTCCTCCTCCTCGAACGACCCGAGAGAGGAGAACCCGATGCGCCAGATCCCGAAGCTGCCGAGCCCGTTCCTGCCCTCCGCCGTCCGGCGGACGACCCTCCTGCTGATCCTCGCCCTGCTCGCCGCCGCCCCGGCGGCAGCCCAGGGCTGGATCGACCCGCTGCCGAGCCCGCCGCGGGATTGGGGTGTCGTGAAGCTGCGCACCGACGTGCGGGTGGAGGTGACCTCGCGGGTAGCCGAGGTCGAGGTGGAGGAGTGGTTCGAGAACCGCGGCGGCGGGCTGGGCGAGGGCGACTACCTCTACCCGCTGCCGGGCGAGGCGGTGTTCTCCAACTTCTCGCTCTACCAGGGCGACCTCGAGCTGCGCGGCGAGACGATGGACGCCGAGCGCGCCCGCGGCATCTACGAGGAGATCGTGCGCCGCCAGAAGGACCCGGCGCTGATCGAGCTCGTCGGCCATGGGCTGGTGCGGGCGCGGATCTTCCCCATCGAGCCGGGGCAGCGCCGCAAGATCACCCTGCGCTACACCCAGGTGCTCGAGCGCGCCGGCGACGCCCTGCAGTTCCGCTACGCCGCCGGCGGCGCCACCGGCACCGGTCCCCGGCCCCACCCGGAGATACCGCAGCCGCAACCGCTCCCTCGCGGCGGCGAGCGCACGACTCCTGAGCGGCGCCCGGCGCCCGACGCGGTACCCCTCGCCTTCACCCTCAGCGCCGAGGCCGCGGGCCTCGGCCGCCCCTTCTCCCCCACCCACGAGCTCGACGTCGAGCGCCGAGACGGCCGCCTGCGGGTGCGCCCGGCGGCGGACCTGCGGGGGGACTTCACCGCCTTCCTGCCGCTGGAGCGCGATCTCGTCGGCGTCACCCTCGCCGCCCATCGCCCCACCGGCGGCGAGGACGGCTACTTCCTGCTCACCCTCTCCCCGGGCGACGCCGCGGCCGGCACCACGCCGCGCGACGTCACCGCCGTGGTCGACGTCTCCGGCTCGATGGCCGGCGAGAAGATGGCCCAGACCCGCCAGGCCCTGCACCAGCTCCTCGGCTCGCTGCAGGCGGAGGACCGCTTCCGGCTGGTCGCCTTCAGCAACGGTGTGCGCACCAGCGGTGAGACGTGGAGCCGCGCCACCGCCGCCGAGCTCGCCGCCGCCCGCCGCTGGATCGACGGCCTCGTCGCCGAGGGCGGCACCAACATCGCCGGCGCGCTGGCCGAGGCCTTCCGCCTTCCCTCCCCGGAGGAGCGCCTGCCGCTGGTGGTGTTCCTCACCGATGGCCTGCCCACGGTGGGCCAGACGGAGCCGGAGCGCATCGCCGCCGCCGCCGAGGGCGAGCGGGGACGGGCGCGGGTGTTCGCCTTCGGAGTCGGCTACGACGTCAACACCTACCTGCTCGACCGCCTGAGCGCCGCCGGCCGCGGCAGCACCGCCTACGTGCAGCCGGGCGAGGACGTGGAGACCGCCCTCGGCACCCTGGCGGCGAAGATCACCCACCCGGTGCTCACCGACCTCGAGATCGCCGACGCGCCGGTGCGCCTGGTGGACGTCCAGCCCGGCCGGCTGCCGGATCTGTTCGCCGGCGAGGAGCTGGTGCTCTTCGGCCGCTACCAGGGGGCCGGCGGCGGCACCCTGCGCCTCACCGGCCGGCGCGCCGGCCGCGTGGAGCGCTTCCAGGTGCACGCCGAGTTCCCGTCCCACACCCAGGCCAACGACTTCATCCCCCGCCTGTGGGCGGCGCGCAAGCTGGGCGAGCTCGACCGCGCCGTGCGCCTGAACGGCGCCGACCCGGAGCTGGTGGAGGAGATCCGCCGCACGGCGTTACGCTACGGCCTGCTCAGCGAGTACACCTCCTACCTGGTGCAGGAGCCCGCGATGCAGGAGCAGGCCCTGAGGACCGGCGATGCGGTCGCGGTCACCGGCGGTGGGCTGCGGCGCCAGGCACCCGCCGCCGCCCCGCCCGCGCCCTCGAGGGCCACCGGAGCCGTCGCCGTGCAGGGCGCCGAGTCGGCGCGCCAGCGCCGCGAGGTGCGCTCCGCCGCCGAGCTCGACGCGGCGGAGGAGAAGGCGCAGGACTCGGCGGCCGGCGGCGCCACCCGCACGGTGGCGGGCCGCACCTTCGCCCTGGACGGCGGCGTCTGGGTGGAGGCGGGGCCGAGGCGCGACGCCACCGAGGCGGTGGCCATCCGCCTGTACGGCGACGCCTACTTCGCCCTGCTGCGTGCCCTGCCGGAGCTCGAGCCGGTGCTCGCCGCGCTGTCGCCGGTGGAGCTGCGTGGCGCCGAGATCGCGCTGCGCTTCGGCGGCGAGGGTGCGGAGCGGCTGAGCGCCGAGCGCCTGGCGCAGCTCACCGCGGCCTTCCGGGGACGCTAGGACCGGCGAGGGAGCGATGCACGTCGACTGGGCCAGGGTCTACCGCAGCACCTTCCCGGACCTCGTTCGCTACCTGTACCGCAAGGTATGGGACGCGGACCGGGCCCGGGACCTTGCCCAGGAGGCGTTCGCCCGCTCGCTGGACCGCGCGCCCGCCGATCCGCGCTCGTGGGTGTTCACGCTGGCAGCCAACCTCGCCCGCGACGAGGCGCGCACGCAGATCCGCCGCCGCCGGCACCTGACGTTGGTCCGCAGCGAGACGGTGAGCGACCCGCCGCCCGCCGACGCCCTGCGCCAGCTCGAGCGGCGCGAGGCGGCCGAGCGGGCGCGCTCGGCCCTGGCGCGGCTCACCGAGCGGGACCGCGAGGCGCTCCTGCTGTGGGACGCCGGATCGAGCTACCAGGAGATCGCCGAACGCACCGGGCTGGCGCCGGGCGCCGTGGGAACCACGCTGTTCCGGGCCCGCAAGCGCCTGGTGGAAGCCTACGAAGCCGAGGAGACGAAGCATGCCGCACGTGGATGACCCGACCCTGCACGCGCTGCTCGACGGCGCCCTGCCGGCCACCGAGCCGGCCCGGGCCGAGGCGGTGGAAGCACACCTCGAGGGCTGCGCCGACTGCCGCGCCCGCTTGGCGGCGGCGGCCGGGCTGCGCGAGCGCGCCGGCGCGATCCTCGCGACCCTCGCGCCCGAGGCGCTACCGGGCCCGGCGGCGCCGCTCGCTCCCGACTTCGAGGAGGTCCGCCGGCGGGCCGCGGCGCGAGGCGGCGGGCCGGGAGCGCCGCGCCGGCCGGAATCCTCGCGGCCGCTGCGCTGGGCGCCGGTGCTCGCCTGGGCGGCCACCCTCGTGGTCGCCCTCGGCATCGGCTACCTCATCGGCGACCAGGTGGTGCCGGCGGCCGGCCTCCAGGAGGCGGAGCTGCAGGCGACGGCGGAGCCCGAAGGACCGCGAGCGGCGGAAGCGGAGACGACGCAGGAGGAGGCCGAGGCGGCGGAGGCCGACAGCGCGCCCGCGGCGGATGCCGTCGCTCCCGTCGAGCAGCAACGCTCCCCCGCCCCTCTCGAAGCCGGCCGCGGCGCCAGCACCGGCGTCGCGGGCGGTACCGGCACCCGCACCGGGGCAGCCGATCCCGTCGCTCTCCCTCGGCCGTCCGAACCCGTGGGGGGCGAGGCGCTCCGCCGCACCCGGGCCGCGAGAGAAGCACGGGAGGCGCCGCCGGCGGTGCGACCGCAGCGGCAGGAGGCGGCCGCGGCAGGCGGTGCGGCGGCACCGCTCTCGATCCCCGCGGCCGTCATCCCCGGCTCCACCGTGACGGTCGACTCGACACCAGACTCCGAGCCGAAGGCGACCGCCCCCGCTCCGGCGCCGGCCCCGCCACGGTCTGCGGAGGCGAATGCGACCGGGCTCGACCCCCGGCAGGGTGAGCCGGCCGTCCCCGTCGAGCCGAGCGTGGCCCGGCGCAGCCCCGCCCGGCCGGTCGTCGTCACCGGCCAGGCGGCGGCGCCGGACGGCTGGCGCGCCGTCAGCCGCGACGAGGCGACCCGCCTGCTGGGGGGGCCGCTGTACGCCCTGCCCGGAGCCCGGGTGCTGGGCGTGTTCCTGGACCCGTCGGCCGACCCGGTGCGCGTGCGCTCGCGCCAGCGCCTGCCGGACGGCGACCTCCTCGAGCTCACCCAGCGCCCGGTCCTGGCCGACGACCTCGCCGAAGCGGTCGTGATCGCGCCCCGGCGCCGAGCGGGCGAACGCGCCGAGCGACTGCAGGCCGAGGCGGCACCGGGGCCACCGCCCATGGCGGCGGACGAGACGGCCCGTCGCTCCGCCACCGTGGTCCTCGACGGCTTCGAGCTCACGGTCGAGGGCGACCTGCCGCCCGAGGCGCTGCGCACGCTGGTGCGCAACGCCGTCCCCGTCACCGCGCCGGGCGGCGAGGCCTCCCCTCCCTGAGGCGCCCGCCCGGTTCGCCAGCGGCTAGACTCGTCGCCACTACGAACCGGCGGCAAACCATCGGAAGGGGGCGACGGATGAGGCGAACGGCCGAACGAGCACCGCAACCACCCGGCGCGGGGACCGACCCGCGAGCCCGCACGACGCCTCGCCGAAGCGCGCTCCCGGCGCTGGGGAGCACCCACGCGACGACGCCCCGCGCTCCGCGCGCCGGATCGGTCCGCGGGGCCGGCCTCCTGGCCCTCGCGCTCCTCCTGCTGCCGGGCGGCCTCGAGGGGCATCGGCTCCTCGCCGCCGCCGAGGTCGTCGCGCCCGCCGGCCAGGCTGGCGCCGAACCGACCGCCGCCGGCGACCTCGCCGCCGCCCGCGCCGTCTTCGAGCGCAACCTGGCGGCCATCGCGGCGAAGGACCGCGACGCTTACCTCGCCACCTACCTCGACGCCGAGACCCTGGCCCGCACCGGCCCGGAGGGGCCGAGCCTCGGCTTCGCCGACCTCGCCGCCCAGACGGGCGCCGGCTGGCCGGACGTGTTCGACGCCCAGGACCTGCGGCTGGTGCCGGTCCAGCCGGGCGTCGTCTACGGCACCTACCGCTACCGCGTGGCCTATGCCGGCGACGAGCACCGGGGGCTCTCGGAGCGGCTGTTCGTGGCGACGCCGGAGGGCTGGCGCATCGCCGTCACCACCGCCTTCGATGCCCCGCCCGGCACGCCCCCGCCGCCCCGCGCTCTGGTGGGTGCCACCCTGGTGGACGGCAGCGGCGGCCCGCCGGTGCCCGACGCGGTGGTGCTGGTGCGCGGCGGCGAGATCGAGTGCGCCGGCAGCCGGGCCGCCTGCCCCGTGCCCGAAGGCGTCGGCGTCGTGGATGCCACCGGTCGCTGGATCACGCCGGGGCTGGTCGATGCCCACGTCCACTTCTCCCAGACCGGTTGGGCCGACGGTCGCCCGGACGCCCTCGACGTGCGCGCGAGCCACCCGTACCCGCGGGTGATCGCCGAGCTCGCCGCCCACCCGGAGCGCTTCTTCCGCGCCTACCTCTGCTCGGGCGTCACCGCGGTGTTCGACGTCGGCGGCTATCCGTGGACGATCGCGCTGGCCGAGCGCGCGGAGGGCGACACCCTGGCGCCCCACGTGGCGGCCGCCGGCCCGCTGCTCTCGACCCTCGATCACTGGCTGAACCTGCCGGCCGAGCGGCAGTTCCTGTTCCTGGCGGACGAGGCGGCGGCCGGCGCCGGAGTCGACGACCTGGCGGCGCGGGGGGCCGACGCGGTGAAGGTGTGGTTCATCACCGGCGGCGACGGCGGCAAGAGCTCCCAGGAGCTGGAGCCGCGGCTCGCGGCCGCGGGCGCGGCGGCGGACGCGGCGGGGCTGCCGCTGATCGTCCACGCCACGGATCTGGCGGAGGCGAAGGCGGCGCTGCGGGCCGGCGCCGAGGTGCTGGTGCACAGCGTCTGGGACCGGCCGGTGGACGACGAGTTCCTGGCGCTGGCGAAGGCGAACGGCACCGTCTACGTTCCGACGCTCACCGTCTCCCGCGGCTACGTCCGGCTCTACCGCTCGGCCGCCACCGGCGAGCCGCCGCCGGTGGACGACCCGCGCGGCTGCGTGGACGCCGGAACCCGCGCGCGGCTGGCCGAGACGGCGACCCTCGAGCTCGCCGGCCTCACCCCGGAGCGGGTCGAGCGCCAGGCGGCGCGCACCGCCGAGCAGGAAGCGATCGCCGCCGCCAACCTCGCCCGCGTCCACGCCGCCGGCATCGCCGTGGCCGTCGGCACCGACGCCGGCAATCCGCTGACCCTGCACGGTCCGGCGATCCACGCCGAGCTCGAAGCGATGCAGGCCGCCGGCCTCACGCCGATGGAGGTGCTGACGGCCGCCACCCGCGGCGGCGCCCGCGCCATGAACCGCCCCGACCTCGGCACCCTGGAACCGGGGAATCCCGCCGATCTGCTGCTGCTGACGGAAGATCCGACGCGGGACGTGCGCGCCTTCCGGGCCCTGGATTCGGTGATGCGGGGCGGGGTGCTGCGGGAGGTCGGTGAGCTGGCCGCGAAGGTGCCCGGTTCCTGAGCCCGTGCCTCCGCGCGAAGCCGGAGCGCGTGGAATGGAACGGCCGTAGGCTCCTCGGGCACCTGCCGCAGCCTCCGCACCGTGTCGCGCAGGAACCGGATCTCCTGCCGCAGGATCTGCGGATCGGGATTCGTCCCTGCGCCCGCATCGCTCGACGACCGGCAGCATTCGCCCGCCGGTCGTCCGCGTGCGAACGGCGGTCCCCGCTCAGCGTGCCGCGGTCAGGCTGTCGTAGGCGAAGCCGGTGAAGGTGTCGCCGTCGATGAAGCCGCCCGCCCAGCGCTCGTCCCACGGGGTGGTGGGCTTGGCGGCGATCGTCTCGTCGCGTGTCTTGCCCTCGGCGATCAAGGCCGCCACGCGCGCACGGACGCCGCGCAGCATCTCGAGGTAGGCGGTGAGCCCAGCGCGGTCGGAAAGGCCGCCGTGGCCGGGGATGACCCGGGTGCCCTCGCCGGCGCGCTCCAGCAGGCGCTCGACCGCCGCCACCAGCCCGTCGAGGGAGCCGCCGCTCGACCGGTCGATGAAGGGATAGCCGGAGGCGAAGTAGAGGTCGCCGGTGTGCAGCACGTCCGCCCGCTGCCAGTAGACGGCCGCGTCGCCGTCGGTGTGGGCTGCCGGCAGGTGGAAGACGGAGAGCGTGTCGCCGTTGACGTGGAAGGTCACACAGTCGGCGAAGGTGACCACCGGCAGCGCCGCGTCCGGCGACGGCGGCACCGTCCTCCCCATCGCCGCGATCACCTGCTCGGTCGACATCCGCCGCCGCACGTTGTCGTGGGCCACGATCACCGCCCCGGCCTCGCCGAAGTTCTCGTTGCCGCCGGTGTGGTCGCCGTGCCAGTGGGTGTTGAGGACGAAGCGCACCGGCTGCGCCGTCACCGAGGCCACCGCGGCGCGCACCTTGGCCGTGAGCGGGGCGTAGTCGTCGTCCACCAGGAAAGCGCCGTCCTCCCCCGCCGAAAGGCCGATGTTGCCGCCGGCCCCCTGCAGCATCCACACCCCCTCGGCCACTGCCACCACCTTCACCTCCACCTTCGCCGGATCCGGCTGGGCGGCGGCGGGGACGGCGAGGGCGAGCACCACCACGGCGACCAGGCTTCGCAGCACACGAGACATGCCGACCTCCTCTCGTTGGGATCTGTTGCGCAAATGGAGCGGCATCCTACCTCGTCACCCCCGAGCCCGCTCACCCCCCCAGGCTGGCCAGGAACTCCTTGATCCCCTCGTCGAGCCGCCGCCGGTCGCGGTGGCGCTCCTGGGCGATCTTCACCAGGCGGTCGACGAGCTCGGGGAGCGGCACGCCGGACAGCGCCCACAGGCGCGGGTACATGGAGATCCTGGTGAACCCGGGCAGGGTGTTGATCTCGTTGACGTAAGGGCGGTCGTCGCCTTCGAGCAGGAAGTCGACCCGCGCCATGCCGGTGCCGCCCAGCGCCCGGAACGCCTCCACCGCCAGCTCCCGCAGGCGGCTCGCCGTGGCCGCCGGCAGCTCGGCCGGCGCGATCAGCTTGGCCGTGTCGCCGAGGTACTTGTCCTCGTAGTCGTAAAAGTCCTTGCCGGGCACGATCTCGCCGATCTCCGAGGCCTCCAGGTGGCGGTAGCCGAGCACCGCGCATTCGAGCTCGCGCCCCCGAATGCCGCGCTCCACCAGCACCGCGTCGTCGAAGCGCAGGGCGAAGCGCACCGCCTCGGCGAGCTCGTCGCGGCGGTCCACCTTGCGCACGCCGACGCTCGAGCCTCCCACGGCCGGCTTGACGAAGAACGGCGGCTCGAACCGATCGAGGAGCGCGAGGAGGGAGGTGTCGTCCTCCGCCAGCTCCTCCTGGCGGGCGGCGGCGTACTCGACCACCGGCACGCCGGCCGCCTCCAGCGCCCGCTTGGCGACGATCTTGTCCATCGCCACGGCGCTGGTGGTGACGTCGGCGCCCACGTAGGGCAGGTCGAGCATCTCGGCCAGGCCCTGCAGCGTGCCGTCCTCGCCCCAGGTGCCGTGGACGATGGGGAACAGCACCTCGGGCGGATCGTCGGTGAGGTGGCGCAGGGTGGGCGCCACCGGCTCCCCCACCGCCTCCAGCGCATCGCGACGGCCTTCGAGCACCGCCGCGGCGGCACCTCGCTCCACCCAGCCGCCGTCCTGGGCGATGCCCAGGGGCACCACCTCGTGTCCCGCCTGGCCCAGGCCCTGGGCCACCGTCCGCGCCGAGGCCACCGACACCCGGTGCTCCACGCTCCTCCCTCCGAAGACCACTCCCACTCGCGTCATGCCATCGCCTCCTTCGGGTGCCTGGCGAGTGCAAGAGCGACGCCCACCGCGGCCGCTCTCACAACTCGAGCACGCGGGCGGAGTGCACCTCGGGCAGGGCGCGCAGGGTGTCGAGCACGCTCTCCGGCGGGCTCTGGTCGAGGCGCAGCACGGCGCGGGCTTCCGGGTCGCCGTCGCGGCGGGCGAGATGGATGTCGGCGATGTTGATGCCGGCGTCGCCCAGGATGCTGCCGAGCCGCCCCACCACCCCCGGCACGTCCCGGTTGCGCAGCACCAGCAGGCATCCCTCGGGGCGGAACTCCAGGCGGTAGCCGGCGAAATCCACCACCCGCGGGTCGCTCTCGCCGAACAGCGCGCCCGAAAGATTCACCGACTCGCCGCCGCCGGCCAGATCCACCCCCACCAGGTGCGGGTAGTCGGCGGACCGGCTGTGGGTCGAGGTGACCACCTCGACGCCGCGGGCCTCCGCCAGCCGCTCGGCGTTGACGTAGTTGACCGCGTCGCCCACCGACGGCGTCAGCACGCCCTTGAGCACCGCCACGGTGAGCGGCCGGCGCAGCCCCTCGTCGATCCCCCACAGCCCCACCTCCACCCGGCTCACCGGCCCCCCATGCATCTTCGCGGCGGCACGACCGATCTTCTCGCCCAGCGCCAGGAACGGCTCGCCCCGGGTGCCGGTGGCCGAGAACGGCAGGTTCACCGCGGTCACCGACAGCGACCCTTCGAGGGCCGCCAGCACCATGCGCGCCGTCTCGGTGGCGATGCGCTCCTGGGCCTCGCGGGTCTGGGCGCCGATGTGCGGCGTCGTCACCGTTCTCGGGTGCTCGGCGAGGCGGCGGTCCACCGGCGGCTCCTGGGCGAAGACGTCGAACGCGGCACCGGCCAGACGACCCTCGTCCAGCGCCGCGAGCACGGCGGCCTCGTCCACCGTGCCGCCACGCCCGCAGTTGACGAGCAGGGCGCCGGGGCGCATCAGGCCGATCCGCCGGGCGTCGAGCACGTTCTTCGTCTGCTCGGTGAGGGGCGTGTGCAGGGTGACCACGTCGCAGCGCGGCAGGAGGTCCTCGAGGCGCAGCAGCTCCACCTCCAGGCGCCGCGCCACCGCCGGGTCGAGGAACGGATCGTAGGCGAGCACGTTCATCTCGAAAGCCCGGGCCCGCGCCGCCACCCGCTGTCCGATCCGGCCGAAGCCGACCACACCCAGGGCCTTGCCCTGCAGCTCCATGCCGACGAACTTCTTGCGCTCCCACTCGCCGCGCCGCATGGAGGCGTCGGCGGCCGGCACCTGGCGGGCGAGGGCCAGCAGCAGGGCGAAGGTGTGCTCGGTGGCCGACAGCACGTTGGCGGTGGGGGCGTTGACCACCAGGATGCCGCGCTCGGTGGCGGCCGCCACGTCCACGTTGTCGACCCCGATGCCGGCGCGGCCCACCACCCGGAGACCCTCGGCATGGGCGAGCAACTCGGCGGTGACCTGGGTGGCGGAGCGCACCACCAGGGCGTCGTGGCCGGGCAGCAGCTCGGCCAGCCGGCCGCGCTCCTCGGGTTGGACCACCCGCACCTCGGCGCCGCCCGCGCGCAGGATCTCGAGGCCGCTGTCTTCGATGGGATCGGCGATCAGGATGCGGTGCATGCTTCCTCCAGGACCTCGTCGCAGGCCGCCAGCAGCGGGGCGAGATCGCTGTCGCGCACCTCCCCCAGGTGTCCGATGCGGAAGGTCGTAGCCTTCCACTGGCCGTACCCGCCGGCGACGGTGAAGCCGCGCCCGGCGAGCCGGCGCACGATCTCCGGTGCAGGCGGCGCGCCGGCGGGAGGCGCCAGGCAGCTCACCGTGGGCGAGCGCACCGCGGGCGGCGCCGAGTTGCGCAGGCCGCGCTCGGCGGCCCAGGCGGCGGTCGTCTGCTGCAGGCGGCGGTGGCGCTCCCAGCGCGCCTCCATGCCCTCCGCGGCGACCCGGCCGAGCTGGTGGTCCAGAGCGTAGGCGACCGGCACCGCCGGCGTGGTGATGGGTCCGCCCTCGCGGTGCTTGTCGCGGTAACGCAACAGGTCGGTGTAGAAGCCGCGGTGCGGCACGCCGTCGGCCTGCCGCCCGGCGCGCTCGGACAACGTGAACAGGGCGAGCCCGGGCGGCACGGCGAGGGCCTTCTGGGACCCGGTGAGCACCACGTCGAGCCCCCAGGCATCGGTCTCGACCGGCGCGCCGCCGAGCGAGGAGACGGCGTCGACCAGCAGCAGGGCGTCGCTCTCCTCGCGCACGACGCGGGCGATCTCGGCCAGCGGGTTGAGCACTCCGGTGGAGGTCTCGTTGTGCACCACGGTCACCGCCTCGTAGCGCTTGCGCCGCAGCGCCTGGCGCAGCAGGTCGGGATCGACGGCCTCGCCCCACGGGTGCTCCAGGCGGTCGGCGGCCCGGCCGAGGGAGCGGCAGATGGCGTGCCAGCGCTCGGAGAACGCGCCGTTGGTCAGGTTGAGCACGTCGCGCCCCACCGTGGAGACGACGGCGCTCTCCATCAGCAGCGTCGAGCTGCCGGTGGCCACGTAGACGTCGCCCCGGGTGCGGAACACCGCCGGCAACCGCTCGGCCAGCCGCGCCCACAGTGCCTTGAACGAGGGCGACCGGTGGGCGACCACGGGCTGCGTCATCGCTTGGCGCACGTCCTCCGGCACGTAGGTGGGGCCGGCGAGGAAGAAGCGGATCGGCTCGACGGGGAGGAGGGGCTCGGCGGCGGTCGGCGGCATGGTGCGGGGCTCTTGAAAGGATCATTCCATGCCGCACTGCGGCGGTCAACGGACGGGTGGGGGGCTGGCCCGGATCGGCGGGGGCCGCCGGTGGAGCTGGGACGTGGGGAGCGGCCGGCCGGGGGACGCGGGGCCGTTCGGTGGACGATGCAGGGGCGGGCCCCGCTCGGAGGCGCCGGCTGCCGTCTGCCCGGACTCCCAGCGCCCGAGAGAGACGCCGGCGCATACGCCCCCGGCCGGCCACTCCCCATGCCCTGGACGCTCCACCGACGGCCCCCGCCGACCCTCCGAAGGTGGTGAAGGGAAGGAACGGCAGCCCGTCGCGAGGCAAGGCGCCCGCGGAGAGTTAGCTCCAGGGCCTGGGGCGGCGGAGGCGGCGGGCGATCTCCTCAGGGGCTAGTTCGCGGGCCGCCTCGCCCGGCGGCATCACCCGGTAGCCGCCGCCGGGAATCGGTTCCAGGCGCGGCGTTTCCACGGCAACGTCGCCGGTGACCAGCACCGCGGCGCAGCCTCGGAAGTGCTCCCGCAGCAGATCGCGCAACACCGGCGCCCCCTTGAGCGGCTTGACGGAAACCGCCCGGCCGCCCCCGACGGCCACGGCACGGAGCAGGCCGAGCGCCGCGGCCTGCTCGAGCGCCGGCGGAACCGGCGAGGACGCTTCCGCGGAAACATCCAGCCAGCCGAGGCGCAGGCCCTCCGCCGCCACGGCGGCGGCGAGGGGGGCGAAGCGCTCGACCTGGGCCGCGACAGCGAGCAGGTGGGGCGCGTTCATCGGGAGCGGCCGGCGTCGCCGGCCGGGCGCGGGTAGAGCAAGGCGTCCTCGCACTCGGCGCGGAAGGCGGCCTCGTCGGCGGGCCAGGAGGCGATCCAGGCATCGAGGGCGGCGCGGTCGCCGGCGTCGAGGGCGAGGCGCAGATGGTCGGTGCCGGCGAGCAGGTCCACCGCCGGCTGGTCGGTGACGAATTCGTAGGGGGCGTGGCGCCAGGCGAAGCGCTCCGGGGCCTCGGCGCGCAGGGCCCACAGCAGCTCGACGCCGGTGCGGTAGGGGCGGAAGGTGTCCGGGTCGGTGACGAACAGCTCGACGCCACCGCACACCGCGCCGGCGTGCTTCTGGAACTGGGGCTTGAAGTAGGTCGGCACGAAGGCGATCCCCGGCAGGCTGGCCGCGTCGAGGCGCGCGGCCAACGCGCGCGGATCGAGCCCGGGCGCGCCGGCGAGCTGGAACGGCCGCGTGGTTCCGCGGCCCTCGGAGAGCTCGGTCGCCTCGATCAGGCAGCCGCCCGGATAGAGCAGCGCGATGTGCACCGTCGGCATGTTCGGGGACGGCGGCAGGAAGGCCCGTGCGCCCACCTGCGCCGGCCAAAGGCTGGCTGCGTCCCAGCCGTCGAGGGTCCAGCAGGTCACGGCCTGGTCGTCCCAGCCGAGGCGCCGCCCCTGCCAGCGCACCAGCTCGGCGAAGGTCAGGCCGTGGCGCGGCGGCAGGCCCGGGAAGGCGCCGACGAAAGACGTGTAGCCGTCGGCCAGCAGGTTGCCCTCCACCGCCGAGCCGATGGGGTTGGGGCGGTCGAGCACCCACACCTCGCAGCCAGCGGCCAGCGCCGCCTCGGCGGCCCACACGGCGGTGGCGGCGTAGGTGTAGTAGCGGGCGCCGACGTCCTGGAGATCGACCACCAGGAGATCGAGGCCGCGGAAAGCGGATGGATCCGGGCGCAGCGTGTCCACCGTCTCGCCGTAGAGGGAGAGGATCGGCACGCCGATCCACGGATCGCGCGCGTCGGCGGCCGGGGCCATGTCCTGCTCCACGCCGTAGTAGCCGTGCTCCGGCCCGAACAGGGCGGCCGGCGCGGCGTCGCGGCCGGCGAGAGCGAGGTGGGCCGGCACGAGGTCCCGGGTAAGCGACGCGCCGTGGCCGAGCAGACCGTAACGGCGGCCGCGCAGGCGGTCGACGCCCTCGGCGAGGAGGCGGTCGAGGCCGGTGGTCCAGCTCACGGTGTCTCCCGCTCCGCCACCGCGGGCTGCGGACGCTGCCAATCACCACTCTTGCCGCCGCTCTTGGTGTCGAGGCGCAGATCGGTGACCACCGCGCCGCGCTCCACGGCCTTGACCATGTCGTAGAGGGCGAGCGCCGCCGTGGAGCAAGCGACGAGGGCCTCCATCTCGGCGCCGGTGCGTCCCGTGGTGACGACGCGGCTGCGGATCACCACGCCGGCGTCGCCGGGCGTGACCTCCACCTCCACCTGGTCGAGGGGCAGCGGATGGGCCAGCGGGATCAGCTCGGCGGTGCGCTTGGCGCCCTGGATGCCGGCGAGCCGCGCCACGGCCACCGCGTCGCCCTTGGGCAGATCCCCGAGCCGCGCCGACGTTGCCGCGGAAAGCTCCACCCGGCAGGAAGCCTCCGCCACCCGCCGCGTGACGGCCTTCTGGGACACGTCCACCATCCGCACGCGGCCAGCGGCATCGAGGTGGCTGAAGGGGGTCTCGGTGGACACTAGCCAATTTTGTCACAAGGCTCGGCCGCCGCCCGGCATCTATGCATGAGTGATTATGAAATGTCCCGGGGCTCACCGCCACCCTCTATCGGAAGCAGATTCTGGAGTCCTGTCGCCGATGACGGTGGGAGGGAAACGACAAGGAGATTCGAGACATGGCGAATGAACTTCGGACTTACCACGACGACGACTTCCGCAGAGCGGCCGAGCTGCTGGGCACGTCGGAGAACGAGCTCCGGCGGTCGCTCGAGCAGGCGCTGGCCCCGGGGCTGCTGCACGGACAGGCGGCCCAGGTCAGCATCAGCGAGACCGACGACGCCAGCTGCAAGGACATCGACTTCGACATCAAGATCTTCTCGGTCAAGGGGCGCGTGTGCTTCACGCCCGGCCCGAACTGGAAGCTCTCGATCGACCTGCGCCTGTACGTGATCGGCATCGAGCTGGCGCACGTGCAGTACACCTTCAGCGCCTCGAACACGAGCGTCTGCTACGACTACGACGTCATCATCGCTTCGCTCCGCGTCTGCTTCGGCATCCGCACGACGAGCGGGCGGGTCTGCCTCTTCACCAGCGGCAAGGCCTGCGGTGCCGGCCAGTGCACCGAGTGGAACGAAACCATCCTCTGCTTCTGATCCGCTGCCGTTGATCCTCTGCCCGGCCGCCGACCGATCGCGGCGGCCGGGTTCTTTCTCCCCGCGGTGTTAGCATCGATGCATTGACTCCGGCCCGCCTCGCGATCGTCGTTCCCACCCTGGACGAGGAGGACAACCTCCGCCGCCACCTCCCCCACGCCCTCGCCATGGCCGACGAGGTGGTGGTTTCCGACGGCGGTAGCCGCGACGCGACGGTGCGCGTGGCCGAGGAGCTCGGCGCTCGCGTGGTCACCGGCCCCCCGGGCCGCGGGGGCCAGCTCCACCGCGGCGCCCTCGCCACCACTTCCGAGATTCTCCTCTTCCTCCACGCCGACACCCAGCTCCCGGACGGCGCCGCCGACCTGGTGCGCCGGGCCATCGCCGACGGAGCCGAAGGCGGCGCCTTCTTCGTCCGCTTCACGGAGGAGCGTCCGTGGGTGTTGCGGATCGGAGAACGGCTGGTGAACCTGCGGACGCGGCTGACCAAGTTGCCGCTGGGGGATCAGGCGCAGTTCCTGCGGCGGGGGGTGTACGAGGAGCTGGAGGGGTTCGAGAGCTGGCCCATCCTGGAAGATCTGGACATGGCGCGGCGGTTGAGGCGACGCCAGCGGCTGGCGCTGCTGTGGCCGCCGGTGCGGACCTCGGCGCGGCGATACCTCGGACGAGGAATCCTGCGGACTCTCGTCGGCAACTGGCTGATCTGGCTTCTCTACGCGATCGGCGTTTCCCCTCACCGCTTGGCTGGCTTGTACCGCTAGCAGCCCCCCGGCGGATGGCTCCTACTCCGCCGCCTGCCGCCGCCGCAGCACGCTCACCGTGAACCCGTCGTGCTCGCCGGCCGGCAGCACCTGCCAGGAGCCAGGGCCGCGCAGGCCCTCTTCGAGCGGCGGCGGCAGGCGGTCTTCGAGCGCCACCGGCTCGAACTCCGGGTGCTCGGCGCGGAAGGCGGACACCACGTCGTCGTTCTCCTCCGGCTCCAGCGAGCAGGTGATCGCGATCAGCAGGCCGCCCGGGGCCACCGCCGCCGCCGCGCCGGAGAGCATCGCCGCGCCCTGGGCCGAGAGCCGGCCCACCTCGCCCTCGCTCACCCGCCACTTGAGCTCCGGGTGCTTGCGCAGCGTGCCGGTACCGGTGCACGGAAGATCCAGCACCACGCGGTCGAAGACGGCACGCCAGGGCGGGTGGGTGGAGTCGGCGAGCAGGAGGGGGGCGCGGCGGCCGAGGCGGCGCAGGTTGGCGCGCAGCAGCGCCAGCCGGGCCGGGTCCACGTCCGCCAGCACCGGGCGCACCGCCGGCTCCCAGGCGAGCATCGCGAAGCTCTTGCCGCCCGGAGCCGCCGCCGCGTCGAGCACCCGCTCCCCCGCCGCCGGCGGCGGCAACAGGGCGGCAGCCTGGCTCGCCTCGTCCTGCACGTAGAAGTCCCCCTCGGCGAACGCCGCCGTGGCGAAGGGGTCGCCGCCGCGCACCACCAGGCCGAGCAGCGAGAGGCGTGCCGGCTCGACCTCGAGCCCGGCGTCGATCAGCCGCTCGGCCAGCACCTCGCGGCCGCCGCGGTCGCGAAAGGCCAGCAGGTGGAGCGGCTTGGGGCGATTGTTGGCGGCCAGCAGCTCGCGGGTGCGCTCCTCACCGTAGCGCGCCAGCCAGCGGCGCACCAGCCAGTCCGGATGGCTCATCTCCACCGCCAAGCGGGTCACCGGATCGTCGGATTCCACCGGCCAGTCGTCGAGGCGCTGCTGGCGGGCGATGCGGCGCAGCACGGCGTTGACGAAGCTCGCGCCGCCGCGGTGGGTCAGCGATCCGGCGTGCTCCACCGCCTCGTGGACCGCGGCGTGGGCCGGCACCCGGTCGAGGAAGAGAAGCTGGTAGGCGGCCACCCGCAGCGGCGCACGCAGGGCCGGCTCGATCTGGTCGAAGCGGCGGTGGCTGGCGCGGGAGATGACGTGATCGAGACGGCGCAGCCAGCGCAGCGTGCCGTAGACCAGCTCGCCCAGCAGGGCCCGGTCGCGCTCGTCGAAGCGGTCGACCGCGCCGGTGAGGAACGATTCGACCGGCGCCCGGGAGACCAGCGTGCGCTCCACCACCCAGGCGGCGGCGCGCCGCACGTCGGTGCCGGGGCCGCGCCGGACGCTGGCGCGCCGGGAGTGGTCCCGCGGCGAGGCACCGCGGGGCAGGCTGCCGCGACCCCCCGCGGGAGGTGGATTGCGCCGACGGGCCATCTGCCGCGCGCCGCCGTCAGGCGAAGCGCTCGCCGACCCGGAGGTGTTCGCCGTGCACGAAGTCCGAGGAGCGCACCGGCTTCTTGCCTGCCCGCTGCAGCTCCTCGATGCCGAGGATCGTGTTGCCGCCGGCGAGCACCGCGATCCGACCCTGGCGCAGGCCCAGGTAGGTGCCCGTCTCGCCGATCGGCGCGCTCTCCCAGGTGATCGGCTCGCCCCACAGGATCTTGATCGGCCGCCCCCGGAAGTGCGTGATCACCCCCGGCCACGGCGTGTAGGCGCGAATGCGGTTGTAGATCTCGTCGGCCTTGAGGGCCCAGTTCAGCTTGCCCTGGCTCTTGTCGATCACCCCCGCGTAGCTGGCCGATTCCTCGCGCTGCTTGCGCGGCTTGAGCTTGCCCGCCTCCAACTGGTCGATCGTCTCCACCAGCAGGTCGGCGCCCATCTTGGCCATCCGCTCGGTGAGCTCACCGGCGGTTTCCCAGGCCCGGATCGCCGTTTCCTCCTGGAGCAGGATGGGGCCGGCGTCGAGCTCCGCCTCCATCTGCATGGTAGTGATGCCGGTCTTGCGCTCGCCCTCCACCAACGCCGCCTGGATGGGCGCCGCGCCGCGGTACTTGGGGAGCAGGGAGGCGTGGACGTTGATGCAGCCCAGGCGCGGGACGTCGAGCAGGCGCTGCGGGAAGATCTGCCCGAAGGCGACCACCGCTGCGAGGTCCGGCGCGAGCTCCTCCATGCGGGCCAGGAACTCCTCGTCGCGCACCTTCTCCGGCTGCGCCACCTCCAGGCCCAGCTCCCGCGCCCGCTCGGCCACCGGCGGCTCCTGGAGCTGCTTGCCTCGCCCCGCCGGACGTGCCGGCTTGGTGACCACCAGCGCCGGCCGCCGTCCCGCCTCCACCAGCGCGTCGAGACTGGGAACCGCGAACTCCGGCGTGCCGAAGAAGACCAGGCTCTCCACCTTGCCCGGCTTCTTCGCGGTCGCCACCGTCTTGGGCGCCGTGTCTTTCTTCGCTGCCATGGCGGGATCGTAGCAGAGCGCGGAGCACCGGCCGGCGCCGCTACTCCGCGCCCAGGCGCTCCCCCATCGCCTCGCGCAGGCGGTGCGCCAGGCGCTTGCGGTCGGTCTCCACCACCGGCTCGGAGCCGAAGTCCAGGCGCCCCGTGAAGCCGGGCAGCGTGAGCAGGCGCAAGACGTGGGGCAGCAGGGGGGCGCCGCCGGTCCAGGCCACCACCTCCCCCGGTGGAGGCGAACCCTCCGGCAACGCGTAGCGGATCACCGCCCAGGCCACCGGCCGCCCCGCCGCCGCCGCGCCTTCGAGCAGCGACGGACGGAACGGCAGCAGGTCGTCGCCCGCGCTGGTGGTGCCTTCGGGGAACAGCACCACCCGGCGCCCGGCCGCCAGCGCCCGCTCCACCTCGCCGCCGGTGCGCAGCACGTCGCGCCGGGCACCGCGATCGACGAAGACGACGCCTACCTGCCGGCACAGGTGCCCCAGCACCGGCCAGCCGGCGATCTCCCGCTTGGCCACGAAGACGCCGCCGACCTCGCCGCCGAGCAGCAGGATGTCCATGTAGCCCACGTGGTTGGCCACCAGCAGCCCGGGGCCGGCCGGCGGTGTGCCGCGCACCTCCCGGCGCATGCCGAAGACCCGTCCCAGTCCCCGTGACCAGCGGCGGAAGATCCGGCTCTCCCACCGCACCGAAGGCCGCCCGGCCAGCCGCAGCCCGGCCTTGCCGGCGACGAGCGCCAGGTAGAGCGGCAGCGTCACGGCCACCGCGCCGGCGAGGCGCAGCAGGAGACGGAGCAGGGCGAGGGGCGAGGGCATCGGGGCGGCCACCAGAGCGGGCGAGTATAGTTTCCACCAGCTCCGCGGGGCGGGCGGGGCTCCGCTCGGCGGGTGGGCTCCTCGGTCGAGGTAGCTCCCGCGCGGAGAGCGCCGGCCCCGGCATTCAGTCATGGGTTTGCGAGAGGCGAGGAGGAGAGATGCCGAAGCTCGAGATCGTGGGAGAGGGCACGTTCGAGGTCGACGAGGGGGAGCGTCTGGTGCTCGCCGTCGAGGGGTGCGGGGTCGACATCGGCCATCGCTGTGGCGGGTTCGCCCGCTGCACCACCTGCCGCGTGGAGTTCGTGGAGGGCGAGCCCGGCCGCATGACCGCCGCCGAGCGCGACAAGCTGGCCGAGCGCGACCTGCTGGGGCAGCTCCGGCTGTCCTGCCAGTGCGTCGTCGAGGGCGACATGAAGCTGAAGGTGCTGATGCGCGCCTCCGACCAGGGCTGGAGCGATCCCGGACCGCCGCCGGCGCCGGAGATCACCCCGCCGCCGGAGTGGACCGGCTTTCCCGAGTCATGACGGCCGCCGATCCCACGACGGAGGCCGGAGGCGACGCCTCCACCGATGCGGCCTCACCGCCGGGCCCCTGGTTGCTCTACGGCGCCAACGGCTACACCGGCGAGCTGGTGGCCCGCGAGGCGGTGCGCCGGGGACTGCGACCGCTGCTCGCCGGGCGCAGCGCCGGACCCGTCGAGGCGCTGGCGGCGGAGCTGGGGCTCGAGACGCGGGTCTTCCCCCTCGGCGATCCCGGCAGCGTCCGCGCCCAGCTCGCCGGCGTCGCCGCGGTGCTCCACTGTGCCGGGCCCTTCGTCGAAACCGCCAAGCCGATGGTCCGCGCCTGCCTGGACACCGGCACCCATTACCTCGACATCACCGGCGAGATCGGCGTCTTCGAGCGCGTGCTGGCGCGCGACGAGAGCGCCCGCCGGTGCGGCGCGGTTCTGGTGCCGGGAGTCGGCTTCGACGTCGTGCCGACAGACTGCACCGCCGCCCGGGTCGCCGCCGCCCTGCCTGACGCCGACCACCTGGAGCTCGCCTTCGTCGCCGAGCGCGGCGGCTCCTCCGGGGCCGGGCTGTCGCGGGGCACGGCCCGCACGATGGTGCGCAACCTCCCCGGGGTCGGTGCCGAGCGGCGCGACGGCGCCATCGTGCGGCTGCCGCTCGCCGCCCACGGGCGCTCCCTGGAGCTCCTGCTGCCGTCCGGCGAGATCCAGCACCGCTGGGTGATGAGCATCCCCTGGGGCGACGTCTCCACGGCCTTTCACACCACCGGCATCCCCAACATCCGCGTCTACACCGGGGTGCCGCCGGGCACCATCCGCCGCCTGCGGCGGCTGCGGCCGCTGGTGCCGCTGGCCGGCCTCGCCCCGGTGCGGGCGCTGCTCGAGCGCTGGGTGGAGCGCCGCTTCGCCGACCAGCGCGGGCCGGGCGAGGAGGCCCGGCGCGAGGGCCGGGTGACGGTGTGGGGGCGGGCGACCGCGCCCTCCGGCGCCACCGCCACCTCGGTGCTGGTCACCCCCGAGAGCTACGCCTTCACCGCCGCCTCGGCGGTCGAGTGCGTGCGGCGGGTGCTCGCCGGCGAGGTGGAGCCCGGCGCCTGGACCCCCGCCCGCGCCTTCGGCCCCGAGCTGGTGGAGGCCCTGCCGGGGGTCGAGGTGGGCGAGGTGGCGACCACCCCCCCCTCCTGAACCCCTGAACCGGCCCAGCTGGCGGAAAGCGACCGCGGCGGCCGCGCGCGGGCTAGAGCAGGAAGTCGAGGCGGGCGCCGGGGGCGAGCTCCTCCGGCGGGGCCTCGCGGCGCAGCAGTCGGCCGCCGGTGGTGCCCTGGAGATCCACCCGGTCGCCCTCGACGCGCAGCAGGGCCCCCTCGCGCAGCGCCACCACGGGGCGTTCGTTCTCCTCGAGGTACTGGAGCAGGCGCTCCTCGCGGGTCTCGCCTTGGTGGGTCGAGGCCGGATCGGGATCGAGGTAGTGGGGGTTGATCTGGAACGGCACCAGGTTCAGGGCCTCGAAGCTCGGCGGCTCGACGATCGGCATGTCGTTGGTGGTGCGGATCGTCGGGCAGGCGACGTTGGAACCGGCGGAAGAACCCATGTACGGCATGCCCGCCTCGGCCCGGCGGCGGATCGCCGCCAGCGCGCCCGTGGCATGGAGCGCGGCGAGCAGCCGGAAGGTGTTGCCGCCGCCCACGAACACCGCCTCGGCCCGTTCCACCGCCGCCACCGGGTCCGCCGCCCGGTGGATCGGGTCGAGGCCGAGGCCCATGCGCTCGAAGCGCTCGCGGGCGGTGGCCGCGTAGCCCTCGCGGTCGGCCAGCGCCCAGGGAACGAACAGCACCCGCTCGACGCCGCCGAGGAAATCGGTCATCGCGGCGGCGCAGTGGTCGAGGTAGCCGGAGCCGTGGAGGGTGGAGTTCGAGACGAGCAGCAGGCGCTTGGTCATGGCGCCGGAATGATACCCGGCCGCCGCCGCGGGACGACGGCCGGGCGAGGAGGAACGGCTGGCGGGTGGGGTTCCCGCCAGCCGTAGATCCCGCCGGGTGGCGGGATCAGTAGCAGGAGTACGGAGCCGTGCCCATCGAGAACGAGCACGCGGTGCCGGTATCGGACCAGCAAGTCACCGGCTCGCAGGAGGACCACAGGATCTCCTCCGTCGTCGTGCCGTCGCAGTTCTCGGTGACCTTCACCGTCGAGGTGCAGTGGGAGTAGAAGTCCTGTCGATACAGGTGGGTCCCGAACGGACCGCTGAGGCACTGGAGCGAACCCCAGCCCTGGAGGTAGAGGTCCTCCCGCTCCTCCGTCGTCGAGGTCGGCTGGCAGGGGCAGGTGGGGCAGGCGTTGCGGCACCCCTCGTAGGCGTCGTCGCAGAGAGCACAGGTGATTTGCGGGAAGCACGTGCCGCTGCGGATGCAGGCGTTGTAGCCGGCGCGGCAGTCCTGGGCGCAGGCGGCGTGGTCGAGGGAACACTGCTCCACGGCCGCGGTCACGCTCTCCAGCGACGCCCCGTCCGGACCGGCTCCCGACGCGGTCGCCTCCCCTGCCAGGGGCACGAAGCGCAGGTCGAGCAACTCCCGCGGCGGGTCTCCCGGCGTGGGCTGCCCCCAGGGCGAAGCGGTCGACCAGGGTGCCGCCGGCGAGCACGCGCACCTCCACGCCGCCGCCGGCCGCCACCTCCCGCAGCGTCTCGCGCTGCTCCGGGTAGCGATGCAGCAGGGACACGGCCCCGGCGCCCCCCGATTCCGGCATCTTCGCCGCGAAGGATTCCTCGAACAGCAGCACCCCGTCGGCCACCACCTCGACCTCGAGCTGCATCCACTCGCCGGCCGCCACCACACCCGCCGGCACCGGCCAGAGCAACAACGGTTCGGCCTCCCCCCCGCCCTGGGCGAACATCCGCGGCAGCGTCTTGGCCACCCCGTTGTCCGGCCGCGCTCCGGCCACCGTTGCCACCAGGGCCACCGCCAGAATCGAACAGACGACTCGCATGGACTTCATGACGTGCTCCTTGCTGAAGGTTGCAGGATTGCGATCACTGCCTACGAGGTTAGGCAGCGGCAGGCGCAAGGAGCGACGGTTCCGGCACGAGACACCGGCAGGAGGGCACCAACCGCTTCTGGAGCGGTACGAACGGCGGCACCCCGGGACGGGACGAAGATCAGGCCAACGCGTCGGCCAGGTGGGCGAGCACCTCACCGCAGCGCGCCTCCACCTTGAGCGTCAGCTCGTCGTCGGCCCGGGTGCGGCCCAGGTTGACGGCGGCCACCGGCAGGCCCAGCTCGCGGGCGCGGCGCACGAAGCGGTAGCCGGACCACACCATCAGCGAGCTGCCCGCCACCAGCAGGCAGTCGGAGGCCTCGAGGGCGGCGAAGGCGGCGGTCACGCGGCCCGGCGGCACCGCCTCGCCGAAGAACACCACGTCCGGCTTCAGCACGCCGCCGCAGCGCGGGCAGGGCGGCACCGCGAAGCGCTCGGCCACCGCGTCGGCCACCCCGGCGTCGCCGTCGGGACGGGTCCGTGCCGGCTCCAGGACCGCCGCCAGCCCCGGGTTGCGCCGCGCCAGCTCGGCCTGGAAGCCCTCGCGCGCGAAGCGGGTCCGGCAGGCGAGGCACACCACCTTGTCGAGGCGGCCGTGCAGATCCACCACCCGCGCGCTGCCGGCCCGCTGGTGCAGGCCGTCGACATTCTGCGTCACCAGGACGCCGACGCGCCCCGCGGCCTCCAGCCGGGCGAGCGCCCGGTGCGCCGGGTTCGGCGCGGCCGACGCCATGCGCCGCCAGCCTACGAAGCTGCCGGCCCAGTAGCGCCGGCGCGCCGCTTCGTCGCCGACGAAGCGCTGGTAGGTCATCGGCTGGCGGTGCTTCCAGGTGCCGTCGGCAGCCCGGTAGTCGGGGATCCCGGACTCGGTGCTGCAGCCGGCGCCGGTAAGCACCATGGTGCGCCGGGCGCCGGCAAGCAGCGCCACGAGCCGGGCACCGGCCGGGGGGGCGACCGAGCCGGCGGGGGCGGAGAGCGGGGACGCGGTCATGCCAGGGAAGAAAACCACGGCGGCGGCGGGGCGGATTCCGGCCTGGGCGACCGGCACCAGCTTCCTCGGCCCGAAGCTGGGTACGCTGCCGCGGCGATCGAAGCTCGCGCCGCCGCCGGCAACCAAGGCGCGGCGGCGAACGATTCTCCCGCCGGCTCTACAATGTCGGCGGGAGGGACGCCATCGTGAACCGCATCGCCGTCACCGACGACCTCGACCTGCTGCTGGAGGTCCTGCCGCCGCGCGTCCGCCGCGCCCTGGCGGAACGCTTCGATCCGCAGGAGCTGGTGGAGATCGTGCTCGACCTCGGGCGCACTCCGGAGGCCCGCTTCGCCGGCCGCGGCGAGGTGCTCGACGAGGCCCCGGTGAGCCGCGAGGACCTCGCCTACGTGGTGGAGCGGGTGGGCCGCTTCGGCAGCGACAACCGGGCCGGCATCGAGCGCACGCTGCACCGCATCTCGGCGCTGCGCAACCGCGAGGGCGAACCGGTGGGGCTCACCTGCCGCGTCGGCCGGGCGGTGCTCGGTACGGTGGACATCCTGCGCGACCTGCTCGAGTCGGGGCAGTCGATCCTGCTGCTCGGCCGCCCCGGAGTCGGCAAGACGACGCTGCTGCGCGAGGCGGCCCGGGTGCTGGCCGACGACCTCGGCAAGCGCGTGGTGGTGGTCGACACCTCCAACGAGATCGCCGGCGACGGCGACATCCCCCACCCCGGCATCGGCCGTGCCCGGCGCATGCAGGTGCCGGAGGCGAGCGGCCAGGCGGCGGTGATGATCGAGGCGGTGGAGAACCACATGCCGGAGGTGATCGTCATCGACGAGATCGGCACGCAGCCGGAGGCGCTGGCCGCCCGCACCATCGCCGAGCGCGGCGTCCAGCTCATCGCCACCGCCCACGGCAACATGCTCGAGAACCTGCTGCAGAACCCGACGCTGTCGGACCTCGTGGGCGGCATCCAGGTGGTCACCCTGGGCGACGAGGAGGCCCGTCGCCGCCGCACCCAGAAGACGGTGCTCGAGCGCAAGGCGCCGCCTACCTTCGACGTGCTGATCGAGATCCAGGCGAAGGACGCGCTGGCGGTGCACCACGACGTGGCGGACGTGGTGGACCGGCTGCTGCGCGGCGTCGCGCCGCGGCCCGAGCGGCGGCTGCGCACCGGCGACGGGGGCGTGGAGATCCGCCCTGCCGAGGCCGGCCGCGCCGCCGCCGCCCAGGCGACCGGTGACCGCTCCCCCTGGGACGACGGGAACGCGGAGCCGGCGCCGGAACGGGCCGCTCGGAGCGGCCGGGCGCGGGACCGCGCAGCCCGAGGGACGAGCCGGGCCGGAGGCGTCGGAGCCGGTTCGGCCGCCGGGGTGGCGCGCGACGCAGGGGCATGGGACGACGAGGCGCCCGTTCTGCCGCGCTGGCCTCGCCCGTCCGGCGAGGTGGCCTCCGGCGGCGGCCTGCACGAGGGGGAGCCGGGAGGGGGCGCAGGCGACGAGCCGCTGCCGCTGCCCGCCGGGACGCTGCGCCCGCGCGCCAGCCGCATCCTGAAGGTCTTCCCCTACGCGGTGTCGCGGGCGCGCCTCGAGCGGGCGATCCGCAAGTTCGGCGTGCCGGCCTTCGTGGTGGACGACCTGCAGATGGCCGACGTGATCCTCACCACCAAGGGCCAGGAGCGCCGCCAGCCGCGCAAGCTGCGCGACGCCCAGGCCCGGGGCGTGCCGCTGCACCTGGTGAAGAGCAACACGGTGACCCAGATGGAGAGCTTCCTGCGCTCCGCCTTCCACCTCGGCCAGTCCCGCGGCGACGAGGAGGCGGCGCTCGAGGACGCGGAGGAGGCGATCGAAAAGGTCCTCGACACCAACCAGCCGGTGGAGCTCCCCCCGCGCGGTCCCTACCTGCGCCGCCTCCAGCACCAGCTCGCCGAGCGCCACCGCCTCCCCTCGGAGAGCAAGGGCGACGAGCCCTTCCGCCACGTGGTCGTCTACCCGGGGTAGATGCCCGTCTCCACTTTTCTGGACCGGCTCCGAGACGCCCCGCTGGACGGGGAGCTCCGACGAACCGTCACGCCACGGGAAGCCGATCGCCAGCCGGCAGGACGAAGCCCCAGGCACGGCGCTTGCTTTCTCCAGCAGTTCGACCGGCTGCGAGCCGGAGGATCCACCAGCAGGCACATCCAGGGCAGGCACAGCGGACATGACCAAGAGCGAAACAACGAACCACACCTTCGGCGGGCCCGAGGCCCGGGTGCTGGTGATGGCCGGCACCGGGAGCGGCGGCGACGCCGTGACGCGGGTGCTGGGCGACGGCAACCTCCCCTGCTTCGCGGTGGCCGATGCGGGCGAGCTGCGCCGGGAGGCCGAGCGGGGCGCCGGCGCCGTGTTCATTCCAGCCGCCGGGCTCGACAAGGAGAAGCTCCAGGACCTGGAGCACGTCCTGGAGCGTGGAGCGCGTCTCGCCGAGCTGCCGATTTTCATCATCGACCATCCGGAGAGCCGCAACGGCAGCAAGGCGATCCTCGAGCGGCTGCGCGAGCGGCCCAACGTCACCCTCTTCGACCCCGCACCCTCGGACCATGCGCTGCTCGCCGCCGCCCGGGCGGCCCTGCGCGAACGCCACCGGCAGGCCTACGTGCACCGCCTCCTCGGCCGCATCGAGGAGGCCGAGCGCCGGGAGGAGCGGCTGCTCGCCGGCCTCGGCCACGAGCTGCGCAACCCGCTGGCCGTGATCGCCACCACCCTCTCGGTGATGCGCGGCATGGAGGAGGTCGAGGGCCCGCTGGCCCGGCACTGCGAGACCATGGAACGGCAGGTCGACGCCCTGGCCCGCCGGGTGGACGAGCTGCTCGACACCTCCCGCGGCACCTCGGAGCACGCCCACACCCGGGAGTGGCCGCCGGCGGAGCACGCGGGCAACGGGGGCGCCGAGGCCGACGGCGAACGGTCCGGTGCGGAGACCGCTCCCCACGCCCCGGTCTCCCACGCGCGCATCCTGGTGGTCGAGGACCACGACGACGGCCGCGCCGCCCTCGTGGAGCTGCTCGAAATGTGGGGCTACGACGTGGAGGGCGCCCGCGACGGGCTGGAAGGCGTCGAGCGCGCGCGCCACATGCAGCCGGCGGTCGCCCTGGTCGACATCGACCTGCCGGAGATCGACGGCTACGAGGTGGCGCGCCGCATCCGGGAGGAGCGCGAGGGCGAGCCGGTGCACCTGATCGCGATGAGCGGCTTCGGCCAACCGGAGGACCGCCGTCGGGCCTTGGCCGCCGGCTTCGACCGCCACCTGGTCAAGCCGGTCGACCCCCAGAGGTTGGCCGATCTGCTGGAAGAGAGCTTCCGAGTCGGCGCCGCGTGACGGCGCGGGCTCGCGAGGCGGGGAGGAGGGATTGGTGACACCAGGCTCGAACGTGGAGACCCCGAAGCAGACCGAGATGCCGATCGACAGCGAGCCGGCCGAGGACGTGGCAGGCGCCGGCGGCGACCCGACCGCAGCCTCCACCGAGGGCCGGGTGCTGATGCTCGCCAAGAGCGGCCTGGCCGAGGCGGTGGCCGAGAAGGTGCTCGGCCGCGAAGGCATCGAGTTGGTGGTGCGCCGCACCGGCGCCGAAGCCGCCGCGGAGCTGGCGCGCGGCGCCGCGGTCCTGATCGTCGGTGCCGAGGCGATCACCCCGGACAACCTGACCCCCCTGCTCGATTTCGTCGAGTCCCAGCCGCCGTGGTCCGACCTGCCGGTGATCGCCCTGCCGGTGGAGGACCGCGCCAGCGGCCGCTGGTCGCGCCGCGCCATCGAGCGGCTCGGCAACGTCATCTTCGTCGAGACCCCGGTGCGCGACGCGCTCCTGCTTTCCGCGGTGCGCAGCGCCCGGCGCGACCGCGAACGGCAGTACCGCTTCCGCCGGCTGCTCTCCCGGCTCGACGAGCTGGAGCGCCAGCGTAGCGAGTTCATGGTCGGCCTCGGCCACGAGGTGAGGAACCCGCTGGGAGTGATCCGCACCTCGCTGTCGGTGCTGCGCGAGCTCGACGACAACGCGAACTCGCAGAACCGCGCGCCGGCGGGCAAGGGCCGGGGCAAGAAGGGCCCGGCCGCCAAGGGCCGCCCCGCCACCGCCGACACCCCCGAACGGGGCCAACCGATCGACAAGATCGAGCGCCAGGTCGAGCACCTGTCGCGCCTGCTCGACGAGGTGCTGCGGGTCTCCCGCTTCAGCCTCGGTCAGCTCGCCCTCGAACGCCGCACGGTAGACCTCGGCGAGGTAGTCCGCGATGCGGTGGATCGCCTGTCGCTGGCCGAGCAGGCCGCCGCCGCCGGCTGCGAGCTGGCGATCGAGGCTGGCGAGGCGCCGGTGCAGGCGGATCCCGGGTCGATGGAGCAGATCCTCTACCACCTGGTGCGCAGCGCCCTGCGCGAGGCCCAGGAGGGCCGGCGGGTGACGGTGGTGACCAGCACCGAGAACGACCAGGCGGTGCTGCGGGTGCGCGGCGAGGACGGCGAGCCGGTGGACGGCGGGATCCCGGCCGAGGTGCAGTCGCTGCCCATCGTGCGCAACCTGGTGGAGCTCCACGGCGGCACCGTCGAGGTGGAACCCGGCCCCGGGTTCGCGGCGGTCGCCCGCCTCCCCCGCCGGGGCGTCCAGGGAGCCCGGCGCCCGGCTCGGCCGCGGCGCGGCGGCGAGAGCCTGTCGGTGCTGGTGGTCGAAGATTCGGACGACGCCCGGGAGGCCCTGCAGCAACTCCTCGAGCTGCACGACTTCCGGGTCACCGCGGCGGCCGACGGTGGCCAGGCCCTGGCCCGCATGGGCGAGGCGGCTCCGGACGTCGCCCTGGTCGACATCGGCCTGCCCGACATGGAGGGCTACGAGCTGGCCCGCCGCCTGCGGGAGGTGGACGGCGACCTGCCGCTGATCGCGATGACCGGCTACGGCCAACCCGAGGACCGCCGCCGGGCGCTGGATTCCGGGTTCGATCTGCACCTGGTCAAGCCCGTCGACCCGGAGCAGCTCTTCGACCTGCTGTCGGGGATCGGCGAGAGCGGGTAGGCCCGGCGGGAGGGGCGGCCGTTGCGCTGGGCGGGTGGAGGCGGTGGGGCTGCGGACGCGGGGCTACTCGGTGAGGATCAACGGCTGGCCCCGCTCTGTTGAGCCGGCTGCCATCTCCCAGGCTCCATCACCGCCCGAGCGACGCCGGCTCAAAGGCCGCTGCCCCACCGCCTCCACCCGCCCGGACGCTCCAGCGGCCACCCCTCCCGCCTCCGGAGCTCTCCCTCGCCGGTCGCTCCAGCGGCCCCCCCTCTCGTCTCGTCGCCCTCAGGTGGAGGCCTCCACCGCCGCCTTCTCCGGTGTCGGTCGCGCTTCGTCGCGCTCGCGCTCGGCGCGCACCGCTTCGAGGTCGGCCTCGGCGATCCAGCCCTTCGCCGCCGCGTGCCTCGCCGCCGCCACCGTGTCGGCGACGAGCAGCATCGGCACGTCCAGAGCCTCGGCCTCCCGGGCCAGGGCGTGGACCTCCCGGTCCCTCGCCTCGCCGGTGACCACGTCGCGCAGGTAGATCGCCAGCACGCGGCCGGGGTGATCGTCGAGCACCCGGCGGTAGATCTCCGGGTCGCGCTGGCCGCTGTCGCCGAGCAGGATCGCCGGCAGCTCGGGATAGGTCTCGAGCACCCGCCGAATCTGCTCCAGCTTGTGTGAGTCGTGGCTCGACTGGATCAGCTTGCGGCGATCCAGCCCCAGGTCGCGCAGCAGCAGCGGCCCCGGCGGCAGCCCGTGCAGGGCGAAGAACTCCTCCAGCAGGTCGTAGAGGTTCCACGGGCTCGACGAGACGTAGAACAACGGGTTGGTGGCGCCCCCGGGGGCGGCGCGGTGGAGCGCCCCGTAGAAGGCGCCGACGCCGTGGAACGGCAGGCGCGTGTGGGCGTTGTGCAGGAAGACGTTCCGGGCCATCGCCAGCTTGCTCGTGGCGCCGGTCTGGAGCACCGTGTCGTCCACGTCGCTGATCACCAGGAAACGGGCGCCCGGCGGCGGCACCAGCACCTCGCCGACGGCGGTGAGGCGATCGCCGGGAGCCGGCCCGCGGGCGGCGAGGCGGGGCGGCAGCGCGAGGGTCTCGAGCTCCACCCGGTGCCAGGCGGTGTCCGCGGCGAGCGACGGCGGGGTCGGCAGGTGCAGCTCCAGGTAGCCCTCGCCGTCGCTGGTGGCGAGCACCTCCGCGCCGCCCCAGCGCGCCGCCACCCGCACGCCCGGCACCTCGTCGCTCTCCAGGCGGCGCCAGGCGTTGAGCACGTTGTCCCACAGGCTGTCGGCGGGACCCTGGGTGCCGACCCCCTGGTCGTAGAGCACCCGGGCGCACAACCAGGCGCCGTCGCGGTTGCCGAAGCCGCGGAACGGCACGACGTGGAGCGGGTCGTCGCGTTCGCCGCGGGCGGCGAGGTGGCGCTTCAGGCGGTCGAGACGGTCTTCGACGGAGGTGGCGGCGCCGAGCAGGCGATCCTTCCAGGCCATGGCCGCTGCCGCTTGCAAGGGCCGCTCCGGCGCCGGACCACGGCATCAGGGCGCGGCCGGCGCCGGGCGGCTCAGGCCGTGCCGGCCACCAGGTCGCGGATCGCGTCGCCCTCGATGGCCAGCCGGTAGTCGGAGCGGTTGCCCGTCACCTGGCCGTCCGGCCCGACGAAGACGACCAGCGGCACGGAGGTGACCTCCGCATCCTGGAACAGGGCGCCGGCCGGGTCGACGTAGATCGGGAAGCTCAGGCCCTTGTCCGAACGGTAGCCGGGCACCCGTTCGCCCGCGTCGGTGGTGATCCCGAGGATGTCGACCCCCGTGAGCTCGCCCTCGTCGATCGCCTCCTGCCAGCGGGTGACCATGTGGCCGCACGGCTCGCAGTCGAGGTCGAGGAACATCACCACGGCGCCGCCCGCGACGAGCTCGCGGGTGGAGTGGGAGGCGCCGTCCGGCGCCACCACCGCCCGGTCCGGCAACTCGGCGCCGGGCTGCAGGTTGCTCGCGGCGACGGCGGATGAGGCGGGCGCGCGCGATTCGCGGAACTTCATGCCGGCCCACACGCCGCCGAAGGCGGCGACGAAGACGAGGAGCAGGAAGAAGGCGCCCCGCGCGAGGTTCTTGGTATCCATGCGTTTCTCCTCAGGGCCGTGCGGGGCTGCGGCATGGCAGCCCGCGCGGGGCGGCCGGACGGCTTGCTAGCAGTTGTAGACCTGCGGGCACTGGATGGGAGCGGTCGAGTCGAGCTTGCAGCTCACGCCGCCGGCCAGGTTCGGGCAGCACTTGATGGGCCGCCCGGCACAGTCGCAGGTGTAGTAGCAGGAACCGCCACCGGCGGCCGCGGCCGGAGCCGGGGCGAGGAAGCCGAGACCGAAGGTGGCGCCGAAGACGACAGCGAGGGCAAGCATTCTCTTGCGCATGGTGCTCCTCCTGAACGAGTGGAAGGGGACGAGTGCATCCACTCCCCAAGTGCCGGCAAGCGCACGGTGCGAGACAGGCACCGCGGACGGCGCCGCCCGGCGCCCCGTTCGCGCACGAAGCGCCGGACCCGCGGAGGGCCCGGCGCGGCTCCGGTCGCGATCTCGATCTCGGCTCCGATCGCCGCCGGCTTCAGTGCACCTCGCCGGCGGCGGTGTCGAGCTGGTTCTCCACGTCTCCCACCCCGGGGATCGCCGCCACCCGCTCGAGCAGGCGGCGGACCTCGTCGGCCTGGACCCGGCCGGCGAGGGTCACGCGCCCGCCCTGGGCGCTGACCAGCACGTCGTGGGGATTGTCGATCACGTGCCCCATCTCGGCGCGGACGCGGTCGACCAGCACGCCGTCGGGCACCTCCTCGCCCTGGATGCGGCGGCGGGTGACGTAGGCCTTGCCGCGGGTGCGGTTGGCGACGTCGCGCGACGTTCGCTCGACGACGCGGCTGGTGTGCTTGCCGTAGTGGACCAGCTTGTCGCGCACCAGCGCCCGGCGGCGGCGCCCCTGCTGCGGATCGAGCAGGAACATCACACCGGCGCCGAGGGCAGCGAACAGAGTGCCGAGGAAAGCGTTCTTCTTGTGGGCCATTCCGAGGTCTCCTTTCCTCCTGGTTGGGTGGTCGAACGATGGAGAGCGCGGCGCCGCGCTGTCGCTTCGGATGTCGCAAGGGGAGGAAACGGCAGCGCCGCGGCCCGCGCTCTCCACGGCCAGGATCGTGCAATCGCCGTTCCGGGTCGGCCGGCTCCGGTACGATACGCGCCGCCCCTGTGGCGATCCCGCCCACCGGAGCACGGTGTCGACCGACGACCAACCCAGCCTCCCGGAGCCTCCCCATGGCCAGTCAAGACCCCAGCGGCGCCGCGACCGATGCTCCCCCCCACGAGGCGGTCACCCTCTCCGCCATCCGGGACGCCCGCCAGCGCCTCGGCGACGCCGTCGGCGGCACCCCTTGCCGGCTGGCCCACAGTGCCGACCGGCTGGGCGTCGACCGCGTGCATCTCAAGTTCGAGAACCTGCACCACACCGGCTCGTTCAAGGAGCGTGGCGCGCTCAACAAGCTGCTCTCCCTCGGCGAGGACGACCGCCGGCGCGGCGTGATCACCGCCAGCGCCGGCAACCACGCCCAGGCCCTCGCCTACCACGCGCGGCGCCTCGACATCCGCGCCACCGTGGTGATGCCGGAGGCGACGCCGCTGATCAAGGTCTCCAGCACGCGACGCCACGGCGCCGAGGTGGTGCTCCACGGCGCCACCTTCGACGACGCCGTGGAGGAGGCGCTGCGCCGTCGCGACGAGCAGGGGCAGGTGCTGGTGCACGCCTTCAACGACCCGGCGGTGGTCACCGGCCAGGGCACCCTGGGCCTCGAGCTGCTCGAACAGGTGCCGGACCTCGCCACCGTGGTGGTGCCGATCGGCGGCGGCGGCGTGATCTCCGGCACCGCGGTGGCCCTCAAGGAGCAGCGCCCCGGGGTGCGGGTGATCGGGGTCGAGGCGGTGGCGGCGCCGTCGGCCCGGGCCTCCCGCGACGCCGGCCGGATCGTCCGGATCCCGACCCAGGAGACGCTGGCCGACGGCATCGCCATCAAGCGCGTCGGCGAGGTCACCTTCCCGCTGCTCGAGCGCTACGTGGACGACATCGTGCTGGTGGACGACGAGGAGATCGCGGCCGCCATCCTGCTGCTGCTCGAGCGCGAGAAGACGCTGGTCGAGGGCGCCGGGGCGGTGGGAATCGCGGCGCTGCTCGCCGGGCGCATCGCCGGCACGGCGGACGGGCCGGTGGCCGTGGTGCTGTGCGGGGGCAACATCGACGTCAACATCCTGTCGCGCATCATCGACCGGGGCCTGGTGGAGGACGGCCGCCTCGCCCGGCTGGTGGTCACCGTGCGCGACCGCCCCGGCATGCTGGCGCGGCTCACCGCCATCGTCGCCCGCCTCGGCGCCAACGTGCTCGAGAGCGTCCACAGCCGCGCCTTCGCCGACATCTCGGTGGGCGAGGTGGCCATCACGCTGACGCTGGAAACCCGCGGCCGCGAGCACGTCGAGGAGCTGGTGGCGGCCCTCGAGACGGAGGGGCACCGCGTGGACGAGGAGCGCGGCTGAGAGCAGGGGATCGCGGAGAAAAATCGCGTGCTACGCTGGTCGGCGCGCCTGTTTTCCGTTGACCTTCTCGATGGACTCGACCGATGGCGATCCTCCACTCTTCCGCCGACCTCGCGCCGGAGACCCCCGCACCGGACGTCCACGTGCCGGCCGAGGCGCACACGCTGGACGGCTTCCGCGAGTGGTTCGACTCTCCGGAGTTCCCCGAGACCGGGCGCATCGACTACCTCGCCGGCGAGGTGGTGGTCGACATGAACGCCGAGGAGCTGTTCACCCACAACGCGGTGAAGCTCGCCGTGGCGGCGGAGTTCCTGCGGATCTCCACCGAGGAGGAGTGGGCGGAGGTCTTCATCGACGGTGCTCGCATCGTCTCCGAGGAGGCGGATCTCTCGGTGGAGCCGGACGTGGTGCTGGTGACCCACGAGTCCTTCTCCTCCGGTCGGGTGCAGATCCTGCCCGCGAAACGCTCCAAGCGCCTGATGGAGCTCGGCAGCGCTCCGGACCTGGTGGTCGAGGTGATCAGCGACTCCTCCGTAGGCAAGGATCGCCGGCGACTGCCTCCGCTCTACGCCCGCGCCGGCGTGCGCGAGCTCTGGCTGATCGATGGCCGTTGGGACGAGCTCGACTTCGCCCTCTGGCAACGCAGGCCGTCCAAGGGTGCGTTCCCTCGCGCCACGACCGACTCCGACGGCTGGTTGCAGTCGCTGGTTCTCGGCCGCCGGATCCGTCTGCGGCGACAGATGAACCAGTTCCTCGGCCCGGGCTCCTGGCGCTACAAGCTGGAGACGAGCCCTTGACCGCGACGCCGGCCGAGCCGGCCTCCCCCCTGGTCAGCGTGGTCATGGGCTCCACCTCCGACTGGGAGACCCTGCGCCACGCCGTCGAGGTGCTGCAGGACTTCGCGGTGCCCCACGAGCGCCACATCGTCTCCGCCCACCGCACGCCGGAGTGGATGCGGGAGTTCGCCCTCGGTGCCGAGGGGCGCGGCATCGAGGTGGTGATCGCCGGGGCCGGCGGCGCCGCCCACCTGCCCGGCATGGTGGCGGCCCAGACCCTGGTGCCGGTGCTCGGGGTGCCGGTGGAGAGCCGGGCACTCCAGGGTCTCGACTCGCTGCTTTCGATCGTGCAGATGCCCGGCGGCATTCCGGTGGGGACTCTCGCCATCGGCTCCGCCGGAGCGAAGAACGCGGCCCTGCTGGCGGTGGCGATCCTCGCCACCCGGCGCCCGGAGCTGCGCGAGCGCCTGCGCGCCTTCCGCGTCGCCCAGGAGCGCACCGTGCGGGAGACGCCGCTGCCGTGAGCCGCCGCGGCTCCCGCGCGAGCGGCGCGGGTCCCATCCTGCCAGGCGCCACCCTCGGCATCCTGGGCAGCGGTCAGCTCGGGCGCATGCTGGCGCTCGCGGCGCGACGCCAGGGGTACCGCGTCCACGTCTTCTCGCCGGACACCGACAGTCCCACCGGCCAAATGGCGGACCACGAGCACAGCGCCCCCTACGAGCACCTCGCGGCGGTGCGCGCCTTTGCCCGCAAGGTCGACGTGATCACCTTCGAGTTCGAGAACGTGCCGTCGGCCACCGCCGAGGTGGCCGCCGCCGAAGTGCCGGTGCGTCCCGCCGGGCGGGTGCTCCACGTCGCTCAGAACCGCCTGCGCGAGAAGCGCTTCCTGGCCGAGGCGGGCTTTCCCGTCGCGCCCTTCCGGCGGGTGGCCGACGAGGCGGAGCTCGCCGCCGCCGTGGAGGCCGTTGGCACCCCGGCGGTGCTCAAGACGGCCGGCTGGGGCTACGACGGCAAGGGCCAGCAGAAGGTGCCCTCCCCCGCCGAGGCGGCCGCGGCCTGGCAGCGCCTGGGAACCGACGAGGCGGTGCTCGAGGCGTGGGTCGACTTCGAGCGCGAGATCTCGG
>DATACC010000035.1:0-5668 GCA_036259255.1 Thermoanaerobaculia bacterium | reverse complement strand
TCGGGCCACGCCGAGGTGACGACGGCCGAGGCGGTGACCAGCCGCGCCGTGCTGCGCCAGGCGGAGGGCCAGGCACCGGCCGGGAGTCTGGGCTTCGCGGCGAGCTCGACGAGGGTGCCCTCGCCCGGCGACCTCGTGCTGCCGCTCGCCCCGAGGCCGTGCCTGCAGCGCGCCGTCGCGGCGATGCCCGGGGTGCCCGCCGCTCTCGCTGCCCGCGTCGAGGAGGCCGCCGAGCAGCTCGCCAGCGGCTTCCTGCGCTGGCCGGCGGCAGCGACCGGGGCGGATTTCCTCTGGGGGATCGACCGCGACGGGCGCTTCGAGGTGCGGGATGCCGTCGGCACCCTCCTGCGGCTGGAGCCGCCGCTGAGCGCCAGCTCGCCGTCCGCGGCCCGGCACCTGGTGGCTCGGCTCGACCACCTGGCCCGCTACCGCAACGTCGAGGCGCTGGAGAACCACGATCCCCGCTCGTCCCTGGCCGGCCGGCTCGAGCTCGGGCTGGGCCGTCTGCCCGCGGGCTACCAGCACGGCGATGCCCTCGACGACGAGCCGCTGGCCGCCGGACCGGGCGTGGCGACGGTGCAGGCCGGGGAGTGGATCTGCCTGCGGATCCACAACCGCAGCGACCGCCGCCTGCACGTGGCCCTGCTCGATCTCACCACGTCCTGGGCGGTGCGGCAGATCACCGCCGGCCCCGCGATCGGCGGTGCCGAGCTGGTGGATCCCCGCGGCAGCCTGGCGGTGCCGCTGCAGGCCTCCGTCCCCGCCGGGTACCCCGAGGTGCGCGACGTGCTCAAGGTGCTGGCCGCGCCCCGCGCCACCAGCTTCCGCTGGCTCGAGCTGCCGCCTCTCGACGGCACGGTCCACCGCGCCCATCGGGAGCCGCCGGCGGACGCCCTGGAGCGGCTGTTCGCGGCGGTCTCGGGGACCGCCGGTCCCGGGGCCGCCTGGCGCGACGTCGACGCCCCGCCGCCGCGCGACGACTGGACCTCCGCCCGGATCGTGGTCCGGGTGATGTCCTGATAGGATGCCGGGCTGACCGTGCCCCGCCCGGACGTCGAAGGCGCCCCGGGGCCCATCCAGACGAACGCAGAGGACCCCCCTCATGAAGAAGTTTCTCGTCGTGTCGTTTTCCCTCGTCCTGTTCGCCGCCGGCGGCGTCGGCAGCGTGGCATGTGCCCAGGAGGAGGGTGAGGAGCCGGCGGCCGAGGCGGCCACCGATCCCGCGCAGATGAAGCAGCAGGCCAGCTACGGGTTCGGCTTCCAGATCGGCTCCGGCATGCGCCAGCAGGACGTCGATCTCGATCTCGACGCGATGATCGCCGGCCTGCGCGCCGCCATCGCCGGCGAGGACCCCCGCTACAGCGAGGAGCAGATGCAGCAGGCGATGATGGCGCTCCAGCAGCAGGTGATGCAGCGCGCCCAGGAGCGCGCCGCCGCCGACGCCGAGGAGAACCTCGCCACCGGTCGCCAGTTCCTCGAGGAGAACGCCCAGCGCGAGGGCGTCACCGTGCTGCCCAGCGGCCTGCAGTACGAGATCCTGCAGGAGGGCACCGGCCCCCAGCCCGGCCCCGGCGACCGCGTGCAGGTGCACTACCGCGGCACACTGGCCGACGGCACCGTCTTCGACAGCTCCTACGATCGCGGCCAGCCCGCCACCTTCGCCCTGGGCAGCGTCATCCCCGGCTTCTCCGAGGGGATCCAGAAGATGAAGGAGGGCGGCAAGTGGAAGCTGTTCATCCCGCCGAGCATCGGCTACGGCGAGCGCAGCAGCGGCCCGATCCCGCCCAACTCGGTGCTGGTGTTCGAGGTCGAGCTGCTCGACGTCCTGGCGGGCACCGAGGCGCCGCCTCAGCCGGCTCCGGCGCCCCAGGGCGACGCCAGCCCGGGCGGAGGCGGCCGCTGACGGCGCATCCTGCCAGCAGCGGTGAGGACAGCTTCCATTCGCTGACGCCGGAGGGGGTCCTCGAAGCGGTGGAGAAGGGTGGGCTGCGGACGAACCCGGTCTGCTACCCGCTCAACTCCTTCGAGAACCGCGTCTACGAGGTGGAGCTCGAGGACCGCACGCGCGTCATCGCCAAGTTCTACCGCCCCGGGCGCTGGAGCGAGGAGCAGATCCTCGAGGAGCACCGCTTTCTCGAGGATCTCGCCGCCGAGGAGGTGGCGGTGTGCCCCGTGCGCCGCTTCCCCGACGGCTCGACGCTCAAGCGCCAGGGGCACATCTTCTACAGCCTGGCCGAGCGCCGCGGCGGCCGCGCCCCCGACGAGCTCACCGAGCCGATGGCCGAGCGCCTCGGCATGCTGGTGGGCCGGCTGCACAACGTCGGAGCGCGGCGCCCGGCGCCCCACCGGCTGCCGCTCGACGCCGACACCTTCGTGCGCGCCAACCTCGCATGGCTCGACGAGCACGACGTGGTGCCGGCGCGCCTGCACCGGCGCTGGTTCGACGCCGGCGAGGCTCTCGCGACGCTGGTCGACCGCCTGCTGGCCGACATCCAGCCCGAGATCCACCGCCTGCACGGCGATCTCCACCTCGGCAACCTGCTCGACCGCGACGGTGTGCTCCACGTGCTCGACTTCGACGACATGGTCACCGGTCCGGCGGTGCAGGACCTGTGGCTCGCCCTGCCCGGCCGCGACGCCTGGGCGCGCCGCCTGCGCGAGCGCTTCCTCGAGGGCTACGAGCGCTTCCGCCTCTTCGACCGCCGTCAGCTCCGCCTCGTCGAGGCGCTGCGCGGCCTGCGCATGGTGCACTTCGCCACCTGGCTCGCGCGGCGCTGGAACGACCCGATCTTCCCCGTCACCTGGCCCCAGTTCGGCACCGAGGGCTACTGGGACCGCGAGACCGAGGACCTCGAAGAGCAGCTCCGCGTCGCCCGCGTCGAGGCCGATCCCGACGCCGCCCCCGCCGCCCCGGAGCAGGAGGAGCTCGGCAACGCCGACTTCTTCTGGGACTGGGAGGAGAACTAGGCGCCGGGACCGGAGCCAGGGCCAGGGCCGGTTGCCGGATCGGGAGCGCCGGGCGGCTCCGGCCACGGACCCTGGGAGACCCCCTCCCACAGCCCGCGCAGGTCCTCTGGCACCGGGGCGGTGACCGCCACCCGCCCGCCGGTCACCGGGTGGGCGAAGGCGAGGCGCCAGGCGTGGAGCGCCGGGCGCGGGAAGTCGCGCAGCAGCGCCTGGCGCCGCCCCGGCAGCTCCTTCCAGCGGTGGGCGCCGTAGAGCGGATCACCTACCAGCGGGTGCGCGACGCTCTTCAGGTGGACGCGGATCTGGTGCGTGCGTCCCGTCTCGATGCCGACCTCCAGCAGCGCCACGCCGGGCCCCGTCGCCACCCGTCTCCAGGTGGAGATCGCCGGCCGTCCCTCCGGACGCACCGCCATGCGCACCCGGTGCTGCGGATGGCGGCCGATCGGCGCCTCCACCCGGCCGGTCGCCTCCGGCAGGCCGTAGACCACCGCCAGGTATGCCTTGTCGACGTCGCGCGCCGCGAACGAGCGGGTGAGCGCACGGTACGCCTGGGCGGTGCGCGCCACCACCATCACGCCGCTGGTGTCCTTGTCGAGGCGGTGGACGATGCCGGGACGCCCCGGGCCGCCGACGCCGGCCACCTCCGGGTAGCGGTGGAGGAGGCGGTGCACCAGGGTGCCGGTGGGCCGCCCGGCGCCGGGGTGGACGGCGAGGCCCGCCGGCTTGTCGACCACCAGCAGGTGCTCGTCCGCGAAGAGCACCGCCAGCTCGCCCGCCTCCGGCGTGATCCGGTCGTCGATCGGCGCCGGCACCTCGCACTCCACCGCCTCGCCGGCCGCCAGCGGCCGCGACGCCTTGGCCGCGCGCCCCGCCACCCGCACCAGGCCGTCGGCGATCCAGTGCTGCACCTGGTTGCGGGGAGCGTCCAGGTGGGCCGCGACGTGGCGGTCGAGGCGCTCGCCGGCCGACGCCTCCGGCACGGTCCAGGCATGGCGGCCGGGGGCGGGCGGTGCGCCGGTCGCGGGGGCGCCGCTCGGCGGCGGAGGGGTGGAGTCCGGCAGCGGCGGGCTCAGCTGGCTTCGGAGACGGGTTTCGCTGCCTTGTCGGCGGCATCGGCGCGGGCGTCGGCGTCCGTTTCGGGGCGGTGGCGCAGGCGCCCGGGCAGCAGCGTCTCGACCACCATCAGGGTGATGCCCACCGAAATCGCGCTGTCGGCCACGTTGAAGGCGGGCCAGTGCCAGGTGCCGTAGTAGACGTCGAGGAAGTCGGTCACCGCCCCGGACGCCACGCGATCGATCAGGTTGCCCACCGCGCCGCCGGCGACCAGCGACAGGGCCGAGAGCAGCAGCCGGTCGCGGGCCGGCGTCACCCAGAAGTAGAAGACCACCGCCGCCAGCGCGACCAGCGCGAGCAGGGTGAGCACGCCGGTGGCGGCGCCGGTGTCGGAGGCGAACAGGCCGAAGGCGACGCCGGTGTTGCGCACGTGCACCAGGTTGAACCAGCCCGGCAGCACCGGGTGCGCGGAGTGGACCGGCAAGTGGATCTCCACCAGCCACTTGGTCCACTGGTCGAGCACCACCACCGCCAGGGCGACGAACAGGAAGCGAGACTTGTAGGCGAGGTCTTTCACGGGGGCGCCATTCTAACCGCGCCCCCAGGCCCCGCGCATGGCCGCCACCGCACCCGCCGCACCGAAGGCGGCTCGCACGGCGGCGGCCAGCCGGTCCAGCTCCCCGGGGTCGCGGCAGGCGCGGATGGCGGCGACTCCGGCGGCGCCGGCGGCGGCGACCTCCGCCACCCGGTCGGCAGTGACCCCGCCCAGGGCCAGCACCGGTACGCCGAGGGCGCTGGCCCGGCACAGGCCCTCCAGGCCCGGCGGCGCTCCGTAGCGGGCTTTCGAGGGGGTGGGGTAGACGGGGCCGAAGGTCACGTAGTCGACCCCCTCGTCACGGGCGGCCGCCACCTCGTCCGGCGCGTGGGTCGAGCGGCCGATCAGGAGCCGCCGGTCTCGCCGCTCCGTCAGCGCGCGCAGCGGCGCCGCCGGCAGGCCGCTCGCCGGCAGGTGCACCCCCTCGGCCCCGGTGGCGATCGCCAGGTCGGCGCGGCCGTTGATCAGCAGGCGCGAGCCGGGCGGCAGCAGCGTGCGGGCGGTCCGGGCGAGGCGATGGAGGGCGCGGTCGTCGAGGTGCTTCTCGCGGAGCTGGAGATCGGCGCCGGCGGGACCGAGGCGGGCGAGCCAGGTCGCGAACGGCTCGGCCAACCCGGCGCGATCGCTGATCGCCAGCAGGCGGGGGGCGGCCGCGTTCAATCGAAGCTCACCGCTGGGCGTTGCGCCGCTCGAGGTAGCGGCCCAGGAGCTGGTCGAGATCGTGGGTACCCCAGACGAGATGGACCAGGCCGAAGCCGCTCACCGCACCACGGAAGGTGGGGTGCACCAGCAGCCGGTGCAGCCAAGGCGTGTCGACGGCCGAGACCCAGCGCGTCCACACCGGCATCCACGGCGCGTACATCAGCAGCGTGCCGGCCACGAAACACCAGGCGATGAAGAGGAGGGCGAAGAGGCGCGAATCGCGGGCGGGGAGGTCGAGGGAGGAGTCGGGCATGGGGGCGGGCGGCATTCTAGCGGTGGTCGCTTCGGGCCGCTGCACGTCCGCGCGGACCGGCACGCCGTCCCGGTCCGCTCCGACGGCTCCCGAAACGC
>DATACC010000034.1:0-13490 GCA_036259255.1 Thermoanaerobaculia bacterium | reverse complement strand
TCGCCTCGCTGGTCGCCGCCTGGCCGATCGCGCGCCTCGAAGCGCGACTCGGGCGGGCGCCGGCGGCGGCGCTGCTGGCCGGCTCGGCGGTGCGGCCCTTCGTGGCCCTGCTCGCCGCGCTGGGAGCGGTCGCCGCCGGGGTGGAGCCGCGGGCGCCGCTGCTGGTGGCCACGGCGGTGAGCTACCTGGCGCTGCTGGTGCCCGACACCTTCTACGCCCACGGCGCGGCAGCGAAAACGGACGCGGGACCGGAAGACGAAGACGCAGCGAAGAGACGCACGGAGACCTGAACGCATGAAACCCGCCCTGAGCAGCCTGCTGCTCGCCGCCGACCCGCTGGACCACGTGAGCCAGCACCGCCTCGTCACCCGCGCGGCGGACTGGGGCTTCCTCACCCCGGACGGCCAGCTCACCCTGTTCAGCGATCTCATCGCCATGATGGTGCTCGGCGCGCTGCTGCTGATGGTCTTCCTGCCGGCGATGGTCAGGAAGCGCCGCGGCACCGGCGAGGTGGACCGCCTGGTGCCCGCCGGGCCGGCCAACTTCATCGAGGCGATCTGCGAGTACCTGCGCCGCCAGGTGGCGCGGCCGCTGCTCCACGAGCACACCGACCGCTTCATCCCGTTCATCTGGAGCGTCTTCTTCTTCATCCTGATCGTCAACGTGCTCGGGCTGCTGCCCTTCGGCGCCACCTCGGCCCTGTTCGGCACCCACATCGGCGGCACCGCCACCGCCAACATCTGGGTCACCGGCGCCCTCGCCCTGGTCACCCTCGGCATGATGATCGTCAACGGCATCCGGTTGGGCGGCACCCACTACTTCGCCCACTTCAACCCGGTGCCGAGCGACCTGCCCTTCGCGATCCGCCTGTTCCTGGTGCCGCTGATGATCGTGGTCGAGATCTTCGGCCTGCTGGCCAAGATCTTCGCCCTCGCCGTGCGCCTGTTCGCCAACATGACCGCCGGCCACATCCTGCTCGCCGTGCTGCTCGGCTTCATCCTCTCCGCCGGCTCGCTGCACTGGGCCGCCGGGCTGGGCGTCGCCGTGCCGGTGGTGGCGGGCAGCGTCGCGATCTTCATGCTGGAGATCTTCGTGGCCTTCCTCCAGGCCTTCATCTTCACCTTCCTGACGACGCTGTTCCTGGGCCAGTCGGTGGTCTTCCACCATCACGACGAGCACGGGCACGCGCAGCTCGACATCCACTAAGCCTTTCAAAAGGGGCGGCGGCGCGTGCCGGCGGCCCGACTGAAGAGGGAGAGAGAAAGGACCTTCGCAAATGACCAAGAGAAACGCCAAGATCACCCTGACCCTGATCGCCGTGGCCCTGGTGGCCGTGCTGCTGCCGGCGTTCGCCGATGCCCAGGAGGTGGCGGGCGCCGGATGGACGGCCGACAGCCTGAAGAAGCTCGGCGGCGCGCTGGGCGCCGGCCTGGCGGTGGTCGGCGGTGCGCTCGGCATCGGCCGCATCGGCGGCAGCGCGGTGGAAGCCATCGCCCGCCAGCCGGAGGCCGGTGCCGCCGTGCAGACGGCGATGATCATCACCGCCGCCATGATCGAGGGCGCGGCGCTGTTCGCGGTCATCGTGGGCCTGCTGGCGGTCCTGCTGTAGGACCCATGCGCACCCTGCCCCGATCGCTGACCCGCGCCGCCTCGGCGGCCGTCACCCTGGTGGCGGCCGCTCCGGCGGCGCTCGCCGCCGAGCCCAACGGCGAGGCTGCCGCATGGAGCCCCTTCCAGGGCGACTTCGGCAACTTCCTGTGGACCGTCCTCATCTTCGCCGTCGTGGTGTGGGTTCTGCGCAAGTTCGCCTGGGGCCCGATCCTCGGTGCCCTGCAGGGCCGCGAGAGCTACATTCGCGACTCCCTGGAGCAGGCGAAGAGCCAGCGCGAGGCGGCCGAGGCGCGGATGGCCGAGTACGAGAAGAAGCTGGCCGAGGCCCGCGGCGAGGTGGAGGCGATGCTCGCCGAGGCGCGGCGCGACGCCGCCGCCCTGCGCGAGCGCGAATCGGAGGCCGCCAAGCAGGACGCCGCCGAGATCCTGGAGCGGGCGCGCCGGGAGATCACCCTGGCCAAGGACGACGCCGTGCGCGATCTCTACCGCCAGGCCGCCAACCTCGCCACCGCCGCCGCCGGCCAGGTGCTGCAGCGCGAGCTGCGGCCCGAGGACCACGAGCGGCTGATCGCGGAGTCGATCGAGGCGATGGAGCGCCAGCACGGCGGTGCCCCGTCGGCCGCCGCCTCCCGAGGCGCCGCCGGCGGCCCGGCGGCCCACTGACCGAGAGAGGAGCACCGTGGCGAGCTTCGACGACAAGGCCCGGGCGGTGGCGCAGGTGTACGCCACCGCCATGCTGGAGACGGCCGACGAGCAGGGGGCGGCCGACGCGCTGCGCGAGGAGCTCGACGAGCTCGGCGCCCTGGTGGCGAGCGACCGGGCCCTGCGCGACTACCTCACCAACCCGGCCGCCGACGCCGGCGAGCGCTCGCGCGTGATCGAGCGGCTCTTCCGCGGCCGGACCAGCGACCTGCTGGTCGACTCGCTCCAGGTGCTCAACCGCAAGGGGCGCATGGCGCTGCTCGCCGCCGTCGTCGCCGCCTACGGCGAGAGCCACGACGTGCTGCGCCGGCGGGTGCGGGTGAAGGTGGCCAGCGCCGTGCCGCTCACCGCCGCCCAGCGCGCGCGGCTCGAGCAGGCGGTGCTGGCGTCGACCGGCTCCGCCCCCAGCCTCGAGGAGACGGTCGATCCGTCGCTTCTCGGCGGCATGGTGGTGCGCATCGGCGACCGCAAGACCGACGGCAGCGTGCGCACGAAACTCCAGGCGATGAACGAGGCGCTGCTCGCGCGGGCCTCGCGCCAGATCCGGACCGGAACCCACGTGGTGGAAGGGGTTTGACGATGAAGTTCAAGGTGGACGAGATCTCGTCGGTGATCGCCGAGGAGATCAAGCACTACAACGCCGAGGCCGATCTCTCCGAGGTCGGCACCGTGCTCGAGGTGGGCGACGGCATCGCCCGCGTCTACGGCCTGAAGAACGCCATGGCCAGCGAGCGCGTGCTGTTCGAGAACGGCGAGTCCGGCCAGGTCTTCAACCTGGAGGACAGCTCCGTCGGCATCGTGATCCTGGGCGAGTACCTGGGCATCAAGGAGGGCGACGAGGTGCGCCGCACCGGCGAGCTGCTGTCGATCGCCGTGGGCGACGAGCTGGTGGGCCGCGTGGTCGACCCGCTGGGCCGCGCCCTCGACGGCCTCGGCGCGATCGACACCGGCCGCACCCGGCCGCTCGAGTTCAAGGCCGCCGGCATCGCCGCCCGCCAGCCGGTCAACGAGCCACTGATGACCGGCATCAAGGCCGTCGACTCGATGATCCCCATCGGCCGCGGACAGCGCGAGCTGATCATCGGCGACCGCAAGACAGGCAAGACGGCGATCGCCATCGACACGATCATCAACCAGCGCGGCAAGGGCGTGATCTGCGTCTACGTGGCGATCGGCCAGAAGGAGTCGACCGTCGCCAGCGTCATCGACAAGCTGCGCGAGAACGGGGCGCTGGACTACACGGTGGTGGTCGTCGCCTCGGCCTCGGACCCGGCGCCGCTGCAGTACATCGCCCCCTACGCCGGCGCCGCCATCGCCGAGTACTTCATGATCTCCAAGGGCATGGCCACGCTGTGTGTCTACGACGACCTGTCGAAGCAGGCCACCGCCTACCGCCAGCTCTCGCTGCTGCTGCGCCGGCCGCCGGGCCGCGAGGCCTACCCGGGTGACGTGTTCTACCTCCACTCGCGCCTGCTCGAGCGCAGCGTCAAGCTGCGCGACGAGTACGCCGTGGTGCCGGCGGACACGCCGGAGGACGCCATCGACCGCTCGCTGGCGGTGCTCCACGAGCAGGGCCTCGACGCGCCGGTGGAGATGCGGGCCGACGACGAGCAGGGCCTGTTCCACCGCCACGAGGGGCGCGAGCGCGCCGAGGCCTTCGCCGCCAGCCTGGGCGACGGCTACCGGGTGCACCGGTTCCCCGACAGCGGCGGCTCGATGACGGCGCTGCCGATCATCGAGACCCTCGAAGGCGAGGTGTCGGCGTACATCCCGACCAACGTGATCTCGATCACCGATGGCCAGATCTATCTCGAGCCGGACCTCTTCTTCGCCGGCGTGCGGCCGGCGATCAACGTCGGCATCAGCGTCTCCCGGGTGGGCGGCAACGCCCAGCGCAAGGCGATGAAGAAGATCTCCGGCTCGCTGCGGCTCGATCTCGCCGCCTTCCGCGATCTCGAGGCCTTCGCCCAGCTCGGCACCGAGCTCGACCCGGCCTCGCAGCGCCAGCTCGAGCGCGGCCGCCGCATGACCGAGCTGCTCAAGCAGCCCCAGTACCGGCCCTACTCGTTCACCGACCAGGTGGTGTCGATCTACGCCGGCACCCGCGGATTCCTCGACACCGTGCCGCCGGCCCGGGTGCTGGAGTTCGAGCGCGGGCTGCTGACCTACTTCAACGACGAGCTGCCCGAGGTGGTCGAGGAGCTCGACCGCACCGGCGCGCTGTCCGAGGGGCTGGAGGAGAAGATCCGCGCCGGCATCGAGGAGTACCGCCGGCGCTTCTTCGACGAGCGCGACGTCGAGCGTAGCCAGCCGGTGCCCGCGCCGGAGGAGGCGCCGCCGGTCGGCGGCGGGGCCGACGATGCCGGCGCCCTGGGCGCGGACGCCGAGGTGGCCGCCGGGGCGGGAGCGGGAGCCGGGAGGTAAACGATGGCGAACCGCCGGGCCATCGTCAAGCGCCGCAAGTCGGTGCGCAACATCAAGAAGATCACGCGCACCATGCAGCTCATCGCCACCGCCCGCTTCCAGGCGGCGATGAACCGCGCCGTGGCGAGCCGGCCGTACACCGACAAGCTGGCCGAGCTGGTGACCGACCTCGGCCGGGCGGCGGGGGACCTGAGGCACCCGCTGCTCGAGGTGCGCGACCCGGAGCGCCGCTCGGCGCTGCTGGTGCTCACCTCCACCCGGGGCCTGGCCGGCGGCTACAACGCCCACGTGCACCGCGCCGCCTTCGAGCACCTGGACCGCCAGGCCGCGGCCGGGGTGTCGACCGACGTGTGGATGGTCGGCAAGAAGGGGGCGAGCGCCTTCCGCTTCCGCAATCGGCCGATGGCCCGCACCCTGGCCTCGCTGGAGGACAAGCCGCGCTACGAGCAGGTGGAGCCGTGGGCCAGCGAGCTGATCGAGGCCTTCGCCGAGGGTCGCATCGACGCGGTGGACGTGGCCTACATGCGCTTCGAGTCGGCCGGCAAGCAGTCGGCCGAGGTGGTGCGGGTGCTGCCCATCGCGCGTCCCCAGGGCGGCGGCGAGGAGGCGGCGGGCCCGCGCCCCCAGTACGAGATCCGGCCCGACCCGGGCGAGCTGCTCGGCCGGCTGCTGCCGGCCACCGTGCGCATGCGGGTCTACCAGGCGTTTCTCGACGCCGCGGTCAGCGAGCAGATCTTCCGCATGACCGCAATGAAGGCGGCCACCGAGGCCGCGGACGAGATGATCGGCGACCTCACCCGCCAGTACAACCGTGCCCGCCAGACGCAGATCACCCTGGAGCTGCTGGACATCGTGGGCGGCGCCAACGCGCTGGCTTGAGACAGATAGGACGAGAAGACATGGCTGAACCGAACGTGGCTGGATCGACCCTCGCCCCGAGCACCGGTGCCGGCGGCAACTACGGCACCGTCACCCAGGTGATCGGCTCGACGCTGGATGCGCAGTTCCCCGAGGAGAGCATGCCGGCGATCTACAACGCCCTCAAGGTGCCGATCACCCGCACCGTCCTGGGGGAGGAGATCACCGACGTGCTGTGGTGCGAGGTCGCCCAGCACCTGGGCGGAGGCCGGGTGCGCGCCGTGGCGCTCGGCTCCACCGACGGCCTGCCCCGCGGCTCGCGCATCGAGGACACCGGCGCGGCGGTGACCGTGCCGGTGGGCGACTCGACGCTGGGCCGGGTGTTCAACCTGGTGGGTGAGCCGATCGACGGCCGCGGCCCCGTGGCCGCCACCGAGTTCCGCCCGATCCATCGCGAGGCGCCGGAGCTCGACGACCTCACCCCGAAGACGGAGCTGTTCGAGACCGGCATCAAGGTGATCGACCTGCTCTGTCCGCTGGTGCGCGGCGGCAAGGCCGGCCTGTTCGGCGGCGCCGGCGTCGGCAAGACGGTGATCATCCAGGAGCTGATCGCCCGTCTCGCCCGGTTCCACAGCGGGTACTCGTGCTTCGCCGGCGTCGGCGAGCGCACCCGCGAGGGCAACGACCTGTGGCTCGAGATGCAGGAGGCGAAGATCGGCGACACCGGCAAGACCGTCATGGACCAGACGGTGATGGTGTTCGGCCAGATGAACGAGCCGCCCGGCGCCCGCCTGCGGGTGGCGCTGTCGGCGCTCACGATGGCGGAGCACTTCCGCGATCAGACCGGCGCCGACACGCTGCTGTTCGTCGACAACATCTTCCGCTTCACGCAGGCCGGCTCGGAGGTCTCGGCGCTGCTCGGCCGCATGCCTTCGGCGGTGGGCTACCAGCCGACCCTCGGCACCGAGATGGGCGAGCTGCAGGAGCGCATCACCTCGACCAAGCGCGGCGCGGTGACCTCGATCCAGGCGATCTACGTGCCGGCCGACGACTACACCGACCCGGCGCCGGCCACCGCCTTCACCCACCTCGACTCGACGGTGAACCTGGAGCGCGGCATCGCCGAGAAGGGCATCTACCCCGCGGTGGACCCGCTGGCCTCCTCCAGCCGCATCATGTCGGCCGAGGCACTGGGCGAGCGCCACTACAAGGTGGCCCGCGAGGTGCAGCAGATCCTGCAGCGCTACCGCGATCTGCAGGACATCATCGCCATCCTCGGCATCGACGAGCTGTCCGAGGAGGACAAGAAGACGGTGGCCCGGGCGCAGCGCATCGAGCGCTTCCTGTCGCAGGCCTTCTACGTCGCCGAGCAGTTCACCGGCTTCCCGGGCGTGTACGTCTCGCGCGAGGATACGGTGCGCAGCTTCGAGGAGCTGGTGGAGGGCAAGTGGGACCACCTGCCGACCCAGGCGTTCATGTACGTCGGCACCATCGAGGACGCGGCGAAGAAGGCCGAAGAGATGGAGAAGGGCGGCTGACCCGGTGGCCCGCGAGCGCACCTTCCACCTGTCGGTGGTCACCCCGGAGGGCTCGGTGCTCGACACCGAGGCCCTCTCGGTGGTCTTCCCCTCCTACGACGGCGAGTACGGCATCCTGCCGAACCACGCGCCGCTGCTCAGCCTGCTCGGCATCGGCGAGCTGCGGGTGACCCGGGCCGACGGCACGCTGGACCGCCTGTACCTCGACGGCGGCTTCGCCCAGTTCGTCGACAACCGCCTCACCCTGGTCAGCGAGCAGGTCCAGCCCCTCGAGCACCTCGACCCGGAGCGTCCGGCCGAGCTGATCGAGCGCGCCCGCGACATGCGCGTCTCCAACCAGGCGATGGCCGCCGCCCGCGACGCCGCCTTCGAGCGCGCCCGCGTCCAGCGCCGCCTGCTGGACCGGCGGGGTCCTTCCTCCGCAACCTGAAGCCACGGCGCCCCGCCCGCGTTCGCGGGCCGAGGCGCCGGGTGAGCCTCCTGCCGGGTCGTCAGTGGACGATCTGCAGCGGGACCTCCTCGCTCAAGGTCGCGCAGCTCGAGCCGAGCAGGGTGCACAGGTCCTGGCGCCGGCGCTCGATGTCGTCGAAGGGATGGGTGCGGCCACACGGGTCGGTCACCCAGATCGGACCGCCGCCGGGTGCGCCGGTGAGGAAGCCGGCGAGCTGGGCCACCTGGCCGGGGGCGCGCGGCAGCACCTGGTAGAACCGGGTGTTGGTCTCCGGCGTGCCATGGCAGCCGCTGCACGTCTCGCGGGAGAGGATGTGGCGCGCCTCCGGGTCGACGATCGAGGCGCAGGGGCCGCCCGGCCCGTCCCAGCCGAACTGCAGGTTGTGGGGCGAGTGGCCGGCGCGGAACGACTGCCACTGGAAGGAGAGCGGCACGTCGTGCTGGTTGGCGAGGATCGCCGCCTGGTTCCCGTTGATGAAGTCGGCCAGGATCTGCTGCTTGTCGTGCACCGTGTTCGGGGTCCGCGCCACCGTCACCTCGGTCAGCGGTGCGGGCCCGGGCGAGCCGATCACACCGGACGGCGTGAGCCGGAACTCGCGCAGCTCCCACGGCGCGGCCAGGAGGATCTCGTTGGTGCGCACCTGGCTGATGGCGCTGCCGTTGAGCCGCCGCGACGAGGCCCCGATCCTCGTGAAGCGATCGGTCACCGCCTGCAGCGCCGCGTTGTACTGCGGCCCGAACGGGTGGGAACCCAGGGCGTGCCAGCTCGCCGCCCAGTTCTGCAGCGCGCCGCAGTCCCTGGCGTCGAGCTGATACTCGAAGATCACCGTCATCTCCTTGGCCTGCTGTGGGTTCTGGGGATCGGTGAGGCCGAAGATGAAGCGGCCCTCGCCGGCCGAGCCGGCGGCCAGGTCGCGCAGGTCGAGGCGAGCGACGATCGACAGCAGCCGGAAGGGCGCCTTCTTCATGTCGAGCAGCGTGCCGCCGCTGGCCAACTGCCAGGGGTCGATCACGTGCGTCTTGATGGCCGGCCGGGCCGGCACGCTGTCGCCGTTGATCAGCAGGTTCTGTTGCCAGTGGGCCAGCCAGTCGCGCACGAAACGGTCGAGCACCACCGGATCGGCGGTACCCGCCAGGCCCTGCATCAGGCGCCCGAAGGTCCACGCCCCCTGGGTGGCCGGCAGGGGCAGCGGCACCGGGGTCGGACAGCTCCCCCAGGTGGTGCGCAGGCAATCCTCCACCACCGACAGGTCCACGATGAACAGCTCCTTCTCGGGAACGATGCTGCAACTCGTGGTCATCGGCAGCAGCGAGCCGGTGTCGCCGCTGCGCTCCACGGCACCGCTGCGCAACACCTGGGCGGAGGCGAGCGGAGCAACGAGCAGGGCGAGCAGCAGCAGGGGGGCCAACAGCACGGTGTCGCGGGGGTGACCAGGGCCGGCAGCGGAGACAGACGGCATGCGTAGTCCTCCTTCTCTGTGGAGCCGGGCCGGCGGCGACGGCGGTCGGCACCTCGACAGGCAGCCGGGGCCGGTCGGTGGTCTCGCACCGGGCGACCCGCGCCGCTGCTGCGTCGGGACAGCACGCACCGAGGTTAGACCTATCGAGAAGTATATGTCAAGAAACTTCTTTACTAGCGGCGGGTGGGAGCCGCGAGCGGGGGACCGGCCGCTTCAGCGGCCGAAGCGGCGCTGGCGCTGGTGGTAGGAGCGCAGGGCGCGCAGGAAGTCGATCTTGCGGAAGGCCGGCCAGTTGGCGTCGCAGAAGAACAGCTCGGAGTAGCAGCTCTGCCACAGCAGGAACCCGGAAAGGCGCACCTCGCCGCTGGTGCGCAGGATGAGGTCCGGCTCCGGCAGCCCGGAGGTGTAGAGGTAGGGCTCGATGGCGCGGTCGTCGAACTCCGCGGCAGCGTCGTCCAGCGACCGCCCCCGGGCGGCCTGGTCCGCCAGGTAGTGGCGCACGGCGTCGGTGATCTCCTCGCGCCCGCCGTAGGCCATCGCGATGTTCAGGTGGTAGCGCTCGTATCCGGCGGTCGCCTCCTCGGCGGCGCGGATCGCCTCGCGCAGGCTCTCGGGCAGCAGCTCGAGCTTGCCGATGTAGCGCACCCGCACGTCGTTGGTGTGCACCTCGCTGCGGTGGGCGAGCTCCCGCGTCTTGTCTTCGAAGAGCTGGAACAGGGATTCGAGCTCCGTGGTGTCGCGCTGGAAGTTGTCGAGCGAGAAGCTCCACACGCTGACCACCGGAATCCCGGCGTCGTAGCACCAGCCGAGCACCTGGTGGAGCTTTTCGGCCCCGCGCGCGTGGCCGAAGGAAACCGACGAGCTACCGGCCCGTTTCGCGTAGCGCCGGTTGCCGTCCATGATGATGCCGATGTGCTGCGGCACCACCCATTCGGCCACCTTGCCCTCCAGGCGGCGCTCGTACAGCCGGTAGAACGGCCGCTTGATCCACTCCTTGGCGATGCTCAGTACGTGGGGCAGCAGGCGGGGGCGGGTCTCGGCCGAGGGGGCGCTGACGGGGGTGCTCACCATGGCGCGATTCTCTCACGACCGGCGGCGGATCGGCCGGCCGGCACGGGCTTCGGGCCGGGGCCGCTTCGGCCCGGCGGGAGGGGCGGCCGTTGCGCTGGGCGGGTGGAGGTGGTGGGGCTGCGGACGCGGGGCGACTCGGTAGGGATCAACGGCGGGCCCCGCTCTGCGCCGCCGGCTGCCACCGCTCGTGACAACTTCACCGATTGGAGCGGCGCCGGCGACGAGGCCGCTGCCCCACCACCTCCACCCGCCCGGTCGCTCCAGCGGCCACCCCTCCCGCCTCCGTGGGTGGCGGAAGGAAACCCCGAACACCCGCTCCTGGCTGAACAGCAGCTCGCTCGACGGTCAGCGGTGGGGGCCCACCGCCTCCTGTCGGTTCGTCGCGGCCGTCCCCGGGGTCACCGGGGAGCTTCGACCAGGAACTGCGTCAACAGCCGGTGGAAGTGGTGGACGCCCTGCTCTCTCGTCGGCGAGTAGCGGCCGCGTCGGTACAGCCGGCCCGCGATGCCCTTGTGGACGCTCTCCACCACCACCTCGTCCTCCCGCTCCACGCGGTCCAGCGCCGCGCCCGCGCCCTTGCCGAGACGCGTTTCGTCCCAGATCCAGGTGAGGAAGGAGACGCGGGTGCGATCGGGGGCCAAGGGCTTGACGACGTTGATGGACAGCCCCCAGGGATAGACGTTGACCATCAGGTTGGGGAACAGGAAGAAGTACCAGGCGGCGATGGGGCGGCCGTGGTCGGGGTGGCCCTGCGGCGGAGTGAAGACCTCCTCGCCGCCGCGCGATTCCGCCACCTGCAGGCTGGCGAAGGGGAACAGCTCCGTGCGGTAGGTGCCGTAGTCCACCGTCTCCGCGAGGGCCGCGTGGACGAAGGGGATGTGGAACCCTTCCAGGTAGTTGTCGCAGTAGAGGGCCCAGTTGGCCCGCACCAGGTAGTCGCGGGAGCGGGCGGCGTCGAAGACGGCCTCGCCGAGTGGCAGCCAGCCGGCGCGGCGGTCGAGCTCCGCCGTCCAGTCGGCGAATGGGAAGGCGGGATCGAGGGCGGTGAACAGGAGCTTGCCCCAGCCCTCGAGCGGCAGGCGGGGCAGGTCGTCCTCGGGCCGGGGAAACCCTTCCGCCGCCTCGAACTCGGGCATCGAGAGGAAGCGGCCGTCCAGCGCGAAGCGGCGGCCGTGGTAGCGGCAGCGCAGGAACCGCTCCACCCCGGCGTGCTCGCAGACCAGGGCGCCGCGGTGGGTGCAGACGTTCGACAGGCACGAGAGGGCGTCGTCCTCGCCGCGGGCGAGGAGCAGCGGCTCGTCGAGCATCCCTTCGAGCAGCGTCACCGGCTCCACCCGGCCCGGCGTGCGCAACCGGTCGGCGTCGCCGACGAGCTGCCAGCTGCGCGCGAAGATCCGCTCCCGCGCCGCCTCGAACCAGCGCGGGTCGGCGTACGCCGCGGCGGGCAGCGTCTCCGCCCGGCGGATGTCCTCGGCGATGCTCCAGTCCACGGTCGTCGGCGCCTCCCCCTCGCGCGGTCGGCGCTACCGCTTGGTGCGGTTGCCGCCCTCCTCGACGGTGAGGATCCAGCCCACCAGCTTGGCGGGCTCGATGCGACCGCCGTCGTTCCAGAAGGAGCGGTTGCGCACGTGCCGGCTCGAGGTGTCCTCGCTGCCGATGGCCTCCCACTCCTCGCGGATGCGGCGCAGGCGCTCCATCCAGCGCTCGGCCGAGGCGAGACGCAGGTCCACCCAGCCGTCGCGCACCCAGCCCTCGAGCTTCTCGGGCGTGACCTCCACCTCCCGGGCGTCCTGCGGCACCAGCACCTGGGGGCCACGGATCACCTCGCCATTGTCCAGGATCACCGGCAGACCGACGGCGGCGATCTCCGCCGTGAGCTCCGGGCGCTGGCGCACCAGGCTGTCGAGTTGGTCGCGCACCTGCTCCGCGGAGAGGGCCTCCAGGGCATCCAGGGTGCCGAAGGTCTCGCGCAGCAGGTGGGCCTCGTAGAGGAGCTTCGAGACCCGCGGCGGACCGAGCATCTCGAAGGCCACCGAGCGCACGCCGTGGCGCTCCTCCAGGCTGCGCATCCGCTCGAGGGCGGCGTGGCGCAGGGCACCGGCGCGGTAGCTGGGGCCGAGCACCGAGCCGTCGAGGGCGGCGATCACGTCGTAGCCGGTGGCGTGGCCCTCGATCTCCAGCACCAGGTAGTGGGCGATCTCCTCGGGGGTGACGAACTCCATCTGCTCCGTGGAGGTCACGGTGGCGAACTCCTCGAGGGCGAACAGGCCGTTCTCGCCGCTGTCGACGAACACGTTCTCCATCACCTCGTCGAGCACCCGGGCAGCGCCGGGGTCCTCGGTGGAGAAGGTCGGGCCCAGCGCCCGCGGCTCGGCCTCCAGGCGCCAGATGGGTTGGCGGCGGCGGTGGATCGGGCCGAAGCCGATCTTCTTCCAGGCGATGGCGGCCGCCGGCTTGATCTCCTTGACCAGCGGCGCTCCCGGGGTGCGCGCCATCAGGAACAGCAGCATCGACTGGGCGCCGGCGATGGCGCTCTTCGACATCAGCACCCGGCTCGGCCGCTCCTCGGAGTGGGTGTAGGGGATGTTGAGCCCCAGGCCGCCGGTGCCGCTGGTGCCCACCTTGGCGTAGGCCCGGGTGCCGGCCTCGTGCATGCCGTGGTGGAGCACCTCGACGTGGCGGATGAGCCGCGGCACGTACAGCGCCTCGAGCAGCCCCTCCACCGCCTCGGGGCTCACGGTGCCCTCCTCGCTCTCGCGGGCCAGCAGCTCGGCGGCGCGGAAGGCGTCGCGGTAGGCGATGCCGGTGGCGGTGTTGACGCAGTCGATCACCACGTCGGGGCGCGCGTCGACGAGGAGCCGGTAGAGCAGGAAGCGCTCGAGGGGCACCCCGTCGCCCAGGGAGCCGATCTGGGCTCGCGCCCGTTCCCGCGGCGTCGCCTCGCCGACCAGACCGAAGATGTCTCCGGCCGACACGCTCAGCGTCGTCTCACCGCCCTCCCGGGCGAGCTCGTCGCGGGCGGCCTCGGACTCCTCCTGGCGAAGGCTGTGGATCTGGATCTCCCGCGGCTGCCGCCGGAGCAGCTCGCGGCACACGGCGGTGCCCACCAAGCCGTAGCCTCCCAGCACCAGGATCTTCTTGCCTTCGATGTCCACGGGAATCTCCCTCCAGGCCTCTGACGGCTCACCAGGTCTTCGGGTCACTCTTCGAACGGGAATCGGCGGTGGGCCCGGCCGGCACCGGGGCGCACGTCGGCATTCTATCGGATGCGCTGGAGGTTGGCTGGAGGCCCGGGGCGTCGGGGGTGTCGCGTTCGCTGGGCGGGTCGTGGGGGGCCTGTCCAGGGGCCGCGGGGCTGTCGGTGAGAATTCAGGGG